>JAOZST010000039.1:16910-26037 GCA_029939535.1 Desulfobacteraceae bacterium | reverse complement strand
GCCAGATCAAATTTAATGTCCGGCTTATCAAAGGCCTTGGCATGGGCCAGAAAGGTAAGCTTGGAATCATCCAGAACCAATAAGCCTTCTGAAATGGTTATTGCCTGGGCATTTCCTTTAACCTTTGCTTTCAAAGCCAGATTCTCCAGGGCCTTGGGATCCTGGGTAATAACAGGAAAATCCTGACCCAGAAGGGAAAAAAGCTTTCTGGGTGAAAAGGGCGCCACATCCAGATCCATGGCAATTTTTCCTTCAGCCATGGGCTGGATAATCATTCCCTTGACCTGGACATTCAAAATTTCCAGGGCCTTAAGGGTTAAATCCAGGGCAATGTCTTCTTTTCCTGGTTCTTTGCCCACAGGGCCTGCCTTCCCTTCCAGGGACAATGTTTTGCCATCTATGATTGCAGAAAGATTTACTCCAATGGGTTTATCCAGGCTGATATCCTTCAGGGTAAGATTAAAATCAGACATTTGTTTTTTCAAACCAGTGGTATTATCCACATAGGAAACAAGCCCGTTTAAAATAGAAAAATTGCCTACAACCAGAGATTCTATTGGCAACTTTCCATCTGCAGGCCCAGCTGATTTCTCCTGCTTCTTTGACTCCTCTTTACCGGATTCTTTCGGCGGACCTATATTTTCCCAGTTGGCCTTGCCGTCCTTATTTTTCTCCAGGAAAAACCGGGGTGTGTCCACCACAAAGGTATCCACTTCAATCCTTCTGGAAAGCAGGGGCATGACCTTAAGCCGTACTTCAAAGCCTTTTATGGCAACCATTTCCTTGTTTTCAAACCCTTTTGGACTGCCAAGGTTCAAATCAGTAAGACTAACCCCCACCCAGGGGAAAACTGACAATTGGATATCATCTCCCATGGAAAAGGAGCGGCCGGTCTGCTGGGTGACCAGTTCTTCAATTTTGGGTTTATACTTTTGAACATCCACAAATTGAGGTACCAGCAAAACAGCTCCTACTACCAGCACCAGAAACAGTCCGCCAAGGATCAATCCCCACTTAATTAAACCTTTCATTTCAGTTCTCCATATAATTATAACCTGGATAAGGATTAACGATAAAAATACTCTACCATGATTCACTGTTTTTTCAATGGATTTTTCATTACAAAAACTCTCTCTGTTATCAAACCAGGGATAGACATAGGCTCAGGCGCTTATTCCTTTATTGACTTTTTATATTATTTTCAATAAAACTAGTGAAAACTCTGGACCAGTAATAAAGGAGCCTATGAAAACAATTCCTGAAAATATCAAATTTGACATTTTTAAAAATAACATGGTTTCAGATAATTTTCTGTCTCGAAATCATATAATAATGACGTTTGCAGGGATCGCATTGTTCTGGTTCCTGCCTGTATCCATTGCCAGGGCAGGGGCTACAGGACCTGGAGATTTTTCCTGGGCAGATATTTTCATAGGTATTGCCGGTGGTCTTGCTTTTTTTCTATATGGCATGGAAAAAATGAGCAATGGCATGAAAAACACAGCTGGCAATAAAATGCGGTCCATCCTTGCCTCCCTCACCCGCAACCGGTTTATTGCCCTTATTGTGGGTGCATTTGTCACCATGGTGATTCAGTCAAGCAGCGCCACAACCGTGATGCTGGTCAGCTTTGTCCAGGCAGGTCTTTTAAACCTGGGTCAGTCTATGGGAGTTATACTGGGAGCCGACATAGGAACAACCATTACTGCCCAGATGGTTGCATTCAAACTCACTGACTATGCCCTGCTGATGGTGGCAATTGGATTTCTCGTAAAAATGCTTGGCCAAACAGAGAAAATAAAATCTGTGGGAGATATTATTCTGGGATTCGGTATCCTCTTTTTTGGAATGAAGCTGATGAGTGATGTGATGAAACCCCTTCGGACCTATGCCCCATTCATTGACCTTATGAAAGATCTGGAAAATCCTTTAATGGGCATTCTCTTTGGTGCAGGCTTTACCGCTATTGTCCAGAGCAGCAGCGCCACAACAGGTGTGCTCATCGTCCTGGCCCAGCAGGGCCTTATTACCCTTGAAGGAGGTATCCCTGTTATTTTCGGGGCCAATATCGGCACCTGCGTTACTGCAGCCCTGGCAGGGATAGGGGCTTCCAGGGAAGCCAAACGGGTTGCCATTGCCCACATCATGTTTAAACTTGCAGGGGTATGTTTATTTATTTTCTGGATTCCCCAATTTGCCAATCTTATCAGGCTTATGGCTGATAAATTTGATTCAGGCACAGCCCGTCAACTGGCCAACGCCCACACCCTGTTCAATGTAAGCCTGGGCCTTTTTTTCCTGCCCTTGATCACTCTTTTTTCAAAAATCATTTATTTTATCTATCCTAAAAAATTAATGCCCAAATCCCAGGAACTTACCACCTGGTATATTGAAGATGCCATGCTGGAGACTCCATCCCTTGCCATTGATCTGGCCCGGGCTGAAATGGCCAGAATGGCGAAACTCCTGGGCAGGATGCTTAATGCCATCATCATTCCTTTTCTTTCAGATGAAAAACATGTATCCAGCCAGGCTGATAAGGATGAGGATGTCCAACTTCTACTCAAAGAAATCCCCAAAAAGGATGCTGTATTTCCAGACCTTACCCTGCTCCAGGGCCTTGATATGCGTGAAAAAAAAATAGACTTTCTGGAAAAAAAAATAAGCGGATATCTCACCCATATTGCCCAGGGGAATATCACAAAAGAGCAGGCAGAAGAAGTCTTTGGAATGGTTTCCATTGTAAAGGATATGGAAAGCATGGGGGATATTATCCATAGGAATATGATGCCTTTGATTGCCAAGAAAAAAAGGCTTAAATTTGATTTTTCCTTTGCAGGAAAAGAAGAATTACTCATCTACCACGGCAAGGTAAAAAAACAGATCAAGTTACTTGAAGCTGCATTTAAAGAAACAGATACCAAACTGGCATTTCAAATCATGAAAAAAGAAAAAAAATATCTGGATCTGGAATCAAAATACCGGGCAAGGCATTTGAAAAGAATTATCCTGAGAAATGAAGAATCAATTGCAACAACTCAAATCCATCTGGAACTCATGGACCTGATGAAACAAATCCTATTGTACTCTGCCAATATTGCCCAGACCTATATTGGGGCAACTCCTGAAAAAGGTGAAGACCATATTGTGGTGGAAGAAGAACAAAAAGAATCCAAAACAGCCTGAAAAAAGCTGGCCATACTGGTCATGAAAGCATTGAAAGGGAAATCCGTTTGCGCTGGACATCCACACTGAGAACCTTGACCCGCACCTGTTGCCTGACCGAGACAATTTCATTGGGGTCTTTGACAAACCGGTCTGCCAGCTGGCTGATATGGACCAGGCCGTCCTGGTGAACGCCTATATCAACAAAGGCCCCGAATGCAGTAACATTGGTTACGATTCCAGGCACCCTCATACCCTCTTCCAGGTCTGTAATCTTGTGGATGGTGTCGTCAAAGAGAAAAACCTGAAATGCCTTCCTGGGATCACGGCCCGGGCTTGCCAGTTCCTTGATAATATCCTTTAAAGTGGGCAGGCCAACCAATGGAGTAACCAGGGAGTTCAGATTTATGTTTTCAAGTTTTTGGACATTGCCCATGAGCTCCTGAATTTCGCATCCCTCCTGTTGGGCCATACAATCAACAATCCCATAGGATTCAGGATGTATACCGCTTTTGTCCAGAAAATTTTTCCCCTTTTGTATTCTAAGGAATCCAGCTGCCTGTTCAAAAGCCTTGGGCCCCAGGCGGGGCACTTTTAAAAAATCTTTCCTAAGGGTAAAAGCGCCGTGCTGGTTTCTAAATTCAACCATGTTGGCGGCAATGGCCGGATTAAGACCTGAAACCTGGGCCAGCAGCTCTTTGCTGGCTGTATTGGCTTCCACACCCACCTGGTTGACGCAGCTTTTGACCACATCATCCAAGGCATTTCGCAAAAGTTTCTGATCAACATCATGCTGGTACTGGCCCACGCCAATGGATTTGGGATCTATTTTTACCAGCTCCGCCAGAGGATCCATGAGCCTTCTTCCAATGGAGACAGCCCCCCTTACTGTGATATCATGGTCTGGGAACTCTTCCCTGGCAATATCAGAAGCCGAATAAATAGAGGCACCGCTCTCATCCACCATGACCACTTCGACTCCAGAAGGCAGATCCATCTCCCTGATAAAGGTCTGGGTCTCCCGACCGGCAGTGCCGTTGCCCACTGCCACAGCCTGGATCTTGTACTCTTTAATTAGACAGGCAATGGTCATTTTTGCCTTATCCCGTCCCTTGTCATGGGGAAATATAACATCATGGTGAAGCAATCTCCCCTGGGAGTCCAGACAAACCACCTTACACCCGGTCCTGAACCCGGGATCTATTGCCATCACCCGTTTCTGACCCAGGGGAGATGACAAAAGCAGTTCCTTTAAATTTGTCACAAACACGGCAATTGCCCTGTCGTCTGCCTTGAGCTTCAATTGGGCCATTGTCTCTTTTTCAATGGATTTGGACAATAGTCTTTTATAGGAATCTTTAACAGCAGCTTTCACCTGTTCCCGTATATCAGGGCTGGTTTTTGAAGGATGCCTGAGAAAGAATTGTTCCACCAGAGCAATGGCAGTGCCCTCCTCCGGGAGTACATGGACTGTGAGAATGGATTCATTTTTCCCCCTGAGCATGGCAAGTATCCTGTGGGACGGGGCTTTAAACGCTGGTTCGCTCCAGTCAAAATAATCCTGAAATTTGTTTCCCTCTTCCTCTTTTCCCTTTTTAACCCTGGATTGGATCAGGCCTTTATTGGAAAAAAGTTCCCTGACACCAGCCCTTACCCTGGGATCTTCATTTATTGTTTCGGCAATGATATCCCTGGCACCGGCAAGGGCCTCTTCAATGGAGGTAATCCCCCTGTCCGGACTGACAAATTTTATGACCTCTGCTGTAAGATTCCCTTTTTTCTGGGCCAAAAGGAAATCTGCCAGGGGTTCCAAACCTTTTTCCCTGGCAGCCTGGGCCCTGGTTCTTTTTTTAGGCCGGTATTTTTCATAAAGGTCTTCCAAGGCGGTCATGGACACAGCTTTGTCAATGGCGGCATACAGATCAGGACTTAACAATTCTCTTTCCGCCAATGACTTGAGAATGGATTCCTTCCGGGCTGCCAGATCCTTTAAGGCTGCTGCCCTATCCCGGATATCCATGACAGCTACTTCATCCAGGGACCCGGTCACCTCTTTTCTATAGCGTGCAATAAAAGGGATACTGGCCCCCTGGTCCAGCAAGGCCATTGCCGCATCCACCTGTTTTTCAGACAGCCCCATTTCCAAGCTGATGGTATTTATTATATTCATCTGTTCTAAGTACTCCCAAAAAACTCTAAAAACAAGATCCTTGATCCAATAAAAATTAGAATCAGACCTCCCAGGATTTCCATACGTTTTCCAAAGAGAATTCCCAACCCCTTTCCAATGCGTATGGCCAAAAGGGACATTCCAGCGGTAACAATGCCTATCATCACAGAGGGATACCAGATACTGACCTCCAGCATGGCAAAACTCAGGCCGATTGCCAGGGCATCAATGCTTGTAGCAATGCTGAGCATAACCATGGTCATACCCTTGGAAGGATCGTTTTTGTGGATGGTTTCTGATTTGTCCATGCCTGAAATGATCATCCGGGTTCCCACAAAAAAAAGCAGGGCAAAGGCAACCCAATGATCAAAGGCCTTGAAATAGAAGACAAACCCGACTCCCATAAACCAGCCAATTACCGGCATCATAAACTGGAATAAACCAAAATGAAATGCCAGCCGAAAAACCGCCCGGCCATCCTTTGCAAATCCAGATGCAGCAGCGGCCAGGGAAACCGCAGCAGCATCCATTGCCAATCCCACTGCGATCACAATAATATCAATTGTTCCCATTGCAAATTATTGCCTTGTAAAATCATTATCTGGTTTGGTTAAAAAACAAACACACCCTATAGAAGTTCTTTTTATATTGCAAATTTAAACACAAAAAATAGGTATTTTCCCCTATTGTGTTTGTGTTGCTCATGTGATAATTTTTAATTCACTAATTTTAATTCAAAAAACAGTCCGATCTACGTAGTACAGGCTTTTAAAATATGAACGGGAAAGAGCGGCCTTATATGAGTCTCTTTCCAGAGCAATAAAGGATGTTCAAGATTAAAAAAAGGAATCCGAGAACACGGGCCCTGATTACAATGGGACTTAGTATCACCATACTGACCCTGGTTTTTCTCTTTATTTTTGTCAAGCAGCAAAAACAAGTCCTGTCAAATATTATTTATAATGAACAGCAGAATCAAAAAAAAATGATGACTCTGTTGCTTGAACAGACTGCCCAACGCTACAAGTCCCGCATTAAAACCCTGATCACAAACAGAGTAAAGATCATACATTCTTTCGCCGCAAAAGATCGCGATAAATTATTACAACTATCCAGTCGATTTTTAGAAATATTCAAAAAGGAAAACCCATATTTTACATCATTTTTTTTCACCAATCCTGATAATACAATATTTCTCAGGGCCCATAAACCGGAACTATACGGTGATGATATGAAGTCTCTGAGCCCTGTCATATTGGAAGGTAATCAAACCAGAAAAATAATTGCCGGATTTGAAATAGTAAAAAAAGGACTCCAGTATCGAATCGTATGCCCGGTTTTTGTGAATGAGGAATATATCGGTCTGATAGGTTTTGGTATTGATGCCCATTTCTTTCTTAATCAATTGCATCCAACCAGCCATACTCATTTGAACATAAACTATCAAAAGGGAGTCGACGTTGCTCTTATATTCCCAAAATCAGAACTCAAAAAGACTGCTTTTATTGATAAAATCCATAGAGCCATTGGCAACTATGCCATTTTTTCTGACAAAAAGTCCTATTTTCAGGAACTTCCGGGTCAACTTGATCTTGAAAAGAAAATACAACAGATAAAACTCAATGGTATCAACTATACTATTCTACATACCACATGTTTTGAAGATTTTAAAGGCAACAAAATTGCCTGGGGTATTTCGTTACTAAATATTGAAGACCTTATTACCGGAACAACGCGTACCATTGTGATGACAATCCTTTTTGCACTTGGTCTGCTCTTTTTTGCCTTCATCATACTCTATTTTAATTTCAATGCACTTTTTAAAAAAATAACAACATTGAATGATTCGCTTCAGCAAAGTAACCAGAAACTGGAACAACGGGTAAAAGAGCGCACTGCTGAACTGCAAGAGAGCGAACAACGATTTCGGATGCTTTTTGATGAGGCTCCTGACGCTATTTTCACCTTTACCCTGGACGACCACATAATTGATACCAATGCTGCGGCATCCAGAATGCTGGGGTATAAATATGAGGAGTTCCAAACCATGACCGTAGCTGATCTGCAAGCCCCGGAAATTCGCAATAAAGAGGGAAGCGTGATCAGAAACGAACTAACCCGGGGCAAATTCTTTGAGGGACTGGATATACATAAGAACGGCACCCCTGTGCCAATTGAGGTACACAATCACAAAATGAACATCAACGGGCAGGATATAGTTCTTTCTATGGTTCGGGACATCTCCAAGCGCAAGCAGGCTGAAGATGCACTAAAAAAAAGTGAAGCAAAATTAAGAGCAATTTTTGAAGCAAATCCCGATCCTGTTGCAGTATACGACGTCAAAGGATATTCATTATATTTAAATCCTGCTTTTACTGAGATCTTTGGATGGACCTTAAATGAACTGCAAGGTGAACGTATTCCATTTGTTCCCAAGGATCAGCAAAAAATAACTAACAAAAAAATAAAAGAAATATATGAATCCGGCAAACCTGTTCGATTTGAAACAAAGCGGTTAACCAAACATGGTAAGATAATTAATGTTCTTCTTAGTGCTGCGATCATAAAGGATCTTCAAGGAGCAAACACAGGTCTTGTTGTTAATTTGGCGGATATTACCGAACAAAAAAAAATAGAAGGTCAACTAAGGCAGTCCCAGAAAATGGAAGCCATTGGAACTCTTGCCGGAGGAATTGCCCATGATTTTAATAATATTTTGTCTGGTATTTTAGGATTTACCCAACTGGCAGGGATGAACCTTAATGATCCTGTAAAAGCAAAGAAAAATTTAGATCAAGTGACTAAAGGAGCTCAAAGGGCTGCTGATCTGGTTCAACAGATTTTGACATTCAGCAGACAGGTGGGACATAAAAACAAACCACTTAAATTATTTCTTATTGTCAAGGAAGTACTTAAATTTTTACATTCCTCAATACCTGCAACCATTGAAATACAAGAGAATATATCATCCAGATCAATGGTATTAGTAGATCCTACTCAGGTACACCAGGTTGTTATAAATCTTTGTACAAACGCTTATCATGCAATGACTGATTCAGGCGGAACCTTATCTGTTGCGTTGACTGATGTAGAAATTACATCCCAGAACGAATCTATGGCGAATTCCTGTAAGCCCGGTAATTATATCAAACTCGAAATAAGTGATACAGGTCATGGTATGGATAAAACAACTCTGGCAAGAATATTTGATCCGTATTTTACCACAAAAGACGTTGGCAAGGGTACGGGCCTGGGGCTGGCTGTAGTTGCCGGTATTGTTAAAAAACACAATGGTTTCATTAAAACATATAGTAAAATCAGCCATGGTTCAACGTTTCAAGTATTCTGGCCAATCATTGAAAAAAATGAGTTTAATAATTTTTCAGAAAAAAATAAATTAAATTTACTCAAAGGGACTGAACACATCATGCTCGTGGATGATGAAACAGATATTCTTGAGACATCACAAGAACTCCTGAAAAACCAGGGATATAAAGTAACAACATTTAAAAACGGGCCATCAGCATTACAGGCCTTTACTAAAAACCCGGCTCTTTTTGATCTTGTCATCACTGATATGACCATGCCGCAAATGACAGGTGATGAACTATCTGCCAGAATTTTAAAATTAAGAAAGGATATACCTGTTATTCTTTGTACAGGTTACCATGAAAATTTTACTGAGGACCAGGCACATGAGGCTGGTATCAGCAGATATGTTCAAAAACCGATAACAAATCAAAAATTGTCTGCCTTAATTCGTGAAATACTGGATGAAAAATGATATATAAA
>JAOZST010000039.1:0-16810 GCA_029939535.1 Desulfobacteraceae bacterium | reverse complement strand
ATCAAAAATTGTCTGCCTTAATTCGTGAAATACTGGATGAAAAATGATATATAAATAAATATATAAAACTAATCTGGAGATATAAAATCATGAAATTGAACACAAAATTGATACTTATCACCCTGACAGGATTTATCACCATTCTTATTATCAGCCTTATCGGTACTTTCCTGTATTTTAACACGATAAAACAGGATCGAATCAAAAAAGCGGTGACAACGGCCCGGCAGAACTTTGAAGTTGCAATGGCTGCCAAGAAAAAAGTATGGCTGACCAATGCCCTCCAGGTAGCAAATAATTCAGAGGTTAGAATGGCTGTTCTCAATAATGACCGCGAAAAAGCCAACAATGTACTGAAACGGCTTGGCAAAGTCTTTAA
This sequence comes from Desulfobacteraceae bacterium, assembly GCA_029939535.1. Lineage (GTDB taxonomy): Bacteria > Desulfobacterota > Desulfobacteria > Desulfobacterales > Desulfobacteraceae > NBML01. Next base: position 16,431 of record JAOZST010000039.1, on the reverse strand, counting down.
GGAGAATACCGGGTTTAAAAATGTACAGGTCCATTTGATTGACCAGGATTTAAACTCCTTTTACAAGTCCTGGAAGTCGGACAAGTTTGGTGAAAAACTGGATTATTCTAAAGGGTATTCCCTTGTTAAAAAAACAAAAAAATCCTTTGCTGCCATGGAAATGTCTTCAAAGGGGATACGGCTCAAAGGGCTGTTCCCGATTCTTGATAAGGATAAATTCATCGGTATTGCCAATTTTGAAGGAGGGCTTAATTCAATCAAAAGAACCTTAAAACCCTATGGTGTTGATTTTATTTATTTCATGGATGATGCGTTCTTAACTATTGCAAAAGGTATGGATAAAAAACCAAAGATCGGCAATTATATCTTAAACCAGAAAGATGTGGATAAAGACTTTTTTGAACACGTTCAAAAAGAGGGCCTGTTAAAACAATTGCTGGCATCAGAATATATCCTTGATGACAGGTATCTGTGTTTTAAAGGATACTTTAATGGATTTGCTGATTCCAAGGCCGGATTTTATCTTCTGGGCATCAAAACAAATATTGTCATGGAGAGTATTAATGCGTTGAAAAATCTTATTTTTTCACTTTTTGGTCTTTTATATGCCGGCTTTTTAATCCTCATCCTTGGATTGATCTTTTTTATCAATAAAAATATTGTCAAGCCGATTAAAACAGTTGCTTACGGCATGGAGGATATTGCCACCGACGATGTTGACCTGACCCAGCGCATTGAAGTTAAAAGTAAAGATGAGATTGGAGAATTGACCACATGGTTTAACGCATTCGTCGAAAGGCTTCAAAATCTTGTTGTGGATATTGGTGCAAATGCCAGGACGGTTACTGCCTCTTCCGAAGAAATGCTGTCTGTATCGGAAAAAATGTCTGAGGGTGCAAACGAATTATCAGGCATGTCAAATACCGTTGCCGCTGCAACAGAGGAAATGAGTTCAAATATGGATTCCGTGGCCGCTGCAAGTGAACAGGCTTCCACAAATATCAGTATGGTGACCGATTCGGCATCTCAAATGCAGATCACCCTTGGTGAGGTTGCCGTAAACTGTGAAGAAGCAAGCACCATATCAGGCAATGCAGCAACTCAGGTTGATAATGCATCCCAAAGGGTTGAACTCTTGGGGAATGCTGCCCATGAAATCTCCAAGGTTACCGAGGTTATCACGGAGATCGCCGAACAGATCAATCTTTTAGCACTCAATGCCACCATCGAAGCGGCAAGAGCTGGAGAGGCAGGAAAAGGCTTTGCTGTCGTGGCAGATGAAATTAAAAGCCTGGCAGTGCAAACCGCCAAGGCTACAAAGGATATTAAGGAAAAAATTACCGGAATACAAAGTTCCACTGATGATACTGTCCAGGATGTCACAAAGATATCCGGGGTAATCTCTGATGTGAATGAAATTGTCACCACTATTGCCGCAGCCATAGAAGAACAGTCCGCAAGTGCGACAGAAGTGGCACAAAATATAGAGCAGGCCTCCATTGGAATTGCTGAGGTCAATGAGAATGTTGCTCAAAGTTCCCAGGTATCCACAGAACTTGCAAAGGATATCTCAGGAGTCAATTCCGTGACAGACGATATATCAAAACAAAGTACACAAATGCATCAGAGTGCCGTGGACCTGACCGGTTTATCCTCAAAATTAAAGGATATGATCCGTATTTTTAAAGTTAAAAAATAAGTCCGTAAATACAGGATCTGATACAAATAAAATTTATCTTTAAACTATGAACACAGGAAATAAATTATGAGTTGAAAAGACATAAGTATTACAATGAAAATTGGTGCCGGTATCGGGTGTGTTGTTCTTTTGCTGGGTATTGTCAGTTTTCTAAGTTATTCCGGACCTGGCACCTCTGCTTAAAAAGATTGAGGAGCCACACCAACTCCTCCATGAGTCGGCAGCCCTCATAGGGAAAACATTTAAGCAGGCAGATGAAACCCTGCCGGCACTTTTTTTGGAAAAATTGGTTTTAGCGAAGCATACCTGCTGGATACTCTCTGGTTTCACCGTCAATGGTCAAAATTGTCCAATTTCCATTTTCTTCCTCTGCTGTTACCAGGCAATCCAGCCGGGTGCCGTCATTCAGGGTTATAAAGCATAATCCCTGTTCATTCAAGGTATTGACCTGAACGAATTTCTTTTCCCTGGAGATCTGTTGAAATTTTTCAGCGGCCTGTTCAATGGCAATAATCTTATTATATTCATTCTCATCAATATTTTTGATTTGCTCTCTCAGTTCTTTAATCTGTTTTTTCTGATCTGCAATGGTCGTAAGAACCTTTTTTATCTCAGCTTTATCATCCGATGGAATGGAAAACAAAATCTGTTTATGCACTTCCATGTCGGTTTCAATAAAATTAATTTTCTGCAACAATCCTTTTACGTCCATTCCCATATTTTTTTGCCTTTACTTCAGTTTTGTCTTTATTCCAGTTTTATATTTATTACAGGTCATACAGACCCATTATTTATCCCTGATTCAGGAATTGCATAATTGTCCCTTTGCGGCTGCCTTTTTATTACCATCTGCAATCCAGTTAAACATTCGGGTCAAAAAATTTTTTTTCTTTTCAGCCTCTAATTTCTTTTCAAACTCTAATTTTTTTTCAAGCTTTAGAATCTTTTCAGTTTTTCCCATTTTACATTCCTCTGCATATTTTAAAATAAAACAAAATTACACATCATATAATAATTTATAAATAAGCAATAGATGTCCCTGGTCAAGTTCCCGGCTCTCCTTTAATCCCAGTTTGAAGTCCAGTGCTTCATCAAACAATGTATCGTCAAATAAAGAGAGTCCCTTACCAAATAATGCCGGGACCAGGGTCACATGGATTTCGGTGATCAGATTCTCCTTTACAAACAAAGAATTAATCATTGCACCACCTATAAGGGCTGCTTTCTCAAACCCTTCTTCCTGCAAACCCTTTATTATCTCATTTGGAGCTTGATCTGTAAACACCAGATTATCTTTCTTATTTTTCCTGTCCCTGTTCTTGTTCCGATTCTTGTTTCGGGTCATGACAATGTTTTTTCTTCCTGCAAGGGACTTTCCAATTGTATCAAAGGTCCTTGATCCCATTATGACAACCCCGGCCTCCTGTGTAATCTCAACAAAATATTTTTTATCAGCTTTCCCTGTCCAGTCAACCATCTCATTGGAATTATGGGCAATTTTCCCATCCAGGGTCATGGCAATGAGCAATATCAATTCCATTTATTTCCTCCCCAATCTTAAAATTTTCCAGAGACCTCTGGGTATAGGCTCACAGTAAGGATGCCACCAGAAACATTACCTGAGCAATAGAATAGTTCTTTTCAAAAAGCCACGCCTTAAGCCCGGTCCCTCTCAAGCTATTGGTTCGTTGATTACTGTTGAATGTGGGTGTAAAACATGCCGAGGAAAAGGTTTTACTTTCTGCCATTCATTTGAGTTTTGCTCTGCTATCCATAAATCAAAATTTTTTTGTAGATTTAACCAAAAAGATGGGGAGGTATCAAAAGCACGAGATAAACGCAAAGCCATATCAGGTGTAATAGAACCCCTTTCATTAATAATCTTAGAAAGTGTTTTTCTTGAAATACCAAGAATCTCAGCCATATCTTTGATTTTTATTGAAAGAGGCACTAAATAGTCTTCTTTGAGAATGTTTCCTGGATGCGTTGGTTTTCTAATCATTTTTCTCATAGTGACACCTCTCAATGATAATCATCATAATTCACAATGTAGGCATCACCATCTTCAAACTTGAAAAAAACACGCCAGTTGCCTGAGACTTTGACAGAATAGAGCCCTTTCTTGTCTCCAGCCAATTGATGGAGAAAGGAACCTGGATAGTTCATATCTTTTATTTCTGTTGCTGCATTCAACCGATCCAGAATCCTTTCAAGCCTTATTGCATGATTTGGTAATATTCCTCTTTTGCTACCTGTATAAAAAAAATCTTCCAACCCCTTATGTTTGAATGATTTTATCACGAATTATAATGTAACCCATAAGGTTACTTTTGTCAAGGAGATTGTCACAGCTAATAACTGGAAAATTTACATCAGATTACCTTATCTCTGCAAATATTTTCCAGGATATCTCATATGAACATCTTTAACATAGAAAAATCACTCCAGACGATTTTCAGTTTTTGGATTTTGTATATAATTTTTGACTCGTGAGAAATTATCAAGTATCCTTTGAAGCATCAAACATATAAATGAACAATTGAGGACAGGAATACTGGGGTGAGGACAGGAATACTGGGGAAATTTATTGGATGTAGAACACCCATCAAGGCTCTGCCTACCGGAATTATTGTCCACAACACCCATAAAGGAGGATTCCAATGGGGACTGACAATCTGATTTTTTTAGAATTTCTTGAATGGTTTGACGAAAGCGGCAGGGAATTGGTGCATAGACTGCCGGAACAGGGGTCAGCAGATATAAAATACGGTGCCCAGTTAACAGTAAGGGAGAGTCAGGCTGCGGTTTTCTTTTATAATGGCAAAGCCGTGGGTGCCTTTGGTCCGGGACGTCACACTTTGAAGACTGCCAATATCCCTGTTCTAACCAAATTAGCCAGTTTTCCCTGGGCCTTTAAAAGCCCTTTACGGGCTGAGGTTTATTTTACAAATCTTAAAACCTTTTTCAATTTAAAATGGGGGACCCGTGATCCTGTTGCCTTCAAGGATTCTGAACTTGGGCTTGTAAGACTCAGGGCCTTTGGCATATTTAACCTGAAAATTGTCCAGCCCGTTCTTTTTATAAACCGCCTGGTCGGCACCCAGGGGGTTTATACCACAGAGGAAATCAGCCAATACCTCAACCGGGTGGTGGTCTCAAGATTTAATGATTATATCGGCGAAAAAATCTCCACAATCTTTGATTTACCAGCCCAATACAATGAACTGGCAAAGGGATTGTCCAAAAGGATCCAGGCGGATTTTTCAAGATTCGGCCTGGCCTTGACACAGCTTTATATCAATGCAATTACCCCGCCTCCTGAAGTGCAGAAGGCCATTGATGACAAAAGCAGAATGGGAGTTTTTGATGACATGAATAAGCTCATGCAGATGAAAACAGCCATGGCCATGGAAAAAATTTCAGAAGGCTCCGATGGCATTGCCAGCAATGGAGCTCAGGCTGGCATGGGCATGGGGCTTGGGGTCATGCTGCCCGGTATGTTTGCCCAGCAGCTGTCATCCAAGGGGGGAGAGACCCAGACTTTACCTCCCACAATTGCCTGCCCTGAATGCAAAAACAACATTCCTGTGAATGCTAATTTCTGTCCCCAATGCGGCCACCAGCAGGTGATCTTTGAAAAATGCCAGAGCTGTGGAAAAAACATCACACCCGGGACCCTTTTCTGCCCCAGATGCGGAAAGGCTGTCCAGAAAAAGGAAAAGGCCCGCTTCTGTGCCAAGTGCGGAGCTGAAAACCTGGCTGATTCTATTTTCTGTAACCAATGCGGTGAAAAACATTAGTTTCAAGGTTGAACATCAATGCCCCCAATGCGGAGCACCAATAACCCTTGGGGAAGAGACCTTGTTTTTTGTATGTGAATTCTGTCTTGTCCGATCCTGTATCTCCCAAAAGGGTTTTTTCAGATATATGTTTTCCCCTTCCCCTGATGTCCCTAAAGATATTGAAATCATTTACCTGCCCTATTGGCGATTTAAAGGAGTGCGGTATTCCTGTCATCTTACAGGAGTGGAAACCAGATTTTTGGACATATCTACACTGGCTCTGGAAGGGTATCCCTGGCAGATACCTTTTTCCCTTGGATTCAGATCCCAGGCACTTCCCCTGAAACTTATCTCCAGTAAAACCCAGGGTAAATTTGTCAGGCCCCTGGAATTCAAAGCCACAATCATGGAGTCAGACAGGCGGGGAATATCAGATAAAAAAAACCAGGCCCCGGCTTTTAAGGAGGATATAGGTGAAATGACCAGCCTGATTTATTCTCCTTTTTATATTATTAAAAATCAAATTATTGACGGAATCCTGAACAAGCCCATCCAGGGGGTTGTGCCTGAAGAACTGGACAGCTCAACCCTGGATATTTGCAGGCCGGAAAAGGAAACCATATTTGTATCCGGACTATGCCCTGGCTGCGGATGGGATTTGGAAGGAAATTTTGATTCCCTTGTGCTGGTTTGCAAAAATTGCCAGACCCTGTGGAAATCAAGGGGAAACAGGCTGGGGAAAATCAAATTCAAGTGTGCCATACCCCAACGTCTGGACGATGTCATGATTCCATTCTGGAAAATCAAGGCAGATATAACATCTATCACCCTGAAATCCTACGCAGACCTGGTGAGGATGGGAAACCTTCCAAAATCGATCCAGCCTGAATGGGAAGACCAGGAATTGTATTTCTGGATACCTGCCTTTAAAATAAGGCCTAAGGTTTTCCTGAGATTAAACACCCAGCTTGCCATTGCCCAGCCGACACCGCCCTTGGAAAAAAAGATCAGAGAAAATACCCATTTGCCAATCAACCTGCCCTCATCGGAAGCAGTACAGAGTATTAAAATCACCCTGGCATCCCTGGTACGGCCTTTGAAAGATCATCTGCCAGCTCTTTCCAGGTCAAAGGTAACACCAAAAGAGATTACCCTTGTCTTTCTACCCTTTGAACCAGGAACCCATGAGTATGTTAATCAAGGCCTGAATATGAGCATTAACAAAAACATCCTGGCCCTGTCCAACAATTTATAAAACTGTCTATAAAAGATCCGCATAAAAATCATTGCCCTTGTCATCCACAATGATAAAGGCTGGGAAATTTTCCACGGTTATCATATAGACTGCTTCCATTCCCAGTTCTTCATATTCCATTAGTTCTACTTTTTTTATAAAGTCCTTGCCAAGGCGGGCAGCAGGCCCCCCTGGAGAACCCAGGTAAAATCCACCGTGGGTTTTGCAGGAATCAGTCACCTGCTGGGTACGGTTTCCCTTGGCCAGCATTATCATGGAACCACCCTCTTTCTGGAACACGGGCACATATGGGTCCATGCGGCCGGCAGTGGTTGGTCCGAATGATCCTGATGCCTCACCCTCTGGAGTCTTTGCAGGGCCTGCATAATAGATGATATGATTTTTAATATAATCGGGAAGCCCTTTTCCTGCCTCAAGCTGTTCCATGAATTTGGCATGGGCAATATCCCTTGCCACAATTATCTTACCGGTCAGGGAAAGACGTGTGGCCACTGGATATCTGGATAACTCAGCCAGGATTTCTTCCATGGATCTGTTCAAATCAATTTCAACGGCCGGGGCCATCTCTGGATCTTTCAAGGGCAAATATTTGGAAGGGTTTTCTTCCAGCTGTTCCAGGAAAATTCCGTCCCGGGTAATCTTTCCCTTGATCTGCCGGTCTGCTGAACAGGACACTCCCAGGCCAATGGGACAGGAAGCTCCGTGCCTGGGCAGACGGATCACCCTGATATCCAGGGCAAAATGCTTGCCACCAAACTGGGCACCCAGTCCAAGTTTCTGGGAACGGACCAGGACTTTCTCTTCCAGGTCTTTGTCCCTGAAAGCATGACCTGTTTCACTGCCTTTGGTTGGCAAAACATCCAGATAACGGGCTGAAGCCAGCTTGACTGCCTTCAAATTCAGTTCAGCCGAGGTACCGCCGATGACAAAGGCAATATAGTAAGGAGGACAGGCTGCCGTGCCAAGTCCCTGCATTTTTTCCAGCATGAAATTTATAAGAATTTCTTCGGAATTAAGGGTGGCTTTTGTCATCTGGAAAAGAACGGTCTTATTGGCAGATCCCCCGCCTTTGGCCATGAACAGAAACTTATATTCTTCCCCTTGAATTGCAGAAATATCAATCTGAGCAGGAAGGTTGGATTTCGTGTTTATTTCCTTGTACATGGTCAGGGCTGCATTCTGGGAATACCGCAGATAATTTTCAGTATAGGCCTGAAAAACTCCCCTGGACAATTCCTCGTCATCGTCGGACCAGGTCCAGATCTGCTGTCCCTTTTTTCCCATGATAATTGCCGTGCCCGTATCCTGGCACATGGGAAATACTTTTTTTGAAGCAATAACAGCATTTTTCAACAGCTCCAGGGCCACATACCGGTCATTGTCCGAACTTTCCGGATCATCAATGATATTCCTTAATTTTTTAAGGTGCTCAGCCCGATAGAGGTGGGCCACATCCTTAAATGCCTGGGCCGCCAGAATACTCAAAGCCTGGGGCTCCACCATGAGAATCTCTTTTTCCTCAAAGTCCCTGATCCTGATATGCTCCTTGGTCAGAAGGCGGTATTTCGTGGTATCAGGCCCCAAAGGAAACATTGTTTCATATTTAAATTCCATTATTATTTTCCCCTTATTTCTGCCCATATTTTATCTTTATCTTTATCTTATCAGGGCCATTTTTCTTCTCAAATATGCGATCTGGGTCTGGTGGGGCAGGTCTTTGGGACAATAATCCTCACAACCCAGAAGAGTCATGCAGCCAAATACGCCATCATCATCACCCATGATTTCATAGAACTCCTCATCCGACCTTTTATCCCTGGGGTCCAGAGAATACCGTGCAAGCCTCATAAAGCCAACAGCAGAAAGGAAATCAGGCCTCATGCGCTTGGTTGCACAGGCAGAAACACAGCAGCCGCATTCCACACACCGTTCCAGCTCATAGATTTCATCTGCCACTTCCGGGTCCATGCGCTCTTCCAGTTTTTCAAAATTAACTTCATCGGAAAACTTGTCATGTATCCATGATTCAACCCGTTCACTCATGGCCCGCATGAATTTGCCAGTGTTGACAGATAAATCCCCGATCAGCTCAAACCCGGGCAGGGGCAGTAATTTAATCTCACCGTCTTCAAATGTAGAAGTCATGGTCCTGCAGGCAAGGGTAGGTTTCCCGTTCACCACCATGGCACAGGACCCGCAGATACCGGCCCGGCACACAAAATCAAACTGCAGGGAGGGATCCTGCTGTTCACGGATATCATTTAATGCGATAAATATTGTCATCCCCGTGGCTTCTTTAACTTCATAAGTTACCATGCGTGGTTTATCACCCGGTTTCTGGGGATTATATCTAAAAATTTGAAATTTTAAAATTCTGTCTTGATCACTCATTATTTAAACCCCCTGCCTATACGCTCATTTTTACCTTTAAATTTTTCCGGAATCGGGATGGGGTTCAATAATTTCTGAAGCTCAAACCTGTCCACATCCGGGTTATTTTTTTTGATCTCTTGAATTTCCTGTTCCCGTTTTGCTGTATCTGGATGATGGACTGTATTATCCACACCATACCCCCTGGATGCCGGAGGCAGTTCCATTTTCATGATATCCAGTTCTTCATAGGAGATTTCAGGAAGATCTGCAGAATCATCTTTCCAGGTGGTAAGGGTCCGTTTTAACCAGTCCCTGTCATTTCTTTCCGGATAATCTTCCCTTGCATGACCGCCCCGGCTTTCCGTCCTGAGCATGGCGCCATAGGCAACGCACTGGGCCAGTTTAATCATTTTGGGTACACGGATCGCCTCCACCAGTTCCGGGTTGGATGAGCTGATCCTGTTTCTCAAGGCAATATTTTTTGCCCGCTGGTTCAAAACTTTCAACTCTTCAACTGCTTTTTCAAGGTCTTTGGCATTCCTGAAAATTCCCACGTCATCCATCATAATTTTCTGCATCTCAGCTTTCAACTTAAAGGGATTTTCACCAAAATCCCTTACCAGAAGATCGGTAATCTTATTTTCTTCCTTCTTCATAAAATACTCAATGGTGGAGCCTTTTACATTTAAAGGATTCTGGGCACAATAATCTGCGACAAATTCACCCACGATCATTCCCGCCACCACGGTTTCCGCAACAGAGTTACCACCCAGCCGGTTGAACCCGTGCAGATCCCAGCAGGCTGCCTCACCAGCGGAGAAAAGGCCCTTCAAAGTCTGGCTTTCGCCGGTGGCCTTGGTTCTGACCCCACCCATGGAATAATGCTGGGTCGGCCTGACCGGGATATACTCCTTGGCCGGATCAATCCCGAGAAAATATTCACAGATTTCCTTAACTTCCCTCAGATTCTTTTCAATATGTGGACGGCCCAGAAGGGTAATATCCAGCCAGACATGATCCCCATAGCGGGAGGCAACCCCCTTGCCCTTTCTCATGTGCTCGAGAATTCTTCTGGACACGACATCCCTGGATGCCAATTCTTTTTTGCCTGGTTCATAATCCGGCATAAACCGATAACCATCCTTATCCAGAAGAAGACCACCATCACCCCGGCATCCTTCCGTGGTGAGGATACCAACCGGTACAATGGCTGTGGGATGGAACTGAACCGCTTCCATATTCCCCAGGGTGGCAACCCCTGTTTCCAGGGCAATGGCAGTTCCAATTCCTTCTGAAATAACTGCATTGGTAGAGATGGCGTAAAGTCTTCCATATCCTCCCGTGGCAATTGTCGTGGCTTTTGCCACATAGGCAATGAGTTCTCCTGTGATCAAATCCCGTACAATGGCCCCGTAGCAGACACCGTCTTCATGGATCAGGGCAATGGCTTCTTTTCTTTCATGGACTTGGATACCCAGCTGAATGGCTTTGTTGTCCATGGCATAGAGCATGGTATGGCCTGTTCCGTCAGAGGTATAACAGGTCCGCCATTTTTTTGTACCTCCAAAATCCCGGGAATTGATCAGGCCATGGGCTTCATCTTTTTCCGTGATAATAACTTTTTTCCCATTAATAACTACTTCCCTGTCACCCCGGGTAACCCGTGACCAGGGAACGCCCCAGGCTGTTAGCTGGCGTATGGCCTTGGGTGCTGTGTTCACAAACATCCTTGCCACGTCCTGGTCACACCCCCAGTCGCTTCCCTTTACTGTATCTGCAAAATGGATCTCTTCATCATCCCCTTCACCCTTTATTCCTGCGCCAAGGCTTGCCTGCATACCCCCCTGGGCCGCGGCAGAATGTGATCGTTTTGCAGGAATCAAGGAAAGGACTATGGCATCATATCCCCTCTGGGTGGCAGCAATGGCAACTCTTAAACCTGCCAGGCCGCCACCGATAACAAGTGAATCCGTATATATGACTTTCATTTAACTTTCCCCTATTAATTTGTTTCGACTGGTTGCGTGTTGTCATGGACATCTTCTGCCATTCCATGGGCATCTTCTTCCATGGGGCTGACTTCTTCAATGACTGGTTCTTCTGCCAGAGCATGGGTCTCTTCTGTTACAGGAGCATCCTCTTCAACCACAGGAACATCCTCTTCAACTGCCAAAGCTGCTTCAACTGCCGGCGCTGCTTCTTCCACATGAATCTTTTCAGCAACAGCCCCATGACTTTTATACCTTTCACCAACCTTGTCCCGATGGTTGATACCAATCACAACAAACACAAGCAATGCAAGCACACCAACGGATAAAAAGAAAATCGTGAGCCTGTTTTTTATTAATTTAAGTTTTTTTCTGGATGCCCTTGCATCTTTTCCCTGGAACCAGCCCCATTTCATGCAAAGCCGGTAAATACCAATGGTGGCATGGAGTTCTACGCAGATCAACAGAATCAGGTAGAGAGGCCACATATTATAGGAAATCATCCGGTCTGCCGACAGATAGGGGTCAATGCTCCCCGGATTGGTCAGCATGATATACAGATGAACAGATCCTGCAAAAAACATGATAAAGGCTGTGACCACCTGAATATACCAGAGGTTGGTATCTGTATGATTCATCATCTCCATCTGGTCTCTTATGATCCTGTGCTGCTTCCAGGAAATGGGAAATTTGCGAACTCCAAGCAATGCATGGAGTATAAACATGGTAAAAACACCCAGAACAGCAAAAAAGACAACAACAGGATATCCCTGACCCGTATCTGAAAGAAAAGACAATTCCATGGTCTTTGCCACAAAGTTAAAAGAACCTTTCCCCAGGAGAATACTCCCCACAAGGATCATGTGCACCCACATAAACAGTCCCAGAATAAGGCCGGTTCCGCTCTGGGCAAGATCCAGCCGGGCTGGTATTCGGCTCTTTTTCTTTTGTGATTCAATAATATAACTTTCCAATTTAACCTCCTTAAGGTTATTTAAAATACTTCTTTACAAATCCTTCCAATTTGTCCCAGGTTCTCACAGACATGGATTCCATTGTTCCTGAATGCCTGAATTTTTACTTCTCCTGTACCGCTGGCCCCTGAAATAATGGCACCGGCATGTCCCATTCTTCTACCCGGAGGTGCTGTCAGCCCAGCGATAAAGCCAACCACAGGTTTTGTCATATTGGCCTTTATATAAGCTGCGGCTTCCTCTTCTGCACTGCCCCCTATTTCACCCACCATGACAACGGCCGAGGTCTCATCATCATCCTGGAATGCAGACAATACATCTATAAAATTAGTTCCGTTCACAGGATCTCCACCAATACCAATGCAGGTGGACTGACCCATTCCAAGTTTTGTCAGCTGGTCAACAACTTCATAGGTAAGGGTGCCTGATCGTGAAATCACCCCGATACTTCCCTTTTTGTGGATCTTGCCCGGCATGATTCCGATCTTGGTTTCTTCCGGTGTAATAATTCCCGGACAGTTGGGTCCGATGAGCCTGCATTTTTTTGCGGCAAGAAAATTTTTCACCTTTACCATATCCAGGATGGGTATCCCTTCGGTGATGGCCACGATAATTTTACAACCGGCATCAGCTGCTTCCATGATGGCATCTGCCCCGAATGGCGGGGGAACAAGAATCAGAGAAGCATCAGCCCCGGTTTGATTGACTGCCTGGGCCACGGTATTAAACACCGGCACAGCATCCATTTTCTGACCGCCCTTGCCAGGGGTAACACCAGCCACTACCTTGGTTCCGTACTCAATACACTGCCTGGCATGGAAACTGCCTTCATTGCCTGTAATTCCCTGGACCAGAAGCCTTGTGTCCTTATTTACAAATATACTCACAATTATCTCCTTTAATTAACAGCTGCTGCAATTTTTTCGGCAGCATCGGAAAGGTCTTTGGCAGGTGTAAGGTCCAGGCCGGCACTGGCCAGAATTTTCTTTCCTTCATCCACGTTTGTGCCTTCCATGCGAATCACCACAGGAATATTAATATTGGTCTTTCTGGCAGCATCCACAACCCCCTGGGCAAAGATATCACATCGTAAAATACCGCCGAAAATATTGATGAGCACAGCACGCACCTTGTCGTCTGCCAGTATGATCCGTAAAGCGTTTTCAACCTGTTCTGCACTGGCTCCGCCCCCCACATCCATGAAATTGGCAGGGGTTGCTCCGGCATTTTTAATAATATCCATGGTTGCCATGGCAAGTCCTGCACCATTGACAATATTGCCCACATTGCCGTCCAGATTGATATAATTTAAATTAAATTTGGAGGCTTCCACCTCCAAAGGATCTTCTTCATCAAGATCCCGAAGTTCCAGGAGATCTTTATGGCGGTGCAGGGCATTGGAATCAAAATCCACCTTGGCATCCAGGGCAAGAACCTGGTTGTCAGTTGTCAGAATCAGGGGGTTGATTTCCACAAGGGAGCAGTCATTGACAACAAAAAATTTATAAAGATTTGATAAAAGGCCTGAAAACTGCTTCATAGCAGCAGAAGGGATTTCAAGACCAAACCCCACTTCCCTTAGCTGGTACCCCTGGATACCCATGAGGGGGTCCACCTGGACCTTTATGATTTTTTCAGGAGTTTCTGAAGCTACTTTTTCTATGTCCATGCCTCCTTCCCTGCTGGCCATGATAACCACGGAAGCTGTTGCCCGGTCCACCAGAAGGCTCAGGTACAATTCTTTTTCAATCTTCTGGCCTGCCTCGATGAGAAGTTTTTGAACAAGTTTTCCTTCAGGACCTGTCTGGTGGGTCACAAGGGTCATGCCCAGAATCTCACTGGCCAGGGTCTCCACCTCCTCCAGGTCAGCGGCCAGCTTCACGCCCCCGCCTTTTCCCCTGCCCCCGGCATGGATTTGTGCCTTGACCACAACGGGAAAGCTCCCAAGTTCTTTGGCAGCTTCCTTTGCTTCTTCCACGGAAAAGACAGCCTTTCCTTCAGGAACTGGAACATTATATTTTCTAAACAATTCCTTTGCCTGATATTCATGTATTTTCATTTATTATTCCTTAATTTATTATTTCTTAGTAATTTCTTACATTATAAATATGACAACAGCTCTTCAGCCGCAGCTGAAGGCGTAATTTTCTCATTTTCCACCTGCCTGGAAACAAGGGGAATCTGCTGGTTTATCTTTATATTATTTTTAAACCTCTGCTTTAATCCATCTTCCACAAGGGTCCACATCCACTCCAGGGACTGTTTTTTACGTCTTTGATCAAATTCCCTGGTCTCTTTAAATTTTCTCCTGTGATCCAGCACGGTTTCCCAGACAGATTTTGTTCCGTCTTCAATCACCGAGGAACAGGTCAGCACAGGAGTCTGCCAGGTCGTGGTTTCCCCGGCAATAAGGTGCATGGCAATTTCAAGATCTTTTTTAGCCTTTTCAACGGCAGGGATATTGTCACCATCTGCCTTGTTAATGGCAATGGCATCGGCCAGTTCCAGCACCCCTTTTTTAATACCCTGTAGTTCATCCCCGGCTCCGGCAATCATCAGAACCAGGAAAAAATCCACCATGGAGGCTACACTGGTTTCAGACTGACCCACTCCAACGGTTTCCACCAGGATAACGTCAAAACCGGCGGCTTCACACACCAGCATTATTTCACGGGTCTTTGCAGCCACACCTCCCAGGGTATCCCCTGCAGGGGAAGGACGGATAAAGGAATTTTCAAGGGCAGAAAGTTTTTCCATCCTGGTTTTGTCTCCAAGGATGGACCCCCCGCTGCGCTGGCTTGTGGGGTCCACTGCCAGCACTGCCACCCTGTGACCTGCCTGGGCAAGAAAAACACCTAAATTTTCAATAAATGTACTTTTCCCCACACCCGGGACACCGGTGATCCCCAGCCGGATACTCTTTCCTGTCAAGGGAAGAATTTTTTCCATGACCTTTCCAGCAAGCTGTTTATGCTCTGGAAGATTGCTTTCAATCAGGGTCATGGTCTTTGCAATCATACGCCGGTTATTGTCCAGGATACCTTGGTACAACACATCCGGATCATTCACTACCATAATGTTTACTCTTTTCCCTAGGGCCTATATTTTTAAACACTTAATTTTTTTATATACCCAACTCTTTTATGCAACCAGCTATTTTATGCACCGATAATGTTAAGAGCTCTGTTGGCAGAATCCGTCACCACAGTGCCCGGACCAAAAACATCCGATGCACCGGCCTCTTTTAAAAAAGCGTAATCTCCCGGGGGAATTATGCCCCCGACCACGACTTTAATATCAGAAGCTCCCTGATTTTTCAACTCTTCAATCACCTGGGGAACCAGAGTTTTATGTCCGGCAGCGAGGCTTGAAACCCCCACAATATGTACATCATTTTCTATGGCCATCTTGGCTGCTTCTTCAGGGGTCTGGAACATGGGTCCCAGGTCCACGTCAAACCCGAAATCCGCATAGGCGGTTGCAATAACTTTAACCCCCCGGTCATGGCCATCCTGGCCCATTTTTGACAACAGGATCCTGGGTCTGCGTCCGGTTTTAGTTTCAAACTCCCTGGTCCGTTTTCTTAAGGCTTTAATGGTCTCAGGATCAGCACTTTCAGCATACACCCCTGAAATACACTGGGTTGTGGCCACAAACCGGGTAAATACTTTTTCCATGGCATCTGAAATCTCGCCCACGGTTGCCCGGGCTCTAACTGCGGGCAGGCAGACAGCCAAAAGGTTATCCCCGTTTTCACAGGCTGTGGTGATATCATCCAAGGCTTTTTTTACAGCTATATTGTCCCTGTCTTTTTTGATCTGAACAAGTCTTGCCACCTGTTCTTTTCTGACATCTTCAGAAACTTCCCTCACAGGAATGGGGACTTCATCCTCAACCTGGTATTTATTGACCCCCACAATCACATCCTCACCTTTATCAATGCGGGCCTGACGTCTTGCTGCTACCTCTTCTATACGCATCTTGGGCATACCGGATTCAATGGCCTTGGCCATGCCGCCCAGCTCCTCAATTTCCTTCAGAATTTTCCTGACTTCATCAATGATATTCTGGGTCAGACTCTCCACATAATAGGAGCCTCCCAAGGGATCCACCACGTCGCAAATATGGGATTCTTCCTGAACCAAAATCTGGGTGTTTCTGGAAATCCTGGCAGACAATTCCGTTGGCAGCCCAACCGCCTCATCAAAGGAATTGGTATGCAGACTCTGGGTGCCGCCCAGGACTGCTGACAGGCATTCTAGGGTAGTTCTAATCACATTATTATAGGGATCCTGGAGGGTCAGGCTCCAGCCTGAAGTCTGGCAATGGGTTCTAAGCATTTTTGATTTTGGGTTTTTGG
>JAOZST010000038.1:18546-26077 GCA_029939535.1 Desulfobacteraceae bacterium | reverse complement strand
TTTTAAAAAACTCAATTATTCTATTTGCCGATCCGATACCGGTTGTAACAAACAACCATCACTCCCCATAAACACAAAAAAAGGATTCAATCTGGAATCATTTCCCCGACACTGCCGGATTTATGTTTTATAATAATCATGCTCAAACTGTAACAACCCAGTTAAACTTTTCTATATATGTAACAGAATATTTCAGGTCATAATACAAGGGATTCTGAAGCCAGTGCAGCAACAGTTTTCACCTTTATTCCCAGTTTAAAATGATTGGATAATTCACCCAGCTGGCGATGACAGGACAGACAGGCAGTGGCCAGGTGGTCAAGGCCTGTGGCTTTCATCTGGTCTGCCTTGGGCCTGCCGGAGATCATCCGTTTTTTCGTGGTGGTGCTGTCCTGGAGGATTCCACCTCCTCCCCCGCAGCAGATTCCATCTTCCCGGTTGGGGGTCAGCTCAACCACACCCTGGCAGCACAGGCCTAATAGTTCCCTGGGGGCATCATAGCCGCCTGATTTTCTGCCAATATTACAGGGGTCGTGAAAGGCTATTTTATAAGGATGAACCAAAGGATCAAATGTAAGAATTCCCTTTTTAGCATATTCAAGCGTAAGCTCGGGTATGCTCTTGACATTGAATCGGGGTTCCCTGCCGATAAGTTCTGGCAGCAGAGTTTTGAGCACATAGTATGCATGGCCGCATTCGCTTAAAACAAGGGTTTCAATACCCAGACTTTCAGCCGGCTCTACCACCATCAGGGCTATTTCCCTGGCAATATCATCCCTGCCCACAAAATATCCCCAATTGGTAACATCTGTGTGTGAAGATGACAGGGTCCAGGTTTCTTTCATGGCATAAAATAATTTTCCCATGGCTGTCAGATGGAGCAGGTTACTGCCAAGCTCCCTTGGATTGGTCAGGTATAGAAATTTACTCCCTGATCTGTCATAGGGGATCTGGGCTTGAGGATCATCCATTTCATCGCTGAATTCCTCGGACAGCCATTCAACGGTTTCCACAAATTCTTCCCTGGTCAACCCGTTAACATCCCCCTTTTCCAAACGGTTTTTAATTCCTTTTTTGATGTCTTCCGGGATCTGGTCCCGGGCAATGGCAAGGCTTCTGGCCCGGGTTACCACCATGTCCATGGTAATGCCCATGGGGCAGTCCTGGGTGCACCGATTGCAGATAAGGCAGTCCCAGAGCATATTGGATGCTGCAAGTTGTTCATCAAGCCCCAGGGCTGCCATGCGGACTATCTGCCGGGGCATGGGTCCGCCTTCTCCGTCAAACCAGGTGCACCTGGAATTACAGGCACCGCAGGTAAGGCATTCTGATATATTGTCTCCCAGAGTTAAATGGTTGAGCAGAGTGCTCAGTTTTGATTCTGTATCTATTATTGCATTATCCATTTTTATTATCCTTATGGTTTGTTCTCTGGCTTTTCTATGCTGGGCTTATCTGTATTTTGGCTTGTCTATATTTGGGAAATAATGCGCTGAAATTTCCTGGTTTCATTTGCAGCAATGGGTTTCCATGCCAACTTTTCAGGGTCCACTCCAGGGATTTTAGAAACAAGGTCAACCTGAGTCCGGGATGTGGTGCTGCCTTCCATGGACCTGCAGTTCCCTTCATGGCATCCACTGACAATGATTTTTGATGCTCCATGGGTCAGGGTTTTTAGAATCATGTCAGAGCTTATGCGGCAGGCGCAGGGAATGGAAATCAGTCTGGTATTTTCAGGAAGGATGATTTTGTCTGCAGCCAGGACAGCAGATCGTTCACAGGCAAATATTACCACCTGGTGCTCCTTGTTCTGTTTTTTTTTGATTTTATTACCATTGGCCTTGTTGTTTATAGTCTTCTTATTTTTTATCAGGTCTGTAATCTGGTCATTGGTGAAATTGGTGGATTCAATGGCATAGGCCGGGCAGTTGGCCACGCATAAATGGCATGAAAAACAGGCTTCAGGAACAATTTGAGGACGTTTTTTTTCGTTTAGAATAATTGCACCATGGGGGCAGATCCTGTAACAGGTAAGACATTTGGCACATTTTTTTTCATTGATCACAACTCCAATATCCTGGTCTGTCCGGAATTGAGTCGCAAGGGCAGATAAAATATCCTTAATTTCATTTTCCAGGTCCCGGACATCTACTTCATCATGGCAGGTGCCGGCAAAAAAGATGCCCTTTCTCTGACTTTGTGTGAGGCGGTGCCTGGCATTACTAGGCTGTAAAAAACCTTCCCTGTCCAGGGAGGTGCCCAGGTATTTTGCAATATTTTCAAATTCAGGACTGGCCAGGACACTTGGAGGAAGCACCAGGTTATTGCATTCAAGGGCCAGTTCTAGGGGTGGCAGGGTTGCCTCCTTAAGGGTGAGATAAAAGCCTTTTTCCCTGGCAAGGATTTTAATGTCATCCTGGGTATTAAACCTGAGAAACTGGATGCCCAGTTTTCTGGCCTGGTCATAGAGTCTTTGTCCCAGGGCATTGTGAACCAGCATTTTGTTCATTACAATGGTGATCTTTTTTCCAGCCTTACTTGCAGCCATGGCTGAGGTCAAAGCCTGGCGGGCATAAAATTTGAATTCCGGTCCAAAATAATCCAAAAGGATGAGAGTATTGTCAGGACAGTCTTCTGAAGACTGAAGAACAAAGGCATCCAGGTCCATGGCTGTGTGAAATGTTCCATTACCTGCATTTTGTTTGATGACAGGTTCTGGCGCTGCAATAATAGCGCTGCAGGTCAGGTTCTTTTTTTTCTCTTTATCTTCATAAAAAATGGAAAAATTTCCAATGGTACCATCCAGGGATAGGATTTTTGCATGGGTCAAGGGGATTATACCTTCAGTAGAGTCGGTATCTGCCTGGTCACCAAAACAATGAACTTTGTATCCCTTTGCCGCCATCCCCCTGGCAACAGTCCCAGCCTGGGAGCCATCCCCGATCACTGCTATTTTTTTCCCAGGTGGTTTGTTAAATCCCAGGTCTTCCAGAACCTTTGCCCCTGCAATCTGTCCCTCCTGCCTGGAGGAAAGGATATCCTTGGGTCCGGCTGCACAGCCTGCAATATAAAAATCATTGGAGATTTCAGCCTCTGGAGTATTGAAAAAACCCCATACATTGGGGGTTACACCCAAAAGGGCTGTTGTTTTATCCAGGGTATTGGAAGATTCCATGCCCACGGACAGGACCACCAGATCAAATTCCCGCGCTGTTCGTGACTGGGTAACAGAGTTTTCCACCACCATGGTTAATGCCTGGGTGTTGCTGTTTTCCAGGATCTCGGCAGGTACGCCCTGGACCAGTTCAATCTGCTGGGAGAGTTCCTGTATTGTTTGTCGGATCTCTTTGCCCATGATTTGCAGATCCATGTAAAAAAGGGTGATCAATGCATCCGGGATTTCATGGAGAAGTTTTTCAGCATGGCGAAGGGAAATTTTGCAGCATACCTGGGAACAATAATCCTTTTTTAGTTTCTGGTTCCTGGACCCTACACATTGGATAAATGCAATTCGAGGAGTTTGGATATGGTCCAGATGGGTTCCCAGGTTTTCTTCACTGAGTAGTGTATTCAGTTCAGCCGTGGTAATGACATTTTTGCTGGTATCTGTGTGAAAGGATGGAATTTTTGTTGGGTCAAAGGGAGTGAATCCAGTCGCCATGATCACCTTGGCTGCTGTGACGATTTCGCCTGAGGTCAGGGATGCTTCAACGCCCTGGCTGGTTTTTTTAAAGGTATTGACTCTGGTATTTAGATGAATGGTGATATTGTTCTGGGTTGCAACCTGTTCTGCCATTTCAATGCTCAGGCAGGCGTTGCATTGTTTGCATGTGTCTGTGGCCATACAGGCCCACTGGGCTGCTTTTCCTCCAAGATGATCCTGGTCTTCCACAAGGTGTACAGACAGGTTCTGATTGGACAGAGAAGAGGCGGCAGCCATCCCGGCCACACCGCCGCCCAGGATCAGGACGCTGGGAGATGTGTTTTCCATGTTTTCCTCCAATATCTATAAAATACCGGTTCTATATTGAATGGACTGTTCTTGTTTTTGAATTACATTGTTTTTGAATTACATTTTTTGAATTATAATAGATTTCTTATCACAATATTCTGCTAAATCAAAAGAATTTAATAAACAGACAGAAATAAAAAAATTAGAGCCCTGTCCAGACTGCAGATCCCAGAATTAGCAACACAATAACCAGGGCTGCGGGTTCTGCAAGTCGATGTACGAATGTTCGTTGAAAGGGAAAAAATAAAATTCCCGTAAAAAAGCCGGACACAAAACCAAAAAAATGGGCTGATATATCTGTGTTTTCACCGTGGCTGAACAGACCTACCAGGGTAGCTCCGGCAATCAGGGGGATCATGGGGCTCGCTCCCAGTGCCCTGTTTTTACGGGTCACTTGATATGCGGCAAGGGCACCTGCAGCCCCCATGATAGCTGTGGAGGCACCAATGGAAAGCTGGGCATTGTTATGGAAATAGGCGTTTACAAGGTTTCCCCCGGTGCCTGCACACAATAATAGAAAGGGGCCGGTGCCATACCCAGACAAACTGATAAGGGGAGCCCCAAAGAGGAGAATCCCAGCCATGTTACCCAGGAGATGCTGGCCATTGGAATGGAGAAACAGGGCTGTGACAGCCCGGAAGGTTTCACCCTGACCGATGAATAGTGCTGAAGCCCCGAATTTTAATATTATTTCCCTGTGGATATTGAATTCAAGGCAGAGCAGATGTATGGAGAGGATCAAGGCCATTATGATAAAAGCGGCAGGAGATATAAAGGAAGAAATTTCAAATTCCTGGAGTTTTGCAAGGAGCCTGAAGCTTTTATTTTCCTTGAAATACTGATCAACGCTTTCAAGGGCTGCTTTACTTTTTTCTTGATGCACCATGATATCAAATCGGTCTAAAGGAGCTGGTTCAGGCTGGTTTTTGTTTTTTCCAACCCAGGATTCCATGTGTTTGGATTTTATGTCTCTGGAATTTATTCCCCGGGCCTCTATGCCCTGGGAAGCCAGGATGAGCAGGATGAGATCTGCTTTTTCCCCGGGCAGGTCTTTAAAAATACTTTCCATTTTCATATTCATTTTGCATACTGTCCCAAAAGAAATTTATTGTAAAAACTATTTACCCCAATACCAGGAGAAAATAAAGCATGCAGATAATTCGTTTTATAACCAAAGATGATCAACTGGCATTTGGATGTTCCTTTGACGGCAATACAGCATCCATTCTTGATGGCGATATTTTTTCAGATTGCAAGGATACAGGCCGGCGAATGGAAGTTAAACAAATCCTGACTCCAGTCCAACCCGCCGCCATTTTCTGTATAGGGCTGAATTACAGACTCCATGCAAAAGAGGCAGGCTTTGACCTGCCCAAATACCCTGTTGTGTTTATGAAAAACCCGGGAGCAGCAGCAGCCCATAAAGAGGATATTGAAATCCCAGCCTCATGTGTGGAAATTCCCGAGGTTGATTATGAGGCCGAGCTTGGGGTGATTATTAAAACCCCTGTAAAAAATGTCTCCCAAGAACATGCTCTGGATCATGTACTGGCCTATACCATTGCCAATGATATCTCAGCCCGGCGCTGGCAGAAACATGCTGGTGGCAAACAATGGATAAAGGGTAAAAGTTTTGATACTTTTTGCCCCTTTGGTCCAATAATGGTAACCCCGGATGAAATTGAAAATCCCCAGGATCTTGGTATTGAATGTCTGCTCAATGGAAAGACCATGCAGAAAAGCAATACCCGGGATATGATTTTTTCCGTGGCCCAGATTATTTCCTATTTATCCCAATCTACAACTTTGCTTCCAGGAACCCTGATCTTAACTGGAACCCCCCAAGGGGTTGGATATGCCCGTAAACCACCGGTTTTTCTTCAACCCGGAGATGTTTTGGAAACAAGGATTGAAAAGATAGGCTCCCTTGAAAACCTAGTGGTATCAGAAAAATAAGGGTGTCAGATGAAATAAAATCAGAAAATCAAATTTGAAGTCCCAAAAAAGGCCGGGTATGTGGTCAACAGGCTTTTTATCAATGATATCTGTGGATAAATCCAGGTGGAATAATCTTTTGTATACTTTTTACGCGCAAGGGGGTATATGGGTGTATATAATTTACCCGTATTGCCCGAACCAGGATAGGAAATTAGGATAGAAAATTAGGATAGAAAAATTAATAATGAAGCTATTTAACAGGCAAATCTCCATTCCAGTTTCTCCATTTATGATGGCAGGAGTGCTGGTGGTGTTATTGCCTATTTTTGCTTTTATGACCCTGGACAGGATGGGAAAACAAAAAGAGTATATAAAGGACCAGCTTATGGTCAAGGGGATTTCTTTGATCAGAACCTTTGAAGCTGGGACCAGGACCGGGATGTTGACAATGGGGTGGGGGGTAAGAATAATCCAGGCAATGCTTCAGGAGACAGCTATCCAACCGGATATTGAGTATATAATTATTACCTCAAAGGAAGGAGAGATCCTGGCCCACAGTGATGCTGACATGGTGGGAAAGTCCTTTGATTCCATGCCGGATATTTCCCTTGTACAGAAAGATATTGGTCTGGTCTCCCATCGCACACGGGATGTCAAAGGATTTCCTGTATTTGAGGTGTATAAGCAGTTTGCCCCCCTTACCATGGGATTCAGAGGGCGGCATCGACCAATGCACGGCCAGGGTATGGGTCATGGTATGGGCCAGGCTCAGGAAGGGTTTAGGGAATGCCCGGATCCCCGCCAGGGACCCGGAGATGGAGATTCCCAAATATCAGGTTCAACCATGGCAGGCCCTGACAGGGAATTTTCCGCGATAACAAAACACTATATATTTGCAGGGGTTTCCATGACCCAGGCAAGCCTGGCCCAGAAACGCCTGGTCAGGGAAACAATTGGCAGGGGAATACTGTTCTTTATCACTGGCTGCATTGGTATGATCTGTCTTTTTGCTTTCCAGGCCTATGGGTCTGCCAAAGCATCCTTGACCAGTGTAAAGGCCTTTTCCGATAATGTTGTACAGAATATGCCTGCAGGTCTTGTTACCATTGATCAGGACCATTGGGTTACTTCCATGAACCGGGCTGCCAGAAATATTTTGGGACAGGTGCCTGAAAAACCTTTTCCCCAGATGATTCAACTGGTCAGTGAAATGGAGGCCCTTGGGGGGCCTGTTTCCAGGGAGGTCACCCTCCACAAAGGGACATCCTCTGAACTGCGACTGGACATGACTGCCTCCCCCATTCTGGACAATGAAGAAATGGTTTTGGGTTTTTTATTTTTATTCAGGGATCTGACCCAGCTTAAGGAGTTAAAAAAAAAGGTGGAAACCACACGTCATCTGGCTGCCATTGGCAAGCTGGCCGGAGGTGTTGCCCATGAAATCAGAAATCCCTTGAGCTCCATTAAAGGATTTGCAACCTATTTTGGCAAACGCTATGAGCAGAATATTGATGACAGGGAAACCGCCCTTATCATGGTTCAGGAAGTGGAGCGCATTAACCGTTCCATTACCCAGCTTCT
>JAOZST010000038.1:0-18446 GCA_029939535.1 Desulfobacteraceae bacterium | reverse complement strand
GTGGAAAGTGAAATAACAAAAGGAACCAGTTTTATTATCAGGCTGCCAGAATGAACCTTTGGATAATGTAAAACATTGGTCCTCTGGATAGGGCAAGGGCAGCAAAAGGACAGGATATGACGGTAAGTAAAATATTGGTGGTGGATGATGATGCGGCCCATGCCAGAATGCTGAAAACATTGATGGCAGACTGGGGGTATGAAATTTTTCTGGCCAATGACGGGGACGTGGGCGTGGAAATGGTAAAATCCCGGGCCTTTGACATGGTGCTCATGGATATGAAGATGGTGAAAATGTCCGGTATGGAGGCTCTGCAGTACATCCACGAATACAACCCTTCATTGCCCGTGATAATCATGACTGCTTATTCCTCTGTGGATACAGCAATCAAAGCCCTGAAAATAGGAGCCTATGACTATCTGACAAAACCCCTTGATTTTGATAAACTAAAGCTGACCATTGAACGGGTGCTTGAGCGGATTTTTCTGAAAACAGAAAATAAATCTTTGAAAATCCGGTTGAAACAGACAGCATTCCGCCATGATATTCTGGGGAAAAGTCCAGTCATGAAAGCCCTTCTGGATACAATCCACATGGTGGCGCCCACGGATGCCAATGTGCTGGTATCAGGGGAGTCCGGCACAGGAAAAGAATTGGTCTCCTCAGCTTTGCATTATAACAGTCCCCGCAGGGATAATCCCTATGTCCGTATAAATTGTGCAGCCATTACGGAAACACTTTTGGAATCGGAATTATTCGGCCATGAAAAAGGAGCTTTCACAGGAGCGGAGAAAAAAAGAAAAGGGAAATTCCTTCTGGCTCACAAGGGGAGCATTCTTTTGGATGAAATCGGTGAGATGAGCCTTGCCATGCAGGCAAAACTTTTACGGGTGATCCAGGAAAAGGAGTTCACCCCCGTGGGCAGTGACCAGAATATAAAAGTTGATGTCAGGGTCATTGCAGCCACTAACCGGGACTTGAAAGCAATGGCAGAGGAGAAAAAGTTCAGACAGGATCTGTACTATCGTCTCAATGTGGTGACTATTCAGATTCCGTCCCTGAGACAGAGGCTTGAGGATATTCCTGAACTGGCCCTTCATTTTTTAAAAATTTTTTCCCAGAAGAACAAACGGGCTATTAATGGATTCTCTCCCGATGCCATGGACACCATGATCCGATACCATTGGCCAGGCAATGTGCGGGAATTGATGAATGCCATTGAACGAGGGGTGGTACTGGCCAGGTCAGATTATATCTGCAAGGAAGACCTTTCCTTTATGACTTTGGATGACTCCCGGGAAGCAGCCCTGGAACCAGGTCTTGAAAATATCAGTTTGTCCAAGATTGAGGAAAAGGCCATTTTATCCACCCTGGAATCTGCCAAGGGCAATAAAAGCGAGACAGCCCGGCGACTGGGGATCACACGCAAGACCCTGTTAAAAAAATTAAAACAATATGAAAAGGAAATCTGAAAAAAAGGAGAAAGGTAAGATGACAAACCCGCGGCAATATCTTTTTTGGATCATTATTTATCTGGGAGTGGTTGCAGGAGTCTGTGCCTTTTTGTTCATCCCCCTGAAAGCTGCATTCATGGCAAACTGGGGGTTTAACCTCCTGATTCTCATGGCTCTTTTTGTGGGGATCGGCATAAATGTTTTTCAGATATTGCGGCTGGAGCCTGAGATCAAATGGATAAAGATTTTTCGTACCGGTGATCCAGGGCTTTCTGTCACAGAACCTCCTATGCTGCTCAGTCCCCTGGCAAAACATCTGGAGGAGATCCACAGGGATCGCTTCCGATTGTCAGCTCTTTCCCTGGGTACTGTGCTGGACGGTATCCGGGGGCATCTGGACGAATCAAGGGAGATTTCAAAGTATATGATTGGTCTTCTGGTTTTTTTAGGTCTTTTGGGAACTTTCTGGGGGCTGCTCCAGACCATTGGAACTGTGGGCCAGGTCATTAACGGACTTGAGGTGGGAACCCGGGATTTTGTAAACCTGTTTGCAAATTTGAAACAGGGGCTTGAAGGCCCGCTCCAGGGGATGGGAACTGCTTTCAGCTCTTCTTTATTCGGCCTTGGGGGTTCCCTGGTTCTGGGTTTTGTTGATATCCAGGCCAGCCATTCCCAGAATCGGTTTTTCAATGAGATGGAAGAATGGCTTTCCGGGGTTACAAATCTGGTTGATACGGATGAGGTTCCAAAACCCAATGACAGTTCTCTGGTATTGAACGAGATCAGCCACAAGCTTGAGTTGATGATCGGACAGATTCAGAAAAATAACCAGGCCATGACATGGTTGATCAGGCATCCAAAACAGTGGACCCAGGACGAAAGCCCTAAAAAATAACAGGAGGTTCCAATGTCTGCAAGATCAAGGCGCATCACAAGCCATATCACTGCCTGGCCAGGTTATGTTGATGTTCTTTCTGCCCTGCTCATGGTGGTGATTTTTGTATTAATGATCTTTACCATTGCCCAGTTTCTGCTCAGTGAAACCCTCTACGGTCAGGAAAACGAACTGGCCAGGCTCAAGGACCAGGTCCTGGAACTGGCAGACCTTCTGGGGCTGGAAAAGGAAAATTCAGAGGCCCTGACCGGAGAAGTCAGCCGGCTCTCCGACGTGATTATCGGCCTGTCCGAAGACCGTGAGGTGTTGATGGATCAGGTTAAAACCTATGCAGAAACAACGGAAAAGGATAAGGAAAAGATCAAACAACAGCTTATGACCATGGCCAGTCTTAACGAAGATATACTGGCTTTGAGACAATTGCGTCAGGAGCTGGAAGACAGGGTAAAAGGTCTTGCAGGTTCCCTTTCAGACAGGGAATATCAGATATCAGTATTAAGGGATCGGTCAAAGGCCCTGGCTGCAAGGCTTGCCGATAAATCCGAACAAACAATTCTGGCCCAGGAAAAGCTGGAAAGCCAGGATATAAGGATCCAGGCCCTTTCCCTGGTGGTGGCTTCCCAGAAAGATGCTATTATCAAAGAAAAACAGCTTTCTGCCAGTTCCAGGGCTGAACTGGCCCTGCTCAGCAAGCAGATCACAAATTTAAGGGCCCAGTTAAAGGCTATAAGTAATTCACTGGACCTTGCCCAGGTTCGGGAAATGGAAAAGGATGAAAAAATTGCTGATCTGGGCAAGCGCCTGAACATGGCCCTGGCCAGGAAAGTAAATGAATTGGCCCAGTACAGGTCTGAATTCTTCGGACGGCTGAAAAAAATTTTAGGGGACAATCCCCAGGTGCAGATCCAGGGGGACCGGTTTGTGCTGCAGGCCGGACTGCTTTTTGAATCAGGATCTGCAGATCTGGGTTCTGGAGGCCGGATCCATCTCGGGTCCCTGGCACGGACCCTGAAAGAGATCTCTCAAAATATCCCGGAAGAGATCAATTGGATACTTCGCATTGACGGACATACAGACAGGCTTCCCATTAAAAATGAAATATTTGCATCCAACTGGGAACTGTCAGCAGCCAGGGCTGTGTCAGTTGTTCGGTTCCTGAGTGCCCAGGGGATTCCGGAACAACGGATGGCAGCTGCAGGGTTCAGTAAATACCATCCCATTGATCCAGCCCATACAGCCGCAGCTTATAAGAAGAACAGGCGTATTGAAATTAAACTGACCAGCCAGTGATGAAACTATAAACACCTAACCCTTAAATCGGTAAATAGGTGGACAATAAATAAAAAATTATATCAGAACCTTTCGATGAGCTTGTTGATCAAAAAAGTGCTTTCCCGCATGGCCTGGTCACTGAAGGGGCCAAACCATTGGGCCACATCATTGAACTGATCAATGAATAAATTCTTATCATTGGTTTCCAGCATTGCAAGATGGCGGTTCAAGGATTCAATATACTCTCTTAACAGGGTTCGCCTTTCCTGGGTGGCAAAGATAATCTGGGCGTATAATGAGCTGTCCTGGGCAAAGAGACGTCCTACCATACCTAGTTCAAGCCGATAGATGGGACTTGAAAATTCCAGGGTCCGTTCAAGTTCTGCCCTGCGTTGAAAAAGGAAGTCGCCAAAGCAGAAGGTGGCAAAATGCCGCAATGCCTGGACAATTTCCATGACTTCATCATGCTCATGGGGGGTGGATTCTACAATCACCGCACCCCACAGAGTCAATTGTTCCACCAGCCACTGGCAGGCAGCAAAATTTCTTCCCGGAGTGACTACGATGATCTGTTTGTCAAGGGAGTTCAAGGGGGGGCCGAACAGGGGATGGATACCCAGTACCGGGCCCTGGTGTGAACTTAGCATCTGGTCAACCGGTTTTTTTTTGATAGAGGTCAGGTCTGCAAGCACGGCTTTGGCAGGCAGGAACGGAGCAATTTTTTCAATGACCTCTATGGTTTTTTCAATGGGAACAGAGACCAGGGCCAGATCAATGTCCCGGCACAGTTCCCAAGCATGATCCCAATCCTGTTCCGTGAGAATTCTAACCTCATACCCGGATTTGGAAAAAAGGCTGGCAAACAGGTTTCCCATCTGGCCGGCACCTCCCAGGACAAGAACTCTGGCATTGGGGAGAACACCCTTATGTGCCATCTTCTGGGTCTGTTTTACCCTGGACTGGCCTATAATTACCCTGTAAAGATCTTCCATGAAATCAGGATCAAGCCTGGATTTAAGGGCCTGGATGCGGAGTTTGGAAATGAGATCTTCCTCCCTTGCCGGGTGAAATACAGGTATGTTGTGGGCTTTTTTCAGGGCAACCACCTTTTCCACCTGGGCCTGGCGCCGGGCGAGCAGAGAAAGGATATCAGAGTCAATGAGATCAATCTCATCTCTCAAAGGACCTATTTGGTCATGAAATTTTTTATTGTCTTTTCCCATTTTTTATGTTCTTTACAAAATTAATTTTCCTGGAATAATAAAAATTATCATCAAAGGGCATGAATTTCAAGATGGATTATAAAACAGCAATGGGGTGTCTGGCCGTTTTTGGGTCGGCATTTTGTTTTTATCTGGCAACAGTCATCATTAAATGGTCCAGCATGGCAGGGCTTAGTATTGATTCTTCCCTGTTTACCGTCAGCCGCTTTGTACTGGGTTTTGCCACGGTTCTCATCTCCATGGGAATCCAACGGCAAAAAATTAAAATTGTTAAAAAACGGTTGCTCATCAGCAGGGCCATTGGCAATTGTCTGGCAGTTTATTGTTTTTTTACAGGAGTTGAACTCACCTCGGTTTCCCAGGCCAATATTTTAAATATGACCTTTCCCCTGTTCATCGCCATATTTTCATGGATTTTTTTTAAGGCCCAGAGGGATGTGAGCGAAATTATCATTGTGATTATTGCCTTTGCCGGGGTGTGGTTGATATTGTCACCCGATATGAATGGGTTTGATTTCAATTCCCTGTGGGCCCTGGCATCTGGCGTTTCAGCAGCCGTTGCCATGATGATTCTGAACTCTTCAAGAAAGGTCCATGATACCCAGACCACTTTATTTTTCATGTTTGGAATTGGTACCATAATCGTTTTCTGTCTTTTTTATGATCAGATGCGTATTCCATCCCCTGCGGAATTGAATTATCTATTCTGGTGTTCGGCTGTTGCCATTGCAGGTCAATATCTTTTGACCACAGGATTCAAATATGTCACTGCCATTGAAGGGGGAATCATCGCTTCCACCCGGATTCTGCTGGCAGCAGTTCTGGGACCTGTTATTGCCATGGACCCTTCCCTTTCCATAACTGGATGGATAGGAGCATTTTTGATTTTCAGCGGCAATATTTATCTGACCACAAGAAAGGCAAGGGGGTAAGATTAATCCCGGCCCATGGGTAGATATCAGGGCTTGAGCCCAGGGATAAAATTTATTCCAGACCCTTTAGCCCTGCCATGCAAAAACTGAGCAGAATTTATTTAACAGATGCCGCCATTAATGCCCAGCACCTGACCGGTAATATATGCAGCCTGCCTTGAACTTAAGAATAATACGGCCGAGGCCACTTCCTCGGGCTTTCCCATCCGTCCGGCCGGTACTGAAAGGGCTATCTGGTCAATGGACAGCCCATCCACCATCTCGGTTTCAATGAATCCCGGGGCCACAGCATTAACCGTGATATCCCGTTTTGCAATTTCCCTGGCAAGAGCCTTTGTGGCACCGATCAAACCTGCTTTGGAGGCTGAGTAATTGACCTGTCCAGCCTGTCCTGCCTGTCCCGAGGCAGAGGAGATATTGATTATCCTGCCATAATGCCGGGACAACATGTTTTTCACCACAAGCCGTGAGACATTAAAAAATCCAGTAAGGTTTGTATCCAGCACCCTCTGCCAGTTTTCCTCTTTCATCCTCACCATGAGTCTGTCATCCCTTATCCCGGCATTATTCACCAGGATTTCTATTTTTCCTTTTTCAGAGATGATCTTTTTTACAGCATTTTCCGCAGCTTCCCTGTCAGTGACGTCAAAGGGGAGCAATGCCCCATTTCCACCCTGTTCCAGGATCTGGTCAAGGGTTTCAAGGGCTTTGTCTTTGTTTGAATGGTAATTCAGATATACAAACCTGCCGGAAGCTGCCAGGCTTGTTGCGATGGCCTTGCCAATTCCACGGCTGGAACCTGTCACCAGGGCGGTTTCCAGGGAATTATTTGATGTTTTGTCCATGGCATTCCTTGTTTTTTTTGAATTATACTGTATTTTATTCGGCATCCTTCATTTATAGTTTACACTTTCTGTTTATTGTATAGAGTTAAAATTTGGCCAATACTGCATTGTTGAAATTTTTTTACAAAAAAAGTGTAAACTACTTTTGAAGCATTATGAAGGATGCCTCATTTTAATGCTATTTTTCTTTTTTTCAAGAAAAGATTATTAGAATATCTATCACCAGATCACTGGGAAATCCAATCCTTTTCTACCAGGGATTCTCTTTTTGTTCTCCCATAATAGTCACTGGTTTTTATTTTTGAACCCCGGAAAACCGGTTCTTCATCTTGATGTAAGATTTCATTTGACATCCGTTGGGGCAACTTTTATTTTACCAGCATATGCCGTGTTTTAGAGCAATGAAAAATAAGGATGTGGATACCATGAATACCATCGAAAGTCGTTCCACCCAGAGAAAGCTTGTGGACGGGATGCAGATCAACGGAGAGGTCAATTTAAACAAAGGTGGCAAAAGCCCACAGGGACAGCAGGGAATAAATACAAAAGTACTCAAGCAAGGACTCTGTACAGGATGCGCTGCCTGTGTAGACCTTTGTCCATCCACGGAATATTACAAAGACAACATTATCCTTCTTCACGAGTGCGACCTTGTCAGGGGAAGATGCTATGATTATTGTCCCCGCACACCCACTGATTTTGAAGCCTTGAGGCGGGCCTTGTTTGATCCTCGGGACATGATTCCGGAGTTAGGTGCTTTCAAGGGCTTATACATGACCCGGGCTGCGGATAAAGCAGTTCGGACAGGAGCCCAGCATGGTGGCACTGTGACGGCTCTGGTTCAGTTGGCCCTTGGGGAAGGGCTTATTGATGAGGCAGTTCTGTCGGATCATGACGAACAATTCCTGTCAACTGCCCAGGCAGTTGTGGATGGGGATGGTGTTTTTGGCAGTGCCGGTAGTAAATTTGTGGTTTCCCCAACCGTGTCAGCCTTTACTCGCAGTTCCCAAATAAATCCAGGGAAAATTGGTGTGGTTGCCACACCCTGCCAGGCTCTGGCCCTGGCCAAAATGAAGGTGAACCCTGCTTTGGAAGATGAGATACGGATGGAAAAGTTAGGGCTTGTCATCGGCCTTTTTTGCGGCTGGGCCCTTGACTGGCGAAGACTTCAAAATCTTCTGCAGGAAAAAGTGGGGGATACCTGGATTGCTGGTATTGATATCTTGCCAAGCAAGCATGCCTGCATGGAAGTCTATACAGAGGATAAAACCATAAAGGTTCCCATTCAAGAGGTTACCACCTGTGTTCGAGAAAATTGCAGCTATTGTTTTGACATGACCTGTGAATTTTCAGATATTTCCGTGGGGTCGGCACGAAGTTCGGAGGGCTGGGATGTGGATAAGGGATGGAACCAGGTGATTGTGCGTACAGCCCTGGGGGAAAAATTGATTGCCCGGGCCCGGGAAAAGGGTGTTTTGGAATTTAAAGAAATACAAGATACAAATATTGAAAAACTTAAGAAAGCGTCTGTCGGTAAAAAACGGGCCTGCCTCTTGAATCTTGCAAAAAAAACCGGAAGCCGGGATGACCTGGTTTACATTGATCCGGAAGATCCAGTGGTGCAATATATTAGAACCCTGAGTTCCATGCAGCAACTCAATTAACATGGATTATCAGGTAAAATGATGAGGCCTTGTCATATCAGGCTGAAAAATAGAATCAGGAGAATGGATGTCATCCATATTGCTTGAAAACAAGAAGGGTTTTGAGGCTCTTCTCATGGGAAATGATGCCATTTCCAGGGGAGCGCTTGAGGCAGGGGTAAGTGTTGTGACCGGGTATCCTGGGACGCCGTCTTCAGAGATTGTGGAACAACTGGCGAAAGTTGCCCATGCTCGTAATTTATATGTGGAATGGTCGGTCAATGAAAAGGTGGCCATGGAGGTGGCAGCAGCTGGATCATATGCCCGGTTGAGGTCCATGTGCGTCATGAAACAGGTGGGGGTAAACGTTGCAGCTGATTCCCTTCTTCACATTGCAGAGTACGGCATTCGTGGGGCCATGGTGCTGGTATCCTGCGAGGATCCCGGGGCGCTTTCAAGCACAAATGAAGGGGATTCAAGGCCCTATGCCAAAATGATGGAATTCCCGTTGCTGGAACCCGGAGATTTTCAGGAAGCAAAAGATATGGCCAAATGGGCATTTGAGCTATCCGAGGATATTCGCAGCATAATTATGCTTAGATCGGTCACCCGCCTTTCCCATGCCAGCGGAAATGTGACCATGGGTGAACTTCCGGTGGTCAGCCCCGGGGCAAGGTTTGAATGTAGCGGCACTCCAATGGATCAGATGATTGGACCCATCCTTGCGTTTCCTACCCTGATTGATTCCCAGCGCAGACGGCAACTTGAAAAACTCTCAAAAGCTGCGGCAGCTTTTGAAAAAAGTCCGTTTAATACCTACACCGGCCCTGAAAAGCCTGAGCTTCTCATCATTGCCAGTTCAGCCTGCCAGCTTTATGTTCGTGAGGCCCTCTCCATTTTGGATTTATGGAGCCGGGTGGGACTTCTCAAACTGGGTACCACCTGGCCTTTGCCCCAAAAACTTTTGGGAAAACACCTTTCCATAAATGAAAGAGTTCTGATCGTGGAGGAGGGAACCCCCTTCCTGGAGGACAATATAAAGGTTCTGGCGGCAGAAAATGCAAAACAAGTGGGGATAAAAACTTTTTTTGGCAGAAAAGACGGAACACTTCCCCCTGTGAATGAATTGAATCCGGATCTCCTGATCAACGGTATTAATCATATCCTGGGCACAACTTACCAGCCTGTTTCAGATGCCTACAGCTCAAAAGCGAAAAGGATTACAGCTGTTGGGGCTCCGGACAGAGAGTTGACGTTTTGCCCGGGTTGTCCCCACAGGGCATCGTTCTGGCTCATCCACGACGTATTCAAACTGGACAACCGTTCCGGATTTCTCTGTGGTGACATCGGGTGTTACAGCCTGGGCGCAGCCCCTTGTGGATTCAGCACCATTAAGATCCTCCAGGCCATGGGCTCGGGGACAGGTATGGCCAGTGGATTTGGCAAACTTGATCAGTTTGGCATGGAACAGCCGGTTATGGCGGTTTGCGGTGATTCTACATTTTTCCATGCAGTGATGCCAGCACTGGTGAATGCCGTTCATAACCAGTCGGATATGATTTTGACAGTTCTGGATAATTCCGGTACCGCCATGACAGGATTCCAGCCCCATCCCGGCACTCCGGTTGGTGCAACCGGCATCAGTCTGCCCATGGTAGATATTGAAAAGCTCTGCAGGGCAATGGGCATCCAGGTGGAGGTGAGTGATCCCTTTGATTTGAAAGGAACACGGAAAATAATGCTGGATCTGCTGGAAAATGGCGGCAGTCCCCGGGTGCTGATCCTGAAACAGCCCTGTGCCCTGAGTCCCGGAAAGAAAGGAGAAAAAAAATTTGAGATGTCCATTGATGAAACCCTTTGCCTGGCAGATCAATGCGGCTGCAACCGGTTTTGTACCCGGGTTTTTAAATGCCCGGGACTTATCTGGAATACTGAGAAGAAAATAACCCAGATCGACGAGGTGCTTTGCGTTGGCTGCGGCGTGTGTGCAGACATTTGTCCCACAGGAGCAATCATTGCAGGGGAGGCGAGGTAATCCATGGAAAATGCATTGAAATGTGATCCGTACAATTTGATAATTGCCGGTGTCGGGGGGCAGGGGAATGTTCTGGCTTCCCGTGTTGTGGGTGATATGATGATTCACCAGGGATACAAGGTTACCATTGGAGAGACTTTTGGGGCTTCCCAGAGGGGTGGCTCCGTGATGAGCCATTTGAGAATTTCTGCCAGGGGAGGATTTTCTCCCCAGATGCCAAAGGGAAAGGCGAATATGGTGGTGGCATTGGAGCCCATGGAGGCAATTCGAGTTCTGGGTACCTATGGCAACCCCCAGGTCAAAATGCTGTGCAATACCCGGCCCATCCAGTCCGTGGGTGTTATCTGCGGTGATCAGGTGTATCCTGAAGCAAAACAGATTGTTCAATGGATTGAGTCACTCACGGCAGATGCAAAGTTTTTTGACACCACCCATGAGGCAGCAAAGCTCGGTAATCCTATTTTTGGAAATATTATGGCCGTGGGTGCCTTGGCGGCCACCGGGGACCTCCCAATGTCCTTAAAGGTTTTTAAAGACATCATTTCAAAAAAAATTCCCGCTGACAAGGTGGAGGTCAACCTGAAGGCATACCAGATAGGCAGGAGTCTCATTGGAAATCGATAAGAAGCAAAAATTTGGTATATTCTCCTTATATCCACCAGATCCAAAAATAAATTTTATTCCTGCTGAAATATGATCTGTTTTTCCAATTCTTTTTTTACTGCTATTCCAATTTTTTCAAATAGATATGGTTTTTTTATGTATTCCCCTGCACCAAGACTTTGAGCCTCTTTGACTCTATCACTTTCAGAAAATCCACTTGTGATTATCGCCTTTTGTTCAGGATGCAGTTCAAGAATTTGTTTGTATGTCTCGCATCCATCAATTCCAGGGTCCATTATCATATCTAAAATTATAAGGTCTGCTGAATTTTTTTTCATGTAATCAACAGCCTGTTCTCCACTTGCAACGGATGTAACAGAATAGTTCAGCTTTTTTAACAAGTCAGATGCAATTTTTCGCTGCCCTTCTACATCATCTACAACCAGGATTGACTCCCCATTTCCAGTATATTCTTCTAAAGGGACAATATTTTTTTCTTCACTTATTTTTTTTCTGGTTACTGGGAAATATAGTATGAATGTTGTTCCTATGTTTGGGGTACTTTGAACATCAATATACCCTTTATGATCCTGTACAGTCCCCCACACCACGGCCATACCTAGTCCGGTACCACTCCTTCCCATGACCTTTTTGGTATAAAAAGGTTCAAAAATTCTCTCAATATCCTTTGATGCGATACCTTTCCCGCTGTCTGATACTTTCAGGACGGCATAATCTCCTTCATTGATTGTATCATAGCCTTTTACGGGTTTATCAATGTATTGATTTTGTGTGGAGATGATTATGTCACCTCCGTCAGACATTGCCTCTGCTGCATTGTTAACAAGGTTCATGATGGTCTTGAATAGATGTACTGTTGAACCCATGATATTTAATAAGTCTGCATCGAGTTTACTTCTAATTATTGCATATGGGTGAAATAATTTTAGCTTTGCATATTCTGGAGAGTTAATATAATTATCCACGAGCTGGTTCAAATTCATGACATCTGCAACAACAACCCCCCTTCTTGCCATGGTCAACAGGTCCTGCACAATAGCAGCAGCTTTTTGTCCTGATTCTTGAATTCTTAGAATTGGTTCTTTTAAAGGGCTGTTTTCAGGGAGATCCATCAAAATCAAATCCGGATAGCCCACCTGGGCACTCAAAACATTGTTCAGATCATGGGCAACACCTCCTGCGAGAGTACCAATGGCTTCCATTTTTTGAGCCTGGTTCAAACGGTTTTCAAGTCGCTTTCTTTCAGATACGTCCCGGGCAATACTCAATATTACTGGCTGATCCTCCAATTGGAAAGGACTGGTCAGTATTTCTAGGGTGGTTGCCTTGCCGGTTGAGCATATTAAAGCCAATTCATCCGGCCCAGTACTTTCGCCTTTTATACTTTTTTCCATCAGCTTTACGACCCTGGAAATTTCCCTTTTTGGCAGAAGGCCTGTGTCAATGAAATTTTTTCCAATGAAGACCTCCCGTGGACTTCCAATAAGCTCTTCAAATATACGGTTTCCATCCAGTAAAATCCCTTTTAAATCAGTCAGGTAGATTGCATCTGGGGCAGTTTCAAACAAGGTTCTGAACTGTGTTTCACTTTGTTGCAGCTTAGCCTCGGTCATTTTCCGCTGTTTGATTTCCCGGGTCAGGTTTTTGTTGGTATTTTCTAGTTCCTCAGTCTTGTGTTTTAAAGATTCCAGAGATTTAATCAGATACCCCTGTAACATGCCGGAACTCAAAATAAGTGATATAGTGAGAAGAGCGAATACAGCAGCTGCGGTGACCCAGGATATGGCTTTAGCGGTGGTGGCAGGCATCTCTGGGCTTATGCCTATAACACCGTAAACAAAGCATAGACCAATGGTAATTAATGTGCAAAGGCATGTTGCTGCTGTGATAAGGCCACTTCGTATACCCAGCAATACCGTGGCCAGCACAGAAATGGTAATCAAAATTACAATGCCTGCACCAGCAAAGCTAAAGTGTACCAAGTTGAATGCAGCAATCACATACAAACTTGAAAGCATTACCCCCGCACAAAAAATAAAAGGCAAACGGTAAAAGCAGATTGTGGTCGCAGAAACAAGCAGATAAATGCCTCCATATAATATTACCCCGCCCAGCTGCCCTAATTTAATGGCTTCGATGCAGGATATCCCGACAGTGGGTAAGCCCAGCACCACAAGAGCAATAAGCATCCCTCTCAACAATCTGCGGCGCACCCATAAAATATGATCCACTTGATCTGCTTCACTGTAATCAGTGTTATAAACTGGTTTTATCAACACACATTACCCCCTCTTTTCTTTCTTTTCACTGATTTGTATATTAATCAAATTCACATTACACAATTGGGCCTAAAATAGCAAAAATTGACAAAGTTTCAGATAAATATTCGTGCATAAGGATGGTAGTATCAATATTATCAATGAGGAGTTAGATTCGATAAATTACTGGGTTCTTCTTCAGCGCATTTTTATAAAATTCCAAATGAATCCAGGCATAAATTTTTTTTAGGTGGGATTTTTATTTCTATGTTTGGCTATTTAAATGATTATCCACTTTTTTTGTCGGTTCCCCGGGGCCATGATCGTATATGGATTTTTACTGGAAAAATATGAATTTCAGGATTTACTAATGATTTCAGGTTTGGTGCTGCTCCCATTGAGTATTATTTCATTCATCCTGTATAAGGAAACGCCACATGTCCAGAGAACAGAGGTCTCCTCAAAGGCCCTCACCTAAAGCAAAAGGGGGTATGGACAGACGTTCGTGGGTGGGAAAAAATTTGTTGACACTGAGTCAACCACAACCAAAAAAGGTACATAGCCTATGCAAAAAAAAATAAGGCAGCCTGAGAACAGGAAAGGCTTGACACTGTTTAATGCATTTATGCTTGACTATCAAAATCATCAACGAAAGAGCCATGTGGCTCCTTATGCTTCCCATGGAGAAATATAACATGAAAGAAGATTTTATCAGTGACAAACGTCGTGTCTCTTATTTAGCCGCTACCTATAATCGAATATACCGAGGACAAAGTGTGTTAATTGAAGGGGATTTCGGTGCAGGGGATGTGGCAATTTATACTATTATTGTATAAAAAATGTAATAAATATTGCGGCAATTAAGTATTGATATCAGAAGGATGTTTGGAAAGAAGTGATGGTTCACGTATAACCAATTAAAATGACGGATGAATTTTATTTCTTTAGTGTGTTAATTTTGGGCATAAATATTGCTTACTATTGCTTACGGCAGGAAAGAATAACCTTGCTAAGGTGCTGATAAAATAGTGCTGATTAAAGAAAAATAAATCCTTGGTCGATTGTAGTGATTTTATCGACTTCTTTTGTACACAGAATTTATGTGTTCCTGGGGGAAAATGAATTATGGAATCAGAGCAAACGTCGGAAAAATTTTTTGAGCAGAACAAGGTAAATGATTTTTACAACGAAATCTTGTCGTTTCCAGAAGAGAAACAATATAATAAATGGTCGGTTTCATGGGCTGATTTAATGATGACCATGTTTATTCTTTTTGCTGTCATGTACATTTACCAGGTCGGTGATAAAAACCTTAAATTCGGATTTGGATCTGCTCATAATACATTGTCTGAACAGGGATCAGGAAAAGTTATAAATATCAATACCCAAAATAAGCCTTTAGATGTTTTTGACCAGACCAGACAGGCTGTAAAAGAGGTGATGATAGATGAAAAAATTACAGTTGACATGGTCAATGACAATGCTGTCAGAATCGTTCTCGCGGGAGATCTTTTGTTTGACCTTGGAAGGGCCCGGCTGAAGATGGGAGCAAAATATCAATTGGACCAGCTTGCCAAGGTCTTAAATGAAAATGAATATATGATCAATGTGGGCGGTCATACGGACGATGCTCCCACAAACTCTGAAACTTATCCCACCAACTGGGAACTTTCTTCCCAGAGGGCGGTTATGGTCGCTCGATATTTAATAGAGGTCTGCAATATTGATGAGGATAGAATTTTTATTACTGCCCACTCCTACCATCAACCTGTCAGACCCAATGACACAGCCTATAACCGTTCACTTAACAGACGGGTCGAGCTGATTTTAAGTAAACAAAAATATTAGACATAAATTTTATAAGCCATCGTGAAAAAAATGGGGGAACAAAATGATTGCATCTGAGCACAGTTTTTTTTTAAAGCAGTCCAGAAAGAATATATTCGGAATAGTTATATGTGTATTTCTTTTTTTTTCAGGGTTCCTTATCCACGGTAATCCAGGTCTTTATCTGAATCTATCCGGGTTTTTAATCATTATCGGCGGTACGTTTGGAGCAACTTTTCTCAGTTATAATATGAAAAGGATTGAAATCCTTTTAAAGGTATTGAAATCATCCTATGGGAAATCTGTGAAAAGTCCCAATGAAATCGTTGAAATTCTTGTGAATCTGTCTGTGAAAAAAAAGCTGAAAGGCTTGCTGGCCCTCCAGGATGAAGAAGAAGAAACAAGCATTGTCTTCTTGCGTCAGGCCCTGGGACTTCTGGTTGACGGGTTTTCAAAGGAACAAATCAGAGAGTCATTAACTGCTGAAATGTATTTTTTTCGGATGAGGAGGGATGAAACCAGAAGGGTTCTTCAAACCATGGCAGATGTGGCGCCTTCCTTTGGTCTTGTGGGCAGTGTTGTGGGTCTGGTTGGAATGCTTGCCGGACAGGGTGATTCAGCAATAATTATGGTAACAATTCCGGTTGCCCTTACATCAACCCTTTACGGGATCGTTCTTGCAAATTTTTTGTTCCTGCCCTTTGCTGCAAACATAAGGGAGAGAACTGCCCAGGAACTTTTTCTTCAAAAAATTATTACTGAAGGTGTGATGGCCATGTCCGATGATCTGCACCCAAGAATGATGGAACGAAAGCTCATATCATTTTTGACTCCTTCGGCGCGCCAGGGTCGTTTTGTATCCTATGAAAAGATAAGTCAAAAATTAAATTTATCAAAAGAAGTCCGGGAGGATGCCTGATAAAAAAATTGACAATGGGACAATTAAAAAGTATATTTTGTGGAGTATGGTAGATTTTATGGTGAGAATTATTAATTCCCATTCTGGTCATATCAAATTATCGTAACACCAGTGTCAATGAGGAAAGAAAAATGTTGACCACAACATCCAATATTAATTTTTTTAGCGGATACCAGGATCAACTGAACTTCTCAACCAGGGTTACAGGCCATTCTTTTTCTAAAAATCAAAATACTATCAATGATGAAGTAAACCTTTCTCAAAAAGCAAAAGAACTCCAACAGGTCTATGCAAAAAAGGAAGCAACCCTGGAACAAAAATACAAAAACGAATCTCAAAATCTGGAAAGAGAATATCTCCAGGAGAAAAATAGGGTTGAAAAGGAGTTCAGACAAAAAAAGCAGGCTTTGGAGATTGATTTGTATGTGTGAGTTTTGCTTCTGCATTTGATAAAAAAATTTCAAATCCCCTTCACAAGTGATTTTCTAAAAATTTTCGGAGGTTAAAATATATGAAACCTGTTGTGGCCCTTCTTGGCCGGCCCAATGTGGGGAAATCCACACTTTTTAATAGAATTATCCGGTCACGCAAGGCCCTTGTGGATGATATGCCCGGGGTGACAAGGGATCGGCATTATGCAGATGCCATGTGGGAAGATAAGCCATTTACCGTGATTGATACGGGTGGATTTTTAAGCGCTGATGATGATTATTTTGCCTCCCAGATTAAGGAACAGCTTTCTGTTGCCGTGGAACAGGCAGATGTCCTGGTATTCATTATGGACGGCCGGTCCGGCCTTTCTCCCTATGACCGGGATCTGGCAGATCTGCTGCGCAAGACTGAAAAGCCTGTTTTTTATCTAATCAATAAAATTGAAAATCATAAACAGGAGGATGAGCTGGGGGATTTTTATTCCCTGGGCATTGATAAGTTTTATTATGTCTCTGCAGAGCATGGGGTTGGTGTGGGGGATTTTCTGGATGATCTTGTCCAGGGATTCCCGGAAGAGGTAGTTGAGGAAGACAAGGAAGATGCACCCATTAGAATTGCCATCGTGGGCCGGCCCAATGTGGGGAAATCATCCCTTGCCAATCGAATATTTGGGGAACAAAGGGTGGTGGTTAATGAAAAGGCCGGTACCACCAGGGATGCCATTGAACTGAGC
Source organism: Desulfobacteraceae bacterium (assembly GCA_029939535.1). Taxonomy (GTDB): domain Bacteria; phylum Desulfobacterota; class Desulfobacteria; order Desulfobacterales; family Desulfobacteraceae; genus NBML01. Next base: position 1,354 of record JAOZST010000038.1, on the reverse strand, counting down.
GTTACCCACAGGGGGCGGCAGTTTGTTTTAAAGGATACAGCCGGCATCCGGCGTAAGGGCAAGGTCAGGGAAAAACTGGAAAAATTTTCCATTCTCAAGGCCCTGGACAGCATGGACGACTGTGATGTTGCCCTGATCCTCATTGATACCGAGGAAGGCATCACAGATCAGGACATCACCATTGCCGGATATGCAGAAAAAAGAGGTTGTGGAGCTATTTTTCTTTTAAATAAATGGGATCTCGTGGACAAGGATGATAAAAGTCAGAAAGAATTTCTCAAGGAACTCAGGCAGATGTCAAAATTTCTTGCCTATGCTCCTGCCATGACCATCTCCGCCCTGACTGGCCAGCGGTGCCATAAGATTCTGGATGAAGTGGTCAAGGTTTACAGGGAATATTGCCATCGAATCAGCACAGGGGTGTTGAACAGGATCATTGAGGATGCGGTTTACAGGGAGGAACCCTCTCTGTACAAGGGCAGGCGGCTGAGGTTTTTTTATTCCACCCAGGTGGCTGCCAAACCCCCGTGTTTTGTCTGTTTTGTCAATTATCCCAAGGCAGTCCATTTTTCCTATAAAAGATACCTGGTTAACCAGTTAAGACAGATGATCCCTTTGAGCCTCACACCCATAAGACTTAATTTCAGGGAAAAAACAGGAAAAATAGATTTTTCCGGTAATACAAAGGAATTTGAACGGATTAAGAAGAAAAAAAGAAAAATAACAACCAAAATGCAGAAGCAGAGGAAAGATCAGAGCCGGAAAAAAAGAGAACGGGACAGGAAAAATTCATCCTGATGGATTTGTTTGAATCAATTGCCCAAAAAGATATGGGCATGTCAGCTCCCCTGGCCGACCGTATGCGGCCGGCCAGATTAAGCGAGTTGGTGGGCCAGGAGGTAATCACAGCCCAGGGCAGTCTTTTGCATGAGGCCATTGAAAATGACCGGGTTTTTTCCATGATTCTCTGGGGACCGCCCGGGTGTGGCAAGACAACCCTTGCCAATATCATAGCCAGGGGCACCCAGAGCGAGTTTGTCCGGATTTCAGCAGTTCTATCCGGGGTAAAGGATATCCGGGGGATCATTGACAGGGCAGAGGAAAGAAGGAGGCTTTACAAAAGAAGGACCATACTCTTTGTGGATGAGATCCACAGGTTTAACAAGGCCCAGCAGGATGCCTTTTTGTTCCATGTTGAAAACGGGCTGATCACCCTTGTGGGAGCCACCACTGAAAATCCATCCTTTGAGGTTAATCCTGCCCTGGTTTCCAGGTGCAGGGTTTTTACTTTGAAAAACCTTGATCCCGGGCATATTATTCAAATTTTAAAGCGGGCGCTGACAGATACTCAAAA
>JAOZST010000170.1:1903-8233 GCA_029939535.1 Desulfobacteraceae bacterium | reverse complement strand
TGACTCTCCAATCAAGTTGAATGTGATTCTGATTCATTTGATTTTTATTCTTCATAAAGTTTAATTTTTTATCTGAGATTAAAAAAAATCTATGCTGTATCTTGTATCATGATAAATTTTAGAAAGCCCTGACTGGTAGATGAAGCACTCGGTAAATTGGGGAGTTTGACTCCTGACACATAATACCATTATTGTTGATTTTGGAATTACTAAGATGTGGCCAAACAGAAAAACAGGTCGATTTTGCATCTAATTTGTAAAGATTCCTTACAAAATCATGAAATTTTATTGATGAAGCTTTAGTTTTAAACTATTAACGATATCATCAATTAAATTGTCAAGTTTGTTAATTATTCTTTTCACACCATCAAGGTTTTTATTATTACTTTCTAAACATAGCAGTTTTAATTGTTTTATCAAAGCATTTGAATTAATACTTTTCGTTCCGGATTTTAATTTATGTGCGGTCTTTGAAATCGTCACAAAATCCTTATGGATGGACGCTTTTTTAATTTTTTCCAATTCTTCAGGAAATTTGATAATGATAGATTTACAGATTTCATTAACAATATCCTGATTTCCACCCATCAGCTTGAGTGCATAATCAAGGTCGAACAGTGGCTGTTTTACTTCGTCATGTATTAAATTAGATTTTTTTTTCGAGAAATTTTCTATACAATTTAATAACTCCTCACCCTGTATGGGTTTTGAAATATATTCATCCATTCCAACCGATAAAAAGCGTTCCCGGTCACCTTTGATTGCGTGAGCAGTCAAGGCAACAATGGGAATTTTTGAAATATTCGGATTAATATTATTCCTAATCTTCTTTGTAGCTTCAATCCCGTCCATAATCGGCATATTAATATCCATCAAAATAATATCAAACTCTCGATCCAATAATATTTCAAGAACTTCCTTACCGTTCTCAACCGTTGTAACGCTATGCCCAAATTGTTCTAAAAAAGGGACTAAAAGTTTGCGGTTAACTTCAAAATCTTCGGCTATAAGAATTTTCGAATGATTGTAAACCTGTTTGCCCTTGGACTCTGAGAAAGTGCTAAGACTCTGGTTCCATACTTCCTTAGCCTGCTCCTCGGAGGCTTGTGCCAGTTTGATCTTAAAGTGGAAGGTGCTGCCTTCCCCGTTCCGGCTTTCCACCCAGATATCACCTTCCATAAGGTGAATCAGCTGCCGGGTGATGGTCAGGCCAAGTCCGGTTCCCCCCGTTTCAACCGTGTTAGCATCATGGATCTGAGTGAAATCGTTGAATATGTTGCTAAGCTTGTCAGAAGGGATGCCGACACCCGTATCTTTGATGGAGAACAGTAGTTCCGAAAATGTACTGTTATCATCTTTCTGGAGACCGCCGGTGGAAGTAACATGGATGGAAATGGCGCCGGATTTTGTGAATTTGATGGCATTACCCACCAGGTTCACAAGAATCTGGCGCAGCCGATGGATATCTCCGATCACATATCTGGGAATCTGCCCGGTGGAGTATGTCAACGTTAAATTTTTCTTTTGGGCCTGAAAGGAAAACATGGTCATCATGTCATTCAAAAGGGCTTCAATATCAAAAGCCCTTTCTTCAAGAACAAATTTGCCGGCCTCGATTTTGGAAAAATCCAGAATGTTGTTGAGCAGGGACATCAGATGATCCGAGGAGATTAAGACTGCATCCAGATATTCTTTCTGGGTTTTGTTCAGCTCGGTGGTCAGGGTCAGGCGTGTCATCCCGATAATGGCATTGAGCGGAGTCCTGATTTCATGGCTCATGATTGTCAAAAATTCGCTTTTGGCACGGCTGGCTTCTTCGGCAATCTGTTTAGCCTTTTTGAACATCTGCTGGGCATGTTTTCGTTCTGATATATCTTCAAAAGAGCCCTGAATGTATGAAAAATTGCCACTGTCATCGTTGATCGCCCGACCGCAGATAGACACCCAGACCTTTGTTCCATCTTTTTTGCGGAGCTGGGTTTCAAATCCGGATACAAAATCATTTTTTTTCAAAAGGCCGATGAATTTCTTTCGTTGGTCCGGTTCAACATAGACTTGTTTTTCCAGGTTTTTGATAGTGGATAAAAAATCATCAATGGAATCATACCCCAGTATTCTTGCCATGGATGGATTGGCATTAAGGATACGGTTTTCCAGGGAGGACTGGAAAATACTCTGGACCGAATTATTGAAAATGTCCCTGTATTTTTCCTCGGACCGCATCAGTTTTTTTTCAATTTCTTTTCTTTCACCTATTTCGAGTTGAAGTTGGTTCAGGGTCTTTTTCTGCTGGTGAGTTTTTTCTTCCAATTCAAGGGTCCGTTCCCCTACCTTTTCCTGAAGATGTTCAGCATGTGCCCTTTCCTTGATCCTCAGTTTTTTGAGCTCCATTACCATGGTATTGAATGTTCGTGCCAAAATCCCTATTTCATCTTCCCTTTTAATGGTCACCTGCTGGGACAGATCACCCTCTTTCACTTTGACTGCGGCATGGGTCAGCGTATCGATGGGTTGAATAAAATACTTATAGGAGAGGAGCGTAAACCCAACAAGCGATATAAACATGATCAGAAGGGCAAAAGCCCCGAACTTGAATGCCATGGTATCGACCATGGCGTTCATGGCGTCCCGTGTATGTGTAATTGATTCCATCAAATCGGATTCAGGCACGGCGACACTCAGACGCCACCCTGTGGAGGGCATGACAAATGATGAGATCAGAAGCTTTTTGTCCTGAAACTGAACAGTCTCCATGTTAACTTGATTTTCAGGTTTCCTGTCGCTCCAAAGCCTGCGGATATTTTCAATTTTAGAATCGGAAAGTTTAAGGTTGAAAAGAGCGTTGTAATCGGTATGCTTTTTTTTTAATATTTCCTTGAACCCGAACAGGCTGATGTATTCCTTTGGGAAGGCGACGATCCTTCCACTGGCATCAATAATAAATGAGAACATGCCCTTTGGATTAAGGGTTCCATTACTCTGTCGGGCTGTCAGAATTTTTTCCGTAATGTTGACCAAGGTTACATCCACACCGGCGGCACCGATGAATTCGTTTGCCGGATTGTAGATCGGAGAGACAGCTGTTGTCATCAACCCGCGGCCTGCCGGGTCCTGATAGACTTCAGACCAGACCGTTCTATGTTCAGGATTGTTTCGTGGTTTGACCGCAGCATACCATGCTGATTCTCTAATCTCATATGCTTCTTCAGACAGGTTGCGTATGATGGATGGGAAGTTGGGGTAATACCGGGTGGTGGCCTTCTCAAAGGTAATGAAACAGGCTACTGCCTCAGAGTTTTTGTCGATGACGGTTTTGAGTGTCGGGTCCATGTGGGACAGCGTATTTAAATGGGTTGTGATTTGTTTGTCCGGCGGGTTATCCCCCCAGTAAAGGACCATGACCGGATCATCGGGGCTGTTGGAATATAGCTTGCTCCCGGGGGGCTTAAAAAGGAGGTCCGGTTTGTTTAACGGAATGGTGCCGACGATGTGTTCAAGATTGAGGTGTGCGGCGGCCTGCTGTGCCAGATAAACCGATGATACTGCGATTCGTTCAAATATGTTTTCACACCTTAGCGCTTTTTCATGTGTCACTTGAGACAGGAAAAAACTGGCCTGGCTTCTTATATTTGATTCGTTTTCCGTGGCTGAATACTCGCCGAAATCGGTCATGATCCGACTGGCCATATAGCTTAAAAAGATGACCGAAGCGATAAAGATAAACAAAAACAGGGTGAAAAGTTTGGCCCGAATCGAGATTCTACTAAGCATATTGCAACCTTGAAAAAGTTATTTAGTGTTTTTTTTATGTTTCTGGAAAAGCTGATATATCCGGGACCGGCTCAGGCCTGTGAGACGGCAGATCTCACTGACATTGTCAATATTGAGATCAGACAGGTAGTCGATATACCTGGATTCCATCAGATCGTTGACGTAATCTCTGTAGGCCTTGTACTGAATAATCTCTCGGCCTGCAGGTCGTTCAATGGTTAAAAACACCTTTGAATGGATATCATCTTGGTTTGAATATCTTATCTTTTTTTTCAATACCTTGATGCGGAACTCCTTTGGCAGAAAATGGGGATAGAGCATCGGTGCATCAACGGCATTGGTCAGGGTCAGGTGGATCAGGTTGATCAGTTCACGTATGTTTCCCGGCCAGTCATAGTATTCAAGTGCCTGGATAAAATCGCTTGATATGCCTTTAATACTGGTTTCCATCTGTTCACAGATTTTACCAACATAATGACCTACCAGAAGGCGGATGTCATTCTTTCGCAGCCTCAGGGGCGGCAGGTTGACATGAAACACCACCAGCCGGTAGTAGAGATCCTTGCGGAACAGTCCCTTGTCAACGAGCGCCTTTAGATCCTTGTTGCTGGCGCTGATTACCCTGAAATCGGCTGATACCTCTTCATTGGCGCCAATGGGTCGGAATTTTTTCTCCTGCAGGACACGTAAAAGAGATCTCTGGACACTTGGGGACAGGTCTCCGACTTCATCCAGAAAAAGTATTCCACCGTCGGCTTCCTTAACAAGGCCGCTTTGAGTTTTGTCTGCACCTGTGTATGTTCCTTTTTTATGTCCGAACAGAATATTGGCAGCAATGGTTTCCGGCAGATTGGTGCAGTCCACGGCTATAAACGGCATTGTACTACGTTTGCTGTTGCGATGAAGAATCTTTGCTGCCAATTCCTTTCCGGTACCGGTTTCTCCGGTGATAAACACATTGGAATCACTCGACGCCGCCTTTGCCATCTTTTTTAGGGTTTTATTGATTTCCTGGCTGCTACCGATCATGCCTTCGTTGTTAAAGACAAAAGTATCCACGAATTTTGCCTTTTCTTGTCTGAATTCCTTAATCCGTTTGATGAGCAGCTTGATTTTGTTGAATGCCGGGGGTTTGATCAGGTAATCCCATGCACCGTTGGTCAGGGCAAGTTCTGCACCGTCCATGTCTCCGTCGCCGGTAATAACAACGACTTCGGGATTTGATCCGGTGGATTTTAATTTGTTAATGCCGGTCAGACCGTTTGTGTCGGGAAGGTTAACATCTAAAAAAATAATATCGTAACAGGATTTTTCAGCCATTTGAAATCCTGCCTTCATATCCGGGGCGTGTTCGCTTTGGTATCCCATCCGGTCGATATACAGTGCCAGTTGTTTACTGAAAATCTCATCATCATCAATAATTAAAATTTTCGTCATGTCTGATACTCTCCCTGGCTGTAAAATTCCGTGTATCGATATCTTAAGTTCGAACCAAAGTTTTCCAATAGTATTTTATTTTTAAAAAAGCAATCATCAAATTAAATGGATTCTATAAAGGAGAATCGGGTAAATCATTATTCAATTTTGTTTGCAGAGGATGTGTCCAATTTTATTGGAATCTGTCCTGTTCAGATAAACACTTAACAGCAAATTATATTTAATAAAAATGGTTGGATTTCACAACTATTTAATAATAAAGGCAATATAAAATTTTAAAACTGTTGGCACACAATTTGTTATATACTATTTCGAACCAAAAAAAAGGAGACCCAAAAGTTATATTAAACCCCATACTAAAAGGAACAAAATTATGAAAAATTATTTAAGAATCTGTTTGATGTTAACTATCGGTCTATTAAGCCTTACATTTGTTATCGTCCCCCAGGTTCTGGCTAAAGACAAAGTCTATCGATTAAAAATCCAATCCGCCTTCCCCCGTGGCGACCTGTCCATGGAAACGTTGACAGTTTTTGCGGATTCAGCAGCTAAAAACAGCAACAACCGACTAAAGATCAAGATATTTGCTGAACCCGAAATCATGCCGATGGATCAGGTATTCGGCGGAACCCAGCAGGGCGTTATCGATATGGTGCACAGTATGGGCGGTATGTCCGGTGGGATTGTTCCGGTGGGATATGTGGAATTTAATCTACCACTGGCTTTCCGGATTGATGAAAAAAACACATTTGAAGAAAAAGCGCAGGCTGTCAGGGATTTTTACCTGAATAACGGGTTTATGGATCTACTGAGAAAAGAATACGCCAAATATGGTCTTTATCTGCTGGACATTCATACCTACGGTCCGGTTCCCTTTGTCCTGTCGACCAAACCGATTCACTCCTGCAGCGATCTGAAAGGAATGAAGATAAAAGCTGAAGGCGGAAACCTGGCTTATCACGGTGCAGTCGGCATGCAGGGGACTGCTGTGTCACCCACGGAAACGTACATGGCATTAAAACTTGGCACAATTGATGCCGCAGAATGGGATGTCAGCGCCGTTACCGGTTTAAAATGGCATGAAGTGGCCCCTTATTGGATTCGCGGCATGGAATGTGATCA
>JAOZST010000170.1:0-1803 GCA_029939535.1 Desulfobacteraceae bacterium | reverse complement strand
GTTTAAAATGGCATGAAGTGGCCCCTTATTGGATTCGCGGCATGGAATGTGATCATACGACCGGCCATATCCTGGTGAATATGAAAAAATGGAAGGCCCTTCCTGATGATCTTAAGGATGCTCTCCATAAAGCAGCTGAAGACTACTGGTTTGCAACGGTTTCAGAATATAAAAAAGAGCTTGAGGTTGTCAAAGGACTCGCAAAAGAGGGAAAAGTAAAAGAGATCATATTGGATGATGCCTGCCAGGAACAATACAGAAAAACGGCCTATGAAATGTGGGACGAACTGGCCAAACAGGATGCAGCAAGCGCTGAAGCCATCAAAATGATAAAGGAATGGCGGGGAGTAAAATAGGGAAATCGCTGTACATTTTAAATAAATCCGGTGGAACAGTCAGAATACTGTGCTGTTCCACTTTCTAACGGGACTTTTTTATGGAAGCATTTTCAAAAGCAGTCAAAATTTTTATTGAACATGCAGGAAAAGTCTGCAGTCTTCTGATTCTTGTTATCATGGGGATTGTAAGCTATGAAGTGATTTCCCGGTACGCATTCAATGCACCGACATCATGGGCCTGGCTGATCAACAAGCAGCTTTTTGGTGTTTTCGTCCTGGTTGGCGGCAGTTATACATTGATTCACAATAGCCATATCCAAATTGAAATGCTTTACGAACATTTTCCCAAACCCATGAAAACCTTTGTACGCTGGCTCACCCTTGCGGCTGCTCTATGCTTTCTAGGCGGATTGCTATGGAAAAGTACTGTGATGGGACAAATGGCCTGGCAGGTCAGCGAAAAGGCAACCGGCGTTTTCAAGCTGCCGCTTTATCCTTTGAAAATGTTCATGCCGTTCAGCGTGGGGATTTTCATTTTAGGCTGCATTGCAGTATATGGCAGAAAAAAATAACCTGGAAAGTCTTGTGAGAAGGAATATCAATTTATGAGTATTGAACTGATTACAATTTTTTTGTTCGGCGGTCTGCTGACGCTTCTTGCACTGGGCGTTCCAGTGGCTTTTGCACTGGGCGGTATCACGGTTCTGTTAACCTTTCTTATTGACGGCCCGGATGCAGTTTATACGGTTGCAACAACCACCTATCAGCAGATTACCAGCCCAACATTAATGACCATACCCTTATTCCTTATCATGGGTAACTTTCTGGTTGAGTCCGGGATTTCCGAAAAAATGTATAACGGGTTGAGCTATTGGCTTTCCGGGGTTCGCGGAGGGCTTGCCATTGTTTCAATCGGTGTCTGTGTCGCCCTGGCCATGTGCGGGGGATTCGGCCCCGGGATCCTGACAATGGGACTGGTGGCCGTTCCAGCCATGCTCAGACATAATTACAGCAAATCCATTGCCCTGGGATCGGTGATGGCGGGCGGGGTATTAGGTGAGATCATTCCCCCGGCAATTATCATGATTATTTTTGCCTTTATTGCCAGGATCTCCATTGGCAAACTCTTCTTTGGCGGTATTGTTCCCGGGTTCATCCTGGCGACGCTGTACATATCCTATATCGTATTTACGGGTATTATCAGGCCAAAGGATCTGCCGAAACCTGAAATATCAGTCTCCTGGGCCATGCGATGGAAATCACTGGGTGAAATTTTTCTGCCCTGTATGCTTGTCTTCCTGGTATTGGGGTCCATCTTCATGGGTGCTGCCACTCCCACTGAAGCTGCAGGCATTGGAGCATTGGGATCAATGCTTATCTGCGCAATCCATCGGAAGCTTACCTGGAAAGTGATTCAGGATTCATGCAGGCAGACATTAAAAATTACGGGAATGGCTCTCTGGAT
>JAOZST010000169.1:0-8252 GCA_029939535.1 Desulfobacteraceae bacterium | reverse complement strand
TTCATCCATCTCATAAAGGTTGTCATAATCTACTTCTACTTCTACTTCTACTTCTGCCAATAGAACATTCATGTGCCCGGGCATTCTTCCTGCAACCGGATGAATTGCAAATTTCACATCTTTGCCCAGGGCAAGCATTTTATTCGAAAAATCAATCACTTGGAATTGGGAAGTATTTTCGGTATCTGGCCAAGTTTGTTTGACAACTTCCCACCAGCGATCATGCTTCCGCTGAACGTCAATGAACCGATGGCAAGACCCAGGAGCCCGGAGATTTCATTCATCATTCCCAGGTGTTGTGATCCACGCATCAATTCGGCAAGGGAAAGAAAAAAAGCTGCAACCCCTCCAGCTCCATGTTGAAAGGCAACCATGGGGGTACCCTGGTGATAAAGTTTTCCTTTGTGGGTAATCGCGGTGCTGACCGGCGCCGTGCGGTCCGATCAAGCAAACGCAGTTTGATTGATCGGTGTGCGGTGACCGGTCCAGTTCCTTGTGTACGCCCGGCATGGGTGTGAACTTATGGGGTGTAAGTCCCCTATACGTGAATCCTGTTGGTGCATATAACATTAACAGAAGTATTAGCCGAAAACAAGGGCGGAACCGTGAGGGACCGTCCAAAGGAAGTTGGAGTGCAAAACTATGAGCCGACGAACAGAAATAGCATATAAGGCCTGGTCTCCGGGTAAGCCAGCACAACATGTCGAAGCCCAGGATTCAGGAGACAGGGTAAATGCTGCGGTTGTGTAGTGACAGTTCACGTTCTTATCCGGGTATAGTCTACTATCAGTCTTTATCCGGGATGGTTGACATGATATGTTCTGAAAGGGCAGTGATAGTAAGGCTTGGATTCACACCAAGGTTTGCTGAAACAACTGATCCGTCAGCAACATAAAGATTTGGATAATTAAACAATTCCCCTTTATTTGAAACAACACCTGTCTTTTGTGAATCCCCCATGCAGCACCCCCCTAAAATATGGGCCGTGGCTGACATATCCAGGATCACTTCTGGAAAGGAACTCAATGGAATCCCATCCATTTTTTTTGCCAGGTGCCTGGCTGTTTCATTGGCCACAGGGATATAGGAGGGGGACCTTTCAAAACCTTCTGGTATTTCCGAATTGATTGATTTGCTGCCAAACCGCCACCATCTTGGTTTGTATTGTAACTTTAGATGATTTTTATCCGTCTGCATCACCAGTAGAACGGATGTGGATGCTGCCTTGCCCAGAGGCCACAGCAACTTGATAAACCGTAACGGATGTTTGATAATACTTCCCAGATATCTTACCCATCTTGGCAATTTTCCGCCACCGTCAGACATTATGGTTAACAGATTAAAGAGTGTATCAGATCCCTTATTTAATCTTACGATTTCAATTTGGGTGGTATCATCGGGATAAATTCCAGATGTAATGGCAATCTGGTCATTCCAGTTGGTTGTCTTATCATTGGATTTAACACCGATAAGGGCCTCGGAATTGGTTCTCACAAAATTTCCCAGTTCATCTGAAATATCAGGTAGAAATCCTTTGTCTTTGCATTTGCTTAAAAGCTCTATCGTCCCGATAACTCCGGCAGAAAAAACAACCCCTTTTGCGGTATATGATTTTTCTTTTTTTGAAAAACCAGTGGTCTTTTTTGTGATGACTTCATATCCCCCATGAACCTGCCTGACACCTGTTACATAGGTTTCAGGGATAATTTCAGCCCCTAAACCCTTTGCAAGAAAAAGATAGTTTTTGTCCAGGGTGTTTTTTGCCCCCACAGGACAGCCAATCATACAGGCTCCGCAAAAAGTGCATCCGGTCCTGTCCGGACCTTTGCCGTTAAAATAAGGGTCTGGAACCGTCTTGTCTGGTTCGCCAAAAAAAATACCCACATCATTTTTATGGAAAGTGTCTTTTCCTGTCATTTCCATACCCACTTCTCTGAGCAGTGTATCTGCTTTTCCAACCCGGGGGCTCGGGGTTGCTCCCAGCATTTTTCTGGCTGTTTCATAATGGGGCATCAACACTTTTTTTGCATTATCCATAAACCAGCCCCGATCTTCAAACACCTTGTCAGGAGGGGTGAGAAGCTGGTTGGCATATACAAGGCTTCCGCCTCCAACGCCGCCGCCATGGAGAATCAGGACATGCTTGAAAAACGTGAGCATCTGATATCCGTAACAACCCAGGCGGGGCAGCCATAAATTTTTTTTAATATTCCAGCTGGTCTTTGGAAAATCTGTTGTCTTCCATTCTTTCCCCTTTTCTATAACCCCTACCCGATATCCCTTCTGGGATAGTCTCAATGCCGAGACGCTGCCGCCAAAGCCTGAGCCTATAACAATATAATCAAAATCATGCTGCTGTGTGGTGCCCATTCCATGTCCTTAAAATTGTGCATAACCAGAACCGTTGTGTCCTGATGATTAAGGACACAGCGATTCTGGTTATGAGTTTTGCTCATTATTGATACATGGTATCAATCTCTTGTTCATATTTTTCCAGGATAATATTTTTTTTCAGTTTAAATGTCGGTGTCATCATGGCGTTTTCAATGGTGAATTCAGGAACAACAATCACTTTTTTAATGGTTTCAAAAGAGGGAAGCAGCTTGTTCTTCTTTTCCCGTTCAGAGTCGATCAAGGACTTTATATCTGGATGGTCAATGAGATCAGCCATGGTTTCATAGGCAATCCCATGTGTATCTGCATAGTTTTTGATGTTCACCTCATCCAGTGTGACCACGGCAGAAAGATATTTTCTTTTGTCTCCCACCACACAGACCTGGTTGAAATATATGGAAGTTGCCATGATCCCTTCAATGCGGGAAGGGGCAATGTTTTTTCCACCGGCTGTAATGATAAGATCTTTTTTCCGGTCAGTGATTTTCAGAACATTATTCTCATCTATTTCGCCAATATCTCCTGTTTTCAGCCAGCCGTCCTCTGTAAAGGTCTTTGCTGTTTCATCGGGCATTTTATAATATTCTTTCATCACGTTTCGGCCAGAATAGAGCACTTCTCCGTCATCACCCAGTTTTTGGGAGATCCCTGCGCCAGGAGGGCCAACCACGCCAAAATCATAATTGTCCGGCCGGTTTACATTGGAAAAAGAAGTGTTTTCCGTCATGCCGACTCCTTCTAAAATCAACAGACCCGCAGCATGAAAGAATTTGGCAATATCAGGGTTCAGGGGAGCAGCACCGCTGATACACCATTTGACATTACCGCCCAGGGCTTTGTGAATTTTTGAAAAAACCAGTTTTGTGGCCAGTTTATATTTGAGACCCAATCCCAGGGAAACGGGTTGTTTGTTAAGTTTGCATGTGCTGATCTCGCTGCCCACGGAGCATGCCCAGTTGAATATTTTTTCCGCAACACCGCCTTTTGCCTCGGCACCACTGATAATCTTGGAGTATATTTTTTCAAATACCCGGGGCACACTGACAAACCAGTGAGGGGCTGCCAGGGTAAAGTCTTCAAGAAGCGTGTCAATGCTCCGGGCAAAAGAAGTCCGATTGCCTGTTCTGATGGCTGTATAACAGCAGGTTCTGGCAAAGACATGGGCCAGGGGAAGAAAAACAAACATTTCTTCACCTTCATAGAAGCTGGCACTATTATATACAGACTGGCAGGTATAGGTGATGTTGTCATGGGTTAAGACTACACCCTTGGGAACGCCGGTGGTGCCGGAGGTGTATACAAGGCCTGCCGTGTCCTTGGATGTAACCTGTGCAATGCGTTCTTCAAGGGCTTTGTCATCCACATCCTTTCCAAGGGCCAGGAATTCATCAAAAGTGATCACCCAGTCATCCACCTTGGCCTTGCCCTTAAAAAGGATTACTTTTTTGACATTTGGAAGATTGTTTCGGATTTCAAGCAATTTATCCAGCTGGGTTTGATCCTCTGCAAAGATAAGAACCGAATCTGAATGGTTGATGATATATTCACAGTCCTGGGGCAGATTGGATTGATAGATACCAACGGTTCCTATTCCAATGCTCATGTTGGCCGCATCTGTTAAGATCCATTCATAGCAGGTATAGCTCAGAATATTAACCTTATCGCCTTTTTCAACATCAAGGGCCATAAGGCTTTTTGAGACGGTTTTTACCTGGTCATAAAATTCCTGCCAGGTGATGGAAGTTGCAATACCCTCTTTGTCAAACCATCTGTATGCCTGGTCCGGTCCATACTTATCAATGGTTTCGGCCAGCATCTCATGGAAATTAGCATAGTCTTTAAACTGCATAACTTCTCCTTTAAAAAATAGAACCTGCTATTAATAAATTGTAATCCTTTTGGGGATTAGGGTTAATTTTGTCTGGTAACTTTTGTTTAGTAACAATGGGCTTATGATAGAATCAACTCCCCAAGGCCTTTTTTTTCTAGAAAATCCGGGTAAAGGTCATAGGCCGGTTTAAGTATGGGAAGCAGTTTCAGCGTCTTGGGAACATTGCCCTTTGCCGTCACCTGCCTGCGGGTCAAGGCAGTGACGAGATTGGCTTTGCCATGCCAGAATTTATGGGCAAAATCCGCATCCATGGACATGGTAACCTCGGGATCTCCGTTAAACTCTCCCTTGATAAGTTCTGTTTCATCACCAGTGGCATCAATGGTGATAACGGCCTCGGGTTTTGAATACCTGAACTGGATGCAGAGATTGGTCTTTTCCAGGGAAGGCCCGATTCTGGGATCCTTGTTTAACATGTCGTAAAAATCCATGAAAATATCATACACCATTTCTTTGTTCTTAAAAACATTGGATATTTTTTTGGCTCCTGCTTTTTTTTGTTCCCTGGGTCTTAAATCTTCCGTGGTGACTTCCAGGGGGGTGTCTGTGGAATAATAAATAGTTTCAACAATATCCATAACAGCTTCTATATTTGGTTCAACCGGATTATAGAGCATTGATCCGTCTTCCATGGCTGTTTCTGCCACCTGTTCAAGTTTTGCCAGGTTATCCTTAATACCGGCATCCTTCAGGTTTAAGGCCATGCCTGTAAGAAAGGCCAGCTGTCGATTCAGCATGCGCACCCGTTCAATACCTGCCATGGCTGCCTGCTGTCTGATCCATCCATCCACAAACCCAAGGTTTTCCAGTTTATGAACGGCAAAATTTCTCAGCTTGTGGGCTTTGGTATCCACAAGATTTTTTAAGGGCTCCAGATCTGTCTTCTTTACTGCTTTTGTGATCAGATCAAGGGTACCGGATTTAATAACGCTCTGGCTGTTGCTGACAATATTTGGAAAGGAAACACCCATGGCCTGGGCCACATCTGCATACCGGTCAATATTTGATTCCAGGTTATATGCCATGACCTCGGGAAGAATCAGGGCGTTGGCAAGTCCGTGGGGGATGTGGTAAACACCGCCCAGGGCATGGGATATGCCATGGACCATGCCCACCATGGAATGGGAAAATGCAACCCCGGCAAGAAAACTTCCCACCTGCATGGCCCCCCTGGCCTGGAGATCTTCAGGCTTGTGGCAGGCCTGAAGAATGTTATTGGTTAAAAGTTTGATGGCATGCAGGGCCAGTGCATCCGATGCCGGGGACCATTCCTTGTCAACATAGGCTTCTATGGCATGAACCAGGGCATCCATACCAGTTGTGGCCGTTAATTTTCCCGGCATTGAAATTGTCATCTCCGGATCAAGGATGGCCAGTTCCGGCAAAAACTGCTCCTCGGCAAAGGGTAGCTTAACATCATTATCAGGATCAGCGATTACAGCAACTTTTGTTACTTCCGAACCGGTTCCGGCTGTGGTGGGAATCACAATGGCAGGGTGTAATAGATCAAAACTTTTAAGAAGATACGCACCCATGTGATCTTGAACCCTGCCCCCCTTTACCATGAGAAGATTGGCGACCTTTGCAGTATCAATAACGCTGCCGCCGCCAACGGCCAGGATCATGTCGCATTTTTTCTTTTTCCCGAGGGCGGCACAGTCCTGGACAGTTAAAATCGTGGAATTGGGGGGTACATCATTAAAAATGGCTGTGATTTTTATGTTGGTTTTTGAAAATCCGGTTTTTACCTTGTCAACAACCCCTGCATCCATAAGAATTTTGTCGGTCACCAGCAATGCTTTTCTTTTGCCGAACCGGGTCACAGCATCTTCAATGGAATCTAGGATGCCCACACCATAAACAAGTTTTGTTGGAAGGGAAAATTCAAAATAATCTGGAAGCATTTTTTTTCCTTTATGGATGGTCTTAATTTGGGATTAAATAAATGGTTTCAATTGGGTACAAGCGGTTTTATAGCCTTCATCAATGAGCCTTTCTGCCTGGGACGCTGAGAAATTTAGCAAGGACTTAAAACCCAGCATTTTTTTCGGGGCCAGGGTTATAATATTTGGTTGTCCATTATTGGGCTGACCATTATGGGAGTCACAGCTCTTATATTTTTTTATGTATTTGACCTGGGGCGGTGGGAGGGGTCTGTCTTCATACCCCTGGGCCATGAGGGCACTTTCATATGATCCCACAAGAAATTGTTCAAAAACAACCTCGAGAGCTGTCCGGACATTTTTCGGGAACATCTGGGGGGTGTGCCCGACTGGGGAAAGCAATACAATAATAATTTCATCGGCACCAAAGTCCAGAGCTGGCTGCAGGGGGATGTTTGCCATGGTCCCGCCATCCCAGTGGGGAACACCGTCTATATACTGCCAGGGAAAAAGAACCGGCATGGCGCTGGATGCCATAATATGTTCCAGCCGGATTTCAGAATTATCAAAAAAACAGGGAAGGGAGGAGAGAGCGTTGACCGTTGAAATAACCACCTTTGTCCGGTTGTTTTGTAAATGGTTAAAATCAATATGTTCAGCCACCATGGACTGCATTGGGCGTGTATCCAAAAGGGGTTTTAGTGCGCGTCCGGACAAAAAACAGGATAAAAATGGAATCAGGTTGAGCCGATACATCTTTCTGCGGTTATACCTGGTCCAGAGCCGGACCAGTTCTGAGGTATCCAGTCCAGAGCCAATACCGGCAGCATTGATGGCCCCCACAGAGGTGCCGCAGATAATATCTGGTGTCCAGTTCCTCTCTGTCAGGTATTTATAAACCCCGATTTGAAAGGCCCCTCTGGAACCTCCTCCGGATAGTATCAATGCTCTTTTCATTGGATAACCAGGTGTAAAAATAAAAGGGCAGCCATGTTTATTCTCCTGATGTCTTGGACCAGATTTCGTTATGCCACGCAAGCTCTCTCTCTGTCATGGTGTTTACAAAAAAATCGATATTATCAATGGTCTTAAAAGCCACATACCCCTCATAGATAAAATCAATGATGTCTTTTATGCCGAATAAAACTGCTGTTGTTTTTACGGTTTTCAAAGATACTGCAACGATCCATTTTTTGCTTAATCCATGGAATATCCGGGTGACTTCAGCGCTCAGATCGATCTGGTAGATGCGCTGATCATAATTATCTAGGCTTTTGTAAATATTTTGATATTGGGCCATGGTCATGGATTCATCAATATCTTCTTCCATCATTTTTTCAACCATTAAATCATCTTGTTCATTGGAGATATCGTGGAGTTCAATCACCTTTGTAACCGCAGTGAGCATATTCTTATATAGTTTGCCGTCCAGGGCCTTGTGAAGTTTTTTCATGCTGGTATCGCGAAATGAAAAATCCTCAGGCGCGTAGAGCTTTTTAAAAAAGAAACTACCAATTTTTGAAAATTCAGGATCTGATTCAATGTCTTTGTATGTTTCATTGATGCGTTTGGATTGAAAATCCTGCAACACACGTTTTAATTTCATAAAAGAATCTGTTGAGGTGATATCACTGCCCATATATTTTCTAACCCTTTACAATATCATATGATATTGTGCCATTTAAAAAGATAGATCTTGTCATTATTTCCTTATTTCCTTTTGTCATTATTCTACGGGTATTTCCTTTTTTTCTTTTGCCTGGATGGCTTCAAATTTGTCCAGTTTTTTTTCCAGGACCTTGATCCGGGAGTTTAGTTCTGAAACATGATCTTTTGTGGCAAGATTTGTTGCAGATAAAACTTCTTTCAACCGCTTGTCAATGGCATCTGAAATCCATCCCTTTAAGGAGGTTGTAAACCCCATGATCTCTTTTTTTAATCGTGTCCCCTCTGAT
This sequence comes from Desulfobacteraceae bacterium, assembly GCA_029939535.1. Lineage (GTDB taxonomy): Bacteria > Desulfobacterota > Desulfobacteria > Desulfobacterales > Desulfobacteraceae > NBML01. The sequence continues at coordinate 129 of JAOZST010000169.1, read as the reverse complement.
GTTGATATCTCTTTGCTTTTTACAAGCCTCTTTACCATATCGTCAATCTCATCTTCAGCCATGGTAAACGATCTCTGCCAGAAAGAAACATATTTTTTTGCATAATCTGTCAAGGCATTTCCGCCTTTT
>JAOZST010000168.1:1318-8262 GCA_029939535.1 Desulfobacteraceae bacterium | reverse complement strand
ACGGATTTTCATCCAAGGGCATTGAAACCACAGAAGATATTGAAAAACGAAAAGGTTTTTTACGGATGATAGGGTATAAACAATAGACAATTTCCTGGTTTTTATAGATGCAAAGCTTTTACTATTTCACAAACATATTTTCCAATGGCCAGGGATGATGTCAAACCAGGGGAATCAATTCCCATAAGATTTATAAAATTCCAATGAATTGGATCATTCTCAATAATAAAATCCGGATGTCCTTTTGACATTGCCAGAATTCCAGTCTGATAAAATTCAAGATGATCCTCTAAAATATTTGGGAAGAATGATTTAACGCTTTCAACATAATAATTCTTATCATAGGTGTGCTCATACTCATTTTTTCCGCAATTTGCACTAAGGGCCGGACCGATAGTTATCTCCTCAGACAAGGTAAATTCCCTTTGTTTTCCTTTTAACACAAGGGGTGTTAAATGGACTCCCAATGATTTTTTTATTACCCCTTTCTGATATAGCTCATTAAATTCAGAAAATGGTAATTCAGCCTTACCACCTTTTTCAACATAGATACCATGGGGGGTTGGATAAATATTCATTCCACTTGTAAATAACTTTGAATTCTGAGTTTTAAGAAATTTTACAGCTTCTCCCTTTAAGGGTATTATCTCATAGGGATTTTCAGGATTTACTAAACCTGCAATTATGTCTGAATTTAACCCGGCTGAATTAATGATAATATCCGTATCAAAGCTTTCACAATGGTTTTTAGATTGAATTTTCACTTTAAATCCATGACCGGAACATAGGATATCAGTAACTTTATTTTTTTTAAATACCTTTGCTTTGTTTTTCCTTATCAGGCCATGGAGTTTTTTGATATAGGCGACTGGATCAATAACACCCGAACTGGGGCAGTAAAGAGCAGCCACGCAATCAACATTTGGTTCCCGGGTTTTAACAAAATCTCTGTTCACCATCCTTATGCCGGGAACATTATTTGCCTTGGCAATTCTCAGTGTATCTTTTAAATACTCTATTTCATTATCATTTGTTGCTACTACCAATTTGCCAACTTTTTTATGGGCAACTTTATATCTATTACAAAATTCATATAACAGCCTGTTGCCTTGAACACAAAATTCTGCTTTTTTAGGAACTATTTTTTTGTCATAATAGATGCCCGAGTGGATGACTCCGGAATTTCTGGTTGATTGATTATCGCCTGCAATTGTTTCATTTTTTTCCAGCAGATTGATTTCGCCATCAAAAATATTTGAAAGTTCATAGGCAATACTTAATCCCACAACTCCACCACCCACAATGGTTATATTTTTTTTGTTTTTCATTTTATCTTAACTGGCCACCAAGCTTCCAATGATTATTATCCCCGTGTTTATCCCGGACTAGGACAGCATGGCAGCGGGCCCAGAATCAATCTCTGTGGATCGACCTCCTGTCTGAGCATTTTTAACTCATCATCCCCGGGAGGGCTGCATTTTTTTGCCCTTGAAATATCAAGGGAAAATCCTGTTTCAGAAGCTATGGTTTCAGGATCAGTAAACGGGTAGTATTGATCCAGGTACATCATCTTTGTAATGTCATCGAATTTAAGGACGCCCATGTTTGTGACAACTGCCATTGGCCCACCCCGTTTAAAACCGGCCTCCTGCCTTGAATTATAACCTGAAATCCATCCCGGACTTGTAAAATAGTCCAGTTTTTTTACAAATCTGCGATATTCGTGCTGCATGAAAACAATCACTCCACTTGCAAGGCTTGCTGCATCACAGGCGCCGCCAGATCCTGGAAACCGCTGAACAGGATTTTCATAGGTTCCAAGCATTGTGGAGTTTAAATTGCCGTAACAATCGATCTGAGCTGCCCCAATAAAGGCAATGGTACGAAATTTTGGATGGGTAAGAATGCTCAGGGCATCTGCCAGGCCTGTATTAACTGAAGTACCGACCATTACCCTGGGGTCTGCAACAGCAAGGGGAAGTTCCTCCAGAGAAGGGTCGATACCGCCGGTTTCAAAGAAAACAACGGCTTCAGGCGCATGTATGCGTTTGGCAACGGTTGCTGCAAGCATGCTCAGGCCGGTTCCGGCAAAGAGAATATCCTTGTTCTGGACAAGCCTGCCGGCAGTCAATGCCATTATTTCTGTTGCAGTATAATTCTCCATGGTTTTTTCCTGTTTTTTTCCCTATCTTATTTCGGGCTTTTCTCCTAACGTCTGTCCAGGCCAGGGGCATAACCCAGGGCAAAGTTTGCTTTTATTTTTAAAAGATCTTTGAATCCCACTTTGGTAAGATAATCTTCCATGGTTTCCAGGGGATAAACCCATTCATCAAGATATTGTTTGAAATCGTCCTGGTTCCGGGCTATTTTTTTAAACATATTTAAATGACCGGGATCATAGTCATAGAATTTGTGACAGGCTGTAGGATGGGCACCAAAGGGAGCTGGAACAATGGCATCAACCATAAAGTGGGCCAGGCTGTTCTGGTCCGGGTCCTGGCGGATATAGTCTTCCGGGACAATCTCTTCACAGGAAACAATCACTTTTTCAGCAGCCTTTGCCTGCTCAATATCTGCAAAGGAAAGCCCGTTAATACGAATAGTTCCTTTTTTTCCTGCATACTGGGCATGAATCAGTGCCACATCCGGATTTAGGGGGGGAAGCACAACCACCTTGCCTCCATTTTCATTAAGGGGGTCATCAATGACTTTAAGCTTATGTTCAGGAATTTTTTCCCTGCCCCGGATTTCTTTTGCAAATCCAAATTTGCGAATAATATCTGATTCAAGACCTGACTTGGTTGCAATAAAGGGCAGACCCATGGCCCCGGCCAAGAAACGCAGGGTCATTTGATAGTTGGAATAGTCTTCAACCTCAATTGTTTTATCTTTAAAAGCGTTCTTAAAAAGAATGCCTGTGGGCGCGAATCTTGCCACACCACCATAGGCTAATTCGATTCGCTCCACGCACCCTGCCCCGATCAGCAGTTCCATGCCCTGACCATGGGAATGGACCACAAGGTAAAGTCTGTTTTTTTTCTGGCGGATAATTTCCCTAATAAGATGCATGGGATTCCGGTTCACTGTAAAACCGCCCAGGGCAATCTGGTCATTATCTTTAACAAATTTTTCAATAGCCTGGCTGGCTGTCATGATTTTATCTGTCATGAATAATGCCCTTAATCGTTTTTATCATCCTTATATTCATACCACCCCTTGCCAGTTTTTCTTCCAAGCTGATTTGCTTTAACCTTGCGGCGAAGCAGTTGGGGGGGATAATATCGTATGTCCTGGGTTTCCTTATAGATTGTTGTCAAACCGCCAAAGGAGACATCAAGTCCAACCATGTCTCCCGTTTCAAACGGCCCCATTTTACGCCCAAAAGCAAGCCGAACTCCCTTGTCAATATCCTGGACAGTTCCAATTCCCTTTTCCAGTAACTGGATAGCCTCCACATAACTTACCAGATTGATTCGATTCATAAGAAACCCTGGAATATCACTTTCCACACGAATAGGTTCTTTTCCTATTTTTTTTACAAAAGAAACAGCTGTTTCCATATTTTCTTCAGAAGTACTGATACCTTTAACAACCTCTACCACCGGCATCATGGGCACAGGACTGAAAAAATGCAGCCCGATAACCTTTTCAGGACGAATTGTAACGGCTCCCATCTCTGTAATGGGGATTGCCGAGGTATTGGTTGCCAGCAAAGCCTCTGGTTTGCAAACTTTGTCAAGTTTCTGAAAAATTTCCTGTTTCACTTTAAGATTTTCAAAGGCAGCTTCAATGGCCAGGTCAGCCTGGGCAGCACCCTTGAATTTTTTAGTTGTCAGTATCCTATTTAAAATCGTATCCCTGTCTTCGGACAGCTTTCCCTTTTCAATAAATTTGTCAACAGACCATGATATTGTCTTCATGGCTTTGGCCAGGACCTGGTCATCAATATCATTTAATTTTACATTGATACCTGCCTGGGCACATACCTGTGCTATCCCACTGCCCATGAGCCCTGACCCAACAATGAATATCTCTTTAATCATCATAAAATTACCTTTATTTGGAATTGTTTTATTTTAAATAGTTTTTTTTAAATAGTTTTTTTTAAAGGAATGTTTAATTGAATAGATTGTTATCAGTCCTTATTTTTTATCGATCTTATTTTTTTTCAATCAGGTCCTTTGTCATTTCAAGGACCATGACAAGTTTATTGTCTCTCCAGGCTTTGAGTTCATCCATGGATTTGTTGGCAACCATATACATTTTGTTGACATCTTTAATGGCAGCCTCCATGGCTGAAGGCGGGAAAGAGGTCCATGTTTCCATACTTTCCAACCTGTATCCATAGGATTGATAATAATTCTTAAAAAAACTTTCAATATTGTTACCCGCTAAATGGGCACGTAAAAAAGGACCTATAAAGGGATCTCGAAGACCAGATCCTTTACAAAAAGCATTGTCCACATCTTCAGCACTTGCAACTCCTTTTTCAACCAAATCCATTGCCTCGCGAAGCACTGCTGCCTGGAGCCGGTTTACAATGTATCCTGGAACCTCTTTTTTCAGGACCACGGTTGTCTTACCAAGTTTTTTCATAAAATTGTCTGCAATTTCAATGAAGTCTGGCGATGTATCAGGTCCACCACCAATTTCAACCAGGGGAATAAGGTGAGCCGGAAGGATCGGGTGCACCATCACACAGCGTTCCGGCCGGGCTGCAGCTTTCTGGATATCAGTCATGAGCAGGCCAGAAGCAGAGCTGGCAATTATGGCATAATCCCTGGCCTTGGCATCAATCTCTTGAAATACCTGGTGTTTTAAATCAAGGTCATCAAAAACAGATTCCTGGATATAATCGGCGTCACAAACTGCATCTTCAATACTGGTTGTGGTTTCAATACTTTTTATGGCTTTTTCGACCAGGCCGGGTTTAATTAAATTATTTTTTTCATGAAATTCAAGGTTTTTTTGTACTACATTAATTGCATTGTCCAGAATATCTTCATTTATATCCTGTAAAATTACTTTATAACCCTTTGATAAAAAAAGTGTTGCCCAGTCAGACCCTATTAGTCCTGCACCCACGCATGCAAGTTTTTTGATATCCATAATTGTTTTTCCTTTTTGCACTTAACAGAAATGAGTGCTGACAAAAAATTATGATTTGTTTTGGTCAATGGCATTGGTCCCTGGTTTATTGAGGGCCCGCAAAACAATGATCAAAATCAGGGACCAGGCCAGCAGGATAACCAGAAAAATTTTATACTGGGTTACCCCATAGTGCAATTGCTTAAGAATTATCAAAAGTCCAGCAGTCATTGCCATTAACATCCATTCCAGCCAGCGTTGCCTGGTCATATTGCAGCCTCCTTTGCAAGGGCGTTGCTATGTTTGGATTTATGCATGAAATAGACAATACCAAGAATACACCATGCTGACAAATGGGTGAGCCAGTTGGGCAGCTGGATGGCAAACCCAGAAATAGACATGTCCAGTCCTGGAGTAAAAAACAAAAATGCACAAAAACTCAGAAGGACTCTTAAGGGCCAATCTATTTTATACATAATCCAGCCTTCGGTGGTGGCAGTCAAAGCATATATGCCTGCAAAACCTCCCACTATGGCCAGAACAATCTGGTCCCAGGTCCCCACAAACAAAAGTCCTGGTGCAAAGACAAAAACAAAGGGCAGGAGATACTTGGCTATGCCAAGTCGAAGGGAGCACCATCCGGTCTGCATCGGATTTGATCCGGCTATGCCCGCTGCTGCAAAGGATGCCAGGGCAACGGGCGGTGTGATGGCTGAAACAAGGCCAAAGTAAAAGGCAAATAAATGTGCTGCTATGGGCACAACACCCATTTTAATCAGGGCAGGAATCACAAGGGCTGCCAGGGTAATGTATACTGCTGTAGTTGTAAGACCCATACCCAGAATCATGGAAGAACCCATGGTCAGAAATAAAGCAATCCACAGGTTACCGCCGGCCAGAGAGACAATTACATTGGTAAATTTCAGTCCTATACCTGAAACAAAAACACAACCTATAATGATACCTGCTGCTGCACAGGCCACTGATACGGAAACTGCCAGACGGGCACCTTCCTCAAGGGCGCTTATGATATCAGTCGGGGTCATTCTGGTTTCCCTGCGCAAAGAGCTTAAGAACAAAATGGAAAGAATAGCCCAGAACGCTGCAAACATGGGAGTATAGCCAACCATCATAAGAACAACAATAACCACTATTGCCAGGAACAGATGCCCTCCCCGTTTAATTTCATGTTTGAGGTTGGGCAGTTCAGCCCTGGAGATGGTGGCCAGGTTTCGCTTTCGTGCCTCAAAATGCACCATAACAAAGATTGAAAAAAAATATATCAAAGCCGGGAACAGACCTGCAAGGGCAACCTTTAAATAAGGGACATTCATAAATTCTGCAATAACAAAGGCAGCCGCACCCATTACAGGAGGCATGATTTGTCCGCCGGAGGATGCGCAGGCCTCAACTGCTCCTGCAAAATACGGACGGTATCCTATTCGCTTCATAAGTGGAATGGTAAAGCTGCCCGTTGTGACCACATTGGCCACGGCTGAACCTGAAACCGATGCCATTAAACAGGAGCTGAGTACAGATGCCTTGGCAGGTCCTCCTACTTTTGAGCCGGTAACAGCCAGAGCCACATTAATAAAAAAACGTCCGGCTCCAGACCTTACAAGGATGGCCCCAAAAAGGATGAACAGAAAAATATAGGTGGCCATAACCATTATGGGAATAGAATACATTCCGTTTTCCCGCATGAACAAATAATCCACCATTGTGAACCAGGAGCTGGGCGGGCCGTAAAAAATCCAGAATAATTTGTCGGAAAAAGCTGTTTGAGCCAGAAAAAAGCATGCTATGATTGTCATTGCCCAGCCTACTGTACGCCGGGTGGCCTCCATCAAAAGAAG
>JAOZST010000168.1:0-1308 GCA_029939535.1 Desulfobacteraceae bacterium | reverse complement strand
ACATGGCCGTACCTGCATAAATGTCTATCTGGGTCAGGTCTCCCCTCCGGAAGATAAACTCATCCAAATCCCATAAAGTATAAACCTGGATGGAAATGGTAAGAACTACTAATATAATATCCACAATAAACCAGGAATTTTTTGGGTCAGTCCATTTTTTACGCCCAAGGGGATGCAGCAAAAAACACAATACAAGGACAAAGGCCAGATGAGTGGAGCGGAAGGCGTGGGCCTCCAGAGAACCGGCATAGGCCACATACAGATGATAAATGCTCAAGGTCACAGAGAGCAGACAAATAACAAGTTCCAAAGGAAAATGAAAAATTCCTTTTTCCTGACGTAGAAGCCATTCCAAAATGCTCTCTTTCTTTACCTCGTCATATTCAAGCGTTTTCCCATTCATGGTGAAAATTAACACTCCTTATTCTGGATTATTTTCCCAGGTTTCAATAAAAATAAAAAACTCAGGGGCACTTTCATGCCCCTGAAACTTATTTTACATATCCCATTTCCTTATAATATTTTAAAGCTCCCGCATGAATGGGAATACCTGCTCCCATGGCAGCTTTTTCAGGTTTTGAGTTCTCAATGGCTTGCTTTTTGACCTCGGCCAGTGCGGCCCAGTTAGCATAAAGGTTTTTAACTACCTTGTAGACTATATCTTCGGGAACGTCCTTGCTGGTTACCAAGCAGGTAACCGTACCAACGGTTGGAACATCCTGATCCAAACCTTTGTAAGATCCCTTGGGAATGACAGTTCCCATTAATCCGGGATCCAGCACTTTAATTTTGTCCATGTGCTCTTTATCCACGGACAAGAAACGAACTCCCGGGCGAAACATCAAGTCAATGATAGTGGACTGGGGACAGGATGTTACAGCCATGTAACAGTCGCTGTGACCATCTTTCATCAATGCGGCTGAATCAGAATATCCGACATAATTTACCAAACCGCCGTTTTTCTTTATGCTGTCAAAGGTTAGACCATAGGCAGCAAGAACATTCTCAGCAATAACAGTCCCGGAAAAACCAACCTTACCCGGTACGATGCGTTTGTCTGCAAGATCACTGACTGTATTTATTTTACTGCCTTTTGGTACTGCCATCTGGAAAATACCAGGGTACAGAGACATCAAATGACGAAGATTAGTATTATTTTTTTTGAATTTACCCCGGCCATTGTAAGCGTTATATGCAGTATGGGTATAAGTCCAACCAAAATCAGCTCTTCCACCCTGGACTGCTTTGCAGTTACCTACTCCGCCGCCGGGACCATTGGATGTAGAGATACCTGTGCTTTTTTCAACA
>JAOZST010000167.1:0-8263 GCA_029939535.1 Desulfobacteraceae bacterium | reverse complement strand
ACCACCACACCTATGCCATGTGCGGTGACGGGGATCTCATGGAAGGGGTGGCCATGGAAACTATTTCCCTTGCCGGTCACCTGGGTCTTGGAAAATTGATTCTGATTTATGATGACAATAAAATTACCATTGAGGGCAAGACTGACATTGCCTTTACGGAAAATGTCCGGGCCAAGTTTGAAAGCATGAATTGGCACGTGGTTGAAGTTGCTGACGGTAATGATCTGAACAAAATCCAGAAGGGTATCCAGGCTGGCAAGGATGCTGTGGCAAGACCCAGTCTGATTAAAATAAACACCCATATTGCCTATGGCAGTCCCAACAAGCAGGATACTCCAGATGCCCACGGAGCGCCCCTGGGAGAAGATGAAATTCGCCTGGTTAAAGAATTTTATGGAGTGCCTTCGGATAAAAGTTTTTATGTGCCTGAAGAAGTCCTTGAAGAGACCCGGAAAGCCATTACCTTTGGCCAGGGGTTTGAAAATAACTGGCAGGAGATTTTTAACGAATATAAAACCGAATACCCTGGAGATGCATCACAATTTGTGGATGCCATTTCTGGATTTCTGACACAGGGCTGGGATGCTAAAATCCCCCAGTTTAAAATCGAGGACGGCCCGGTTGCAACCAGAGCCGCTTCGGGAAAGGTGCTTAACGCCATAGCTGATAACCTTCCTGTTCTCATGGGAGGATCTGCAGACCTGGCCCCGTCCAACAAGACTTATCTTAACAATTTTATGGAATTCCAGAAAGATGCCTGGGGCGGCAGAAATATCAGGTTTGGCGTCCGGGAGCATGCCATGGCAGCCATCATGTCCGGCATGTACCTGCATTCCGGTATCCGTCCCTTTGGAGGAACTTTCCTGGTATTTGCAGATTATATGCGGCCGGCAATCAGGGTGGCTACCCTGATGAAACTTCCTTTGATCTATGTTTTTACCCATGATTCAGTGGCCGTTGGGGAAGACGGTCCCACCCACCAGCCAGTGGAACATCTGGCATCCTTAAGAGCCATTCCCGGGTTAAATGTGATCCGGCCGGCAGATGCCAATGAAACTGCCCTTGCCTGGAAACAGGCCCTGACAACAATGGATGCTCCTACGGCCTTGATTCTGAGCCGCCAGAAACTGCCCACAATGGATGTTTCCAATCGTGACGGTGAGTTCAGTTACGGGGCCTATGCCATAATGGATTCGGGCAGGGAAGCTGATATGCTGCTCATTGGAACAGGTTCTGAGGTTCATATCTGTCTGGAAGCTGCCCAGACCCTTGAAAAAGATCACAATGTTAAAGTATCGGTTGTATCCATGCCTTCCTGGGAACTGTTTGAACAATCACCAGCTTCCTACAGAGAAAGAATTCTTCCTGGTTCTGTGACCAAAAGACTTGCCGTTGAAGCAGGAATAAGCATGGGCTGGCATAAATATGTGGGAACAGCCGGCAAAGTCATTGGTATAGATAAATTCGGTGCATCAGCTCCAGGCGGTACCGTACTCAGAGAATATGGATTTTCCAGTGAAAATATTGTGGAGAATGCTCTGGAACTAATGAAAAATTAAAGGAAAAATCCATGCAGATTTCCGTTAAAACCAGTGCCAGAACCCAGATGATCGATATTACATCCCAGGTGAGAAAAGCAGTTGAATCATCGGATATCCAGAACGGTCTGGTCCATGTTTGCTCCATGCATACCACGGGAGCGATCACCATCAATGAAAATGCAGATCCTGCCGTTGAAATTGATATCCTGAACACCATCAACAAAATTATTCCCTGGGATGATCATTTCAAACACATGGAAGGTAATTCAGCCGCCCACATCAAGGTGAGCCTTTTTGGTCCCTCGGAAATGATCCCACTGGAAAATGGTTCCCTGGTGCTGGGTACCTGGCAGGGGATATTTTTCTGCGAATTTGATGGTCCAAGAAACCGCAGGGTCAATGTAAAAATACTGGCTGATCCTGTCTGATATAGATAACAGTATGGCAAAAAAGGGTAAAATTAAAAGGGAAACAAGGGAAATGGAAAAAAAGGTATTGGTGTCCCGGCAATTTCCAGACATCGGGATAAAATTATTGGAAGAACAGGGGTTTGAGTTGACCATCTGGCACAAGGACAGACCCATGTATCCTTCAGAACTTATTGAACTGTCGATGGAGCACCAGGCTCTGCTGTGCACCCTGACAGATAAGATTGATAAGGATTTCCTTGAAAAATGCAGTCATCTTGAGATTATTTCCCAGTTTGCCGTGGGCTATGACAATATTGATGTGGGTGAAGCTACACTCCGGGGTATACCCATCGGGTTTACACCGGATGTCATGAGCGAGGCAACAGCAGATATTGCATTTGGCCTCATGATTGCAACAGCAAGGAAAATGTTTTTTCTCCATAAAACCATTATAAAAGGGGATTGGGGATATTTCAAGCCGACGGGAAACCTTGGCATGGAACTGAAGGGGAAAACCCTTGGGATTTTTGGAATGGGACGTATTGGAATGAAAATGGCACAGCGATGCAAAAATGCCTATGATATGGAAGTGATTTATCATAATCGAAAGCCGGACAGGGATGCTGAAAAAGCCTTGGATGCATCCTGGGTCAGTTTTGATGAACTGCTGGCCAGAAGTGACGTTCTTTCAGCCCACTGCGTACTGAGTCCTGGGACCCGGGGTGTTTTCAATGGGCCAGCCTTTAAAAAAATGAAATCCACTGCCATTTTTATCAATACGGCCCGGGGGCCCATTCATAATGAGCCGGATTTGATAGAAGCCCTTTCTTTAAATGAAATCTGGGGAGCAGGCCTTGATGTGACAGATCCTGAACCCATGGCAGCGGACAACCCGCTTTTATCCATGGAAACCGTCTGTGTCCTTCCCCATGTGGGCTCCGGTACCATCGAGGCAAGGGATGGCATGTCCAGGCTGGCAGCCGAGAATATCATTGAATTTTACAGGACAGGGACTTTACCCTTTATTGTAAATCCCATTGTATTGAAATAGTGCTGTAAAAATAAATATTAAAATAAAGACCGTAAAAATCTCAGGTTGCTTCAGGACAAAATTGCCATAGCCAAAACAAAGGGCTGATTCCATGCACACATCAAAAATAATTCATACGGTGAGCTGCCATGCAGAAGGAGAAGTAGGGGATGTTATTGTGGGCGGAGTGGCATCTCCGCCGGGAAATACCCTGTGGGAACAGTCCAGGTGGATTGCAGAGGATAAAACCCTTAGAAATTTTATGCTTAATGAACCCAGGGGCGGTGTTTTCCGCCATGTAAACCTTCTTGTGCCCCCGAAAAATCCCAAAGCCCAGATGGGATGGATTATCATGGAACCAGAGGATACCCCTCCCATGTCGGGTTCCAACAGCCTCTGTGTGGCCACGGTTCTCCTTGAAACAGGGATTCTGCCCATGGAAGAACCTTTGACCAGACTGATCCTTGAAGCGCCGGGAGGACTGATTCAAGCCGTTGCCACCTGTAAAGACGGCAGAGTAGAGAGAATGACAATCCACAATGTTCCCTCTTTTGTCCATGGACTGGATGAGCCCCTGGAGGTGCCGGGTCTTGGCACCCTGATGGTGGATACTGCCTATGGGGGGGATTCCTTTGTGATTGCGGATGCCCGGGCACTGGGCTTTGAAGTTGTACCGGATGAAGCCCGGGATATGGTTGAAGCAGGCATTAAAATAACCAATGCAGCCACAGAACAGCTGGGATTTGTACATCCTGAAAATTCAGACTGGGACCATATTTCTTTTTGCCAGCTGGCAGCCCCTTTGACAAGGGAAAAAGGGGTGATCAAGGGGCGAAATACCGTGGTCATCCAGCCGGGCAAACTGGACCGGTCTCCCACGGGAACCGGGTGTTCCGCCAGGATGGCGGTTCTGGTAAAAAAAGGGATACTCAGGACCGGAGATCAATATATTGGGGAGTCTGTCATTGGTTCCCAGTTTATCTGTCGGATTGAATCCAATACCCGGGTTGGGGATCTGCCTGCAATTCTTCCGTCCATATCAGGGCGGGCATGGGTTACTGGAACCCACCAGCACATGCTGGACCCGAATGACCCCTGGCCCCAGGGCTATAAGGTTGCAGACACCTGGCCTGGAATGGGGTGACCTGCCAGTCCAGAGTCATTGAACAGTTTATTTTTTCTCCCCTGTATCAATTTCCCCTGTATCAATTTCCCCTTTATCCAATAGATGAACCCGGTTTCGGCCGGTGCCTTTTGCCCCATATAGTGCCTGGTCTGCTTCTGATATCAGATCGGTTTGCAAGGTATTGCCGGATGGTATCATGGATGCCACCCCCATGCTGATGGTAAGCCATTCAGAAACCTGGGAACCGGAATGAACTATGCCCAGAGATTCCACGGCAACGCGCATATGTTCAGCCAGGCGCAAGGCTCCCTGGGTATCGGTATCGGGAAGTATCACAGCAAATTCCTCCCCTCCATATCTTGCAACCATATCCCCGGGTCTTTTTAGAAGTTCCTTGAGTCTGGATGCCACTCGTTTCAGGCTTTCATCCCCTTTCTGGTGTCCATAGGTATCATTGTAGTTTTTGAAAAAATCGATATCGCACATGATCAGAGATAATGGCTTTCCATCCCTTTTCATTCTATGCCATTCTTTTTCAAGTGTTTCATTAAAGTGGCGACGATTGGCAACCCCGGTTAATCCATCCTGATAGGAAAGCTGGAGCAATTTTTTTTCAAGCTGTTTGCGATCTGTAATATCCCTGAGTATCCCCACTGCATGATTCCGGCCTTCAAGATCAATGGCGGAGATGGAAAGTTCAATGGGAAATTCAACACCCCCTTTTCCAAGAGCTTCCAGTTCAAGAATATTTCCCAATGCCGGGCCTTGTCCGGTTTTTTTGAAATGATCAAAACGGGATAGAAAAGATTTATGGTATCTTACCGGGGCTATTAACCCGTGCAGATCCTTGCCCAGAACCTCCTGTGCCTCATATCCGAACAGGGTTTTTGCTGCCGGATTCCAATAGGAAATTTTGCCTTTATGATCCATGATGATGATGGAATCCCTTGTGTTTTCAACGGCTTTTCGGATGCGAACAAGTTCAAAATCTGTGGTTTCCATCTGGGTTTGCACCCGGCCGAGAAACAGGAAAAAAAAGATAAACAGCAGGCTGCCCGCTGCCACACAAATCCCTGAAATCAGAAACAGAGTGGAACGGATGCTTTTTTTAAGGCTGGTGATATTACTTATCACCAGCATCTGGCCTATCTGACGCTGGCCGGCATCCATCAAAGGGATAAATCTACCTATATAGTACTGGCCCTGGTGCATAAATTTCAGGTCCTTCCGGGTTTCAACACTGGCTTCTGCAGAATAGGCCTGATGGATATTCCAGGGAAATGTTTCCATGGTTTGATAAATTATTACCCTGGAAGATATCTGGTCCCATGGGGGGGCTTTGCGGTGGAGCATTTTCATACCCGCCTCCCATTGATGACGAAGGAGATATTTTTTTTTAATCAGCACCTGGATTTCCAAACCAAGAATATTGTGCAGCTTTTCTGATATGTGCTCAATTTCTTCCCCCAGTTCCACATAGCCCAGGAGCTTATTCCCTTCATATAAGGGTGCTACTACACGAAGGGTAAGGGTTCCCAATGGTCCAAGTTCAATACCCCAGGAGATTTTTCCGGTCTTTTCAGCTGCCAGGGTTGTGAAGCGATCAATCAAATCTCCATATTTTTCCGGTTTGTGAATCCGGAGAATATTTATGCGGTCAGGCCCTGTAAAATAAAAATGGGTAACCCGGTGGTTTGACAGAAGAGTATTGAAAAGAGGCCAGGCTTGCATGAGAAGTGACTCTTTGTCCCTTTTCTTCAGGGAGGCCTTGGTCTTGGGATCCCTTAGAATGACTTCCAGGGCAGAGGCCATCATGCCAGCATCATTCTCCAATTGGACGGTAAAAAGGTCCTGAAAATAGTTGAAGTCGTTTGTTACATCTTCAATAAGCTGTTCCTGGTGAAACCAATAAAAAATAAAGACAAAAGAGCCCAGCAACAGGAAAAAAGCTGTAATTAAGGGGATAAGGATACGGAGTTTAAAGTTTTTTTCTTTCATGAATCCCCATCCTTTTCAGTCAGTATTGTTAAATTGTTCTATCCCATGGGGAAATATTACCTGGGGTATCTAGTTGTGTCAAACAGATAAGATCCTATTTTTTTAATTTAGATTTTCATTGTCTTTTTTAAGCAAAGGTATTTTAACCACTGGCACCCCCTCTTTGGTAAGAATTTTTTCTTCCTCCTTTGTGGTGGTACCCCTTATATTCCGGAATTCAGTTGTGCCATAGTGCATTTTCAGGGCTTCTTTTGAAAAGGAGGAACCCACGTTTTCATAGTTTTTTTCCACATATTCAGATATTTTTTCCGTAAATTCAGCAATGGCTTCCTGGCTTGCCTGTATGGATTGCTGTTTCTGGTTTGATGAAGAGCTTGAGGACCTTATGGAGATGGGGGAAAGTTTTTGTTCAACCGAAGTGGTTTCACAGACAGGACATTGTAAAATACCCTGACTTTGCTGATTCTCAAGATCTTTCTTGTCTTCGAACCATCCTTCAAATTTGTGTCCATTGAGACATTCAAGATCAAATACAATCATATGATTCTGTCTACTCCTGTGGCAATATTATAACAATAGTCACCCATTTTTTCATAGCTTGATACCAGGGCGATAAAAAATACACCGGAATCCACTGTACAGGAACTTTCTCTTAATCGTTCAATGTGTTGATATCTCATGTCTTCACGCATCTGGTCAATTGAATCTTCATAGGCAAGAGCTTTATGATAAAATCCTTCGGATTTTTCACCCATTTCATTGATGACAAGTTCAAAAAAATTATCCACCTGGTTTGAGATTTTGGTCAGATCCTGTTTGGCAGAGTTGGAGAATTTAATTTTATTTTCATAGATTCTTTCCATTATCTTGGAAACTTTTTCCATGGAATCTCCCAAACGCTCAATATTATTTGTTATTCTCATCATTTCGGAAATTTCCTTTGCCTCGGGTTTATTAATATCTCCCTGGGAAATGGTGGTCAGATATTTGATGATGACTTTCTGGAGGGAATCCAGATGTTCTTCTATGGCATCTCTTTCCCCGAAAATATCATCATCTCTCTGGATGAGGCAGGTGGATGTTTTTTTTAGGTTTAGATGGGCAAATTTAGCCATTTCAATGATTTCACCCTTGACTTTGGCAAGGGCTCCAATGGGAGAATCAATAAAAGTGGCATCAAACTGTGGCATCCTGTATCTTTCCTTTGATTTCTTTATTTTTGGGGAAACTAAAAGGGTCAATTTTATAAGGGCGGGCAGGAATATCAGGAATACCATGGCATTAATGACATTAAAGAGAGTGTGGCCGTTGGCAATATACCTGGCAGCATTAATATATTCGCTGTTAATCACTTGATCAACTGGCCCTGCACCCATTTTCAGGGTGACTGCCTGGACAATATTTACAAAATAGGGGAAAATTATCAGAATAATCCCTACCCCGGCCACATTAAAAATTGTGTGGGCATTGGCTGTATTGTGGGCTTCAGTGTTTTTGGATCCAATGGTAGCCAGCTGGGCTGTAATTGTTGTGCCGATATTTTCACCAAGAACCAGGGCCAGGGCTGTTGGAAATGTCAGCAACCCTGATGCTGCCAGGGTCATTGTCAGGCCCACAGTGGCGGAGGAGGATTGAACCATTACAGTTAAAATGGCCCCCATGGCCACACATAATAAAATTCCACCAAGGTTGTCTGTTGTGAATTTTGTAAAAAATGCAATGAACTGGGGGTCTGATTTTATGGGGGCAAGCCCGTGTTTCATAACGCTCATGCCGTAAAAGAGCAGGCCAAATCCAAGGATGATATCACCGATGTGTCTGTAATTGCGCTTTTTGGAAAAATATTTAAGACCCACACCCAGGGCAATGGCTGGCAAAGCAGCTTTGGTCAGTTTAAAGGCAATGAGCTGGCCTGTCATTGTGGTTCCGACATTGGCACCGATGACCACTCCAACTGCCTGTTCAAGTGACATGATCCCAGCGCTTACAAACCCTATGAGCATTACTGTTGTTGCAGATGAAGACTGGACAAGGGCAGTAACCCCTGCACCGGTGGCACATCCCAGGACCCTGTTGGAAGAGATTGCCTCAAGAATATTTCTGATTTTCTGACCGGCAGTGGCCTGGAGTCCTTCGGTCATCATTTTCATACCAAGAA
>JAOZST010000166.1:0-8330 GCA_029939535.1 Desulfobacteraceae bacterium | reverse complement strand
CCTTGATACATTCCAGGTCATGGAGAATCGGTCTTTATTGAATTGAGCGCCAGGGTAATGGGCCTGTCTTCCTCTGTTTTACCGGAAAACTGAACCGGCCCGGGCCGTCGATAGTGATCTGGTCCGGAATCTGCTGCTTCCCATTTCCTGCGCAGTGCTTTATATACCCTGAAACCATTTGAATTCAAGTCCACCAGACTTTTTTCGATCACCAGTTCAAGTTTGCCCTTGCGCTCTTCAAGGTGCATGAGTTTTGCAATGGGAATGCCAATGGGCTCCCACTGGTCAAAATTCTGTTCAAGATTCTTTATGGCTGCCATCTGGCCGGTGGCATTACCTGCAATAAGGTGAAATGAGGTCATGCCAAGGTTATAGGTATAATTACAATCAAAATGGCTGGGTTCTGAACCCCTGCCGTCATAACCATAAAAATGGGTCTGGGTCTTGAAATTGGGCTGGGATTTATTAAAAATTTCAACAATGGGCAGGGGAATAACATCGTCTTCATCCAGCAAACCATTGCTGACCAGTGCCTGCTTTAAAGTTTTCAGTGAAATAATACTTTCCTTAACCAAAAGAAACTCTGATTTTAAATCTTTAAAAATTGCAGCCCCGTAAGTATCAGGGTCAATGTTACAGGCATCCATAAAAGAATGATAATAATTCTTTTTTATGCCTATTTTATAAACTCCCTGCTCCTTTAAAACACCCAGATATTCTTTTACCATATTCAAAATAATTTTTTCTGTTTTAACCTGGGAAAATTGAAAATTACCATGTAGATCCCGTTCCACCAGAAGGCCTTCCCTGAAAAAAGAAGGCAGCTGATTAAATAATTCATCATCCCTGAGGTTCCAGATGGGAAATGGGGTTTTGTCAATCATTCCCTGGCTGATCTGCCTTAAATAATCCAATTTTTCATTTAACCCGGAAAATGATTGATGAAAATCCAGGTCATGAATATTGTTATAATCTGCAATGATTTTATTGAGTTTTATTATAAAAACCTGAATTTCATTAATAAATTCCAGAATACCCTCGGGAATAATCATGATTCCATAATTTTTTCCATTCGCAGCCCTTCGCAAAATAATATCACAGATTACCCGGGACAGGTGACGCAGGGTCATTCCGTAGGCATTATAATCAACTACACTGCTTTGTTTTACCTTTTCAAGTCGGTCATAATCAATATAATCTGCCAGTTCTTCACCAATCAGAGACAGGTTTGCATGGGTCTGAAGTGCAGTCTCCAGTGTAAGGTGGCTTGCAACCCTGCCCATTACCTTGCAGATATGCCAGTATTTCACCGTAGACATCCCATCATTGGCCAGATTACTGATATTCTGGGCAAAGGACCTGGCAGCACTGTGAAATCCAAAAGATGTGGCACACAGGATATCACCTTCATCGGTTTTTACCTGGATATCACCATCAATGGTTTTAGGCACCCCAATAACTTTGATGCCTGAATCTTTAAAATGCTGTGCAAGAAAGGCGGCATTGGTATTAGAATCATCTCCTCCGATAACCACCAATGCATCCAGTTCAAGCTTCATACAGGTTTCCAGAGAAAGATCCATCTTCCTTTTTGAATCAATCTTTGTCCTTCCGGTCTGTATCATGGAAAATCCACCCAGATTCCTATGGTTATCTACAAGTTCCTGGGTTATTTCCTTATACCGGGATTCAATCAGACCATCTGATCCCAGTAAAAATCCAAATAACTTGGATTTTGAATTGTACTTTTTTGCTTCATCAAATAAACCTGCGATCACATTATGTCCGCCAGGAGCAGGACCTCCGGAAAAAACAATCCCGATATTCCTCTTTTTTGAAAATGTCTGTTTTTGCTCCTTTGACAGGCCTTTGCCAGGGACCAATTCCTGAACCTGATTGGCAATGATATCCGGAAGCACCTTTTCAGCTTCTTTATCACTACTGAATCCATATTGAGGCTGATCTGTAAGGGATGAATATTCAAAATTAAAAATTTTGATCTTTTTCGGAGAAAATGATCTTCTTTCAATTGTTTCCAGATTCACATCAGAGGTTGTTTTATCAGCTGTTGGATGATTCAATAAGTAATTCAGTTCTATCTCAGATCCCATTCCCTATCCTACTCCTGTATCTATTATCTTAATTTTTTAAATAGCCACTACCTGATTACGTCCGTTCTCTTTGGCCTTGTACACTGCGATATCAGCTCGCTCAAATATCTGCTCCTGGGTTTTATCCTCTTTTTTTGCCTGGGAAACACCTATGCTCACAGTTACTCGCACTTTTTCATTCTTATATAAAAATTCAATTTTCTCTATGGTTTGGCGAATTTTTTCTGCTGCATCTTTTGCTCCAGAGCCATCGGTCTCGGGCATAACCACGACAAACTCCTCTCCTCCATACCGGGCCAGCATGTCATTTTTACGAAGCAGGGGCATAGTTCTTTTGATAATTTCCTGGAGACACCTGTCACCAATGGCATGGCCATATCTGTCATTAATGTTTTTAAACTTATCCGCATCAATTAAAAGCAATGAAAACATTGTTCCATACCGCAGGAACCGTTCCATTTCATCTTCCATTTTTTTGTCATATGCCCTTCTATTATATGCACCTGTTAATTGGTCCTCCACAAGTTTTTTTTCAAGTTCTTCAGAATATTCTTTAACCTGTTGTAACTCTTGTTTTAACTTAACAAATCCGGATTTAAATGCATGCTGATTTTTCTTTGCCTTTGCCATTACGGCTTTGTCTTCTATCTGCTTTTTCTGCAAGGCATTTTCAATAAGGCTCAGTCTTCTGGTAATCTGTATTTTCAAATCATCCAGACTTATGGCCACGTCAGAGGATTTTTTCAAATTAGCCATTTCCAGATTTAAAACAGTTTCAAAACCCTGGTTGGATAAATCCAGGGAATTTGTCTGTTCATAGGAGGTGACCAGCTTTGTTTCAATATTAAAAATCTTGTTAACTATTTCCTGGACAAAAGTGTTGAGTTTCCCTCTGTCCTGATTGGTATCGGAAATATAGGCAAATATCAGATTAAAAATGGTTTCCCGGATATCTGCTATATCTCCTGTGTCTGACACTTTTAAAATACTATCTGTAATATTGTCCAGCCTGGCAGTATATTTCTTTTCCAGGGTGGCTCTCAATTTATTGATAACACCATGATAATCTCGTTTGAATTCATCCAAAAAATTTTCCGATGAAGATTTCATAAAAGAAGCAAATATTCCTTTCTTCTTTTTTATGGGAGCAGGACCAATATCTTCCTTTAACATGGCAGTTTTCAATTGTTCAAAAATATAGGCAATCTTTACTGCTGAATCCCCTTTTTTAAGAGCAGCACTCAACTCTTTGCATGCCTTTTCAAAGGAAGATTCACCTGTTGCAACGGAATCTATTATCACTGGAAAATATTTGCGATAGAGCCGGTCCTGGTCTTCAAATTTTTCTTCAACTATATCCAGTTCTTTTATCAAACTATCTTTCTGGGATTGAAGTTTTTTGACCTGTTCCTGCAATACAGCTATTTTTTCATCCAGTTGTACTACCATAAGACAAGCCCCCTTTTATTTTAAAATTATCTATCCCTCCATTTTTATCCATTGATAAGCATAAAGTAAAGCTTGATTATAATTTAACCAATCTTTGAATTTTCATTGTCTTGGCTTGATTCTAATCAAAGAAAATTGTAAAAGATCTTAACATTATCATCTTGGAGGAGACAAAAGATTGACTTTCAGTATATTTAAAAAAAAAGATAAAACAAAAAAAGAATCAAATAATGGATTGTTTTCCAGATTAAAAACAGGATTGACCAAAACCAGGGAAGTTCTTACCACTGACATTAACCAGCTTTTTGTGGCTGCGAAAAAGATAGATGAAGACCTGTTTGAAGAACTTGAAGAAATGCTTGTAACATCGGACCTTGGCATGGACATAACCATGGATATGATGGACCGGATCCGGAAAAAGGCAAAACGTCTTACCAATGCCGATGAACTTAAGCAGGTGCTGAAAGATGAACTTTTGGCATTATTCCCTGATGTAAAAGATTTAAATAATGAAAAAACCCTTACCAAACCCCATGTCATTATGATGGTAGGTGTAAATGGAACCGGAAAAACCACTACCCTGGGGAAGCTTGCCATGAAATATACCAGCCAGGGTAAAAATGTACTCATAGCTGCTGCTGACACATTTAGAGCGGCTGCCATTGAACAGGTTGAAATCTGGGCAGAAAGATCCAGTGCATCCATTGTAAAACATAAAGAAGGAGCAGACCCTGCTGCGGTTGCCTATGATGCCGTGGAAGCCTCCATTGCCAGAGGCGTGGATATTGTTCTCATTGACACGGCAGGCCGTCTCCACACCCAGAAAAACCTGATGGAAGAATTAAAAAAAATCAAACGCTCAATCAATAAAAAACTCAACACAGCTCCCCATGAAATTCTAATGGTTTTGGATGCCACGACAGGTCAGAATGCCATTTCCCAGGCAAAAATTTTCCATGATGCTGTTGGCATTACCCAAATTGCACTCACAAAGCTGGATGGAACTGCCAAAGGCGGAATTGTTGCAGCCATTGCCAGCACCATGAACCTTCCCATCAAATATATTGGTGTGGGGGAAAGCATTGAAGATCTACAAGATTTTGATTCTCAGCGGTTTATTAATGCCCTGTTTGACTGAGACCCAAATGAACTTAAAATATTTTCATCATGGTTGAATAAAACTCACATGCATCAACAATCTGGCTCAATTGGCAATTTTCATTCACCATATGAGCCAGTTTATATTCACCCGGTCCAAAGCCTATGGTTGGTATTCCCATGGCAGTTGTGATAACCGCATTTGTGCTGAAATCCCAGTTTTTTTGCAATGGCCCCGGCATATATTGAGGCAGCTGCCGAAGATTTCATATCCACTGACCCTCTGCCATGGAGCCTGCCATCTTCAATTACACCTTCAAAAGGGGGATGGATCCACTGGGAAAAATTATTGGCTTCCACCGTATCAACATGGGAATCAAACATAATGATTCCCGGGCCATTACCCATGCGGCCGAGAATGTTCCCCATTGAATCAATGACCACCTCATCATAATCAAGTCCCATCATTTTTTCTTTTATACATTCCATTATTTTTTTTCATCACCTGAATAACTTTTTATTTTTACCAGGTCCTGTGCAAATTCAATAAGATCTGATTTAATTTCATTTACTGCTGATTTTAAATGGTTCATAGTAAATAAGGCCTTCCCCTGGACTATCCAGATTCAAAAAAAGTTATAATAAATACCAGGCAATAATATATTTGTTTTCATTGTATGACAATGCTGAACTTTTCCGCCCAATTTTTTCCCTTTGCAGGGACCCCGTGTTTAGCGTAAGATAGTTATAATCACTTAAATAAGGCAGGTAATTTTGCCGGAAAGGAGACTTTAATGAAACTTTTGCGCAATGAAATAAAAATGCTGCTTAAAGAATGGAACAAGGCCTGGGAAAAACATGACCTGGAAAAAGTCATGGAATTATTCCATGATGATGTCTTTTTTGAAAACTGGTCAGGCGCCTATATAAAAGGAAAAAAGAACCTGAGGAAGGCCTGGGTTCCCTGGTTTGAGAACCACGGCAATTTCAGATTTCTTGAAGCAGAAACCTTTGTAGATGAACAGGTACAAAAAGTGCTCTACCGCTGGGTCCTTGAATGGCCTTCAATGGAAACGGGATTTGAAGACAAACCGGAAATAAGAAAAGGAGTTGATGTGATCCATTTTAAAGATGGAAAAATCATAACCAAGCTCACCTTCACCAAAACAACCATTGAAATTGATAATAAACGATATGCCCTGCAACTTTAAAATAATATTTTTATGAATATAGATTTAATTGACAAATTGCCATTAAAAGGCCGGGGGGTAATCAGTATTATTGGTGCCGGAGGAAAAACAAGCCTGATGTTTTCCCTTGCAAAAGAGCTGGTGAATTGTGGAAAAACTGTTTTAACAACCACAACAACCAAAATATTCATGCCGGATCAACACCAGTCCCCTGATACAATTATTGCAGACACCATTGATGATCTAGTTGAAAAATCCAGATATTTGTTAGGTTGTTTCAATCATTTTTCAGCAGGAAGCCGAAAGCTCCCAGACCTTGGAAAATTAAAAGGTTTTGCTCCGGATATAATTGATCAGTTATGGGAAAAAGCCTGCTTTGACTGGATCATAGTGGAAGCAGACGGTGCCAGGGGCAAACCCATTAAAACCACCAATTCCAGAGAACCTGTAATCCCCCAGACAACAAGCCATTTGATCCATGTCACAGGACTTGATGCCGTGGCAAAACCCCTTGATGGCCAATATGTCCACAGGCCGCAACTTTTTTCTAATCATACAGGCCTTGCTCTGGGAGCTGCAATTGATGAACAATCCATTGCGATCTCCGCTGTTTTGGAAATAAAAAAGGCTGCTGTTTTTGCTCCAGCCTCAGTCAAGATTAAATTACTGAACAAAGCAGACAACCAATGTGCTTTAAAATCCGGTGAAAAAATCACTAAACTTTTACAAGAAAAAAAAATCTTTGACAAAATTATTATTGCCTCACTTTTACACAAGTATCCCATTAAAAAAATTTGCCCGGGCAAAAAGGGTAACAAATAATTTCATGCCTTTACCCGAACAAAAATCAAGAAAAAAACCAGGAAAAAAAATTGCCGGAATTATCCTTGCAGCGGGATCCGGGTCCCGCATGGAAAAAACAAAACAATTACTGCCTTTTGGAAAAACAAATATTCTGGGTCAGGTCATTCAAAATGCCTGCCAGTCCAAATTGGATGAAATTGTTGTTGTCCTGGGTCACAGGGCAGATAAAATACAAACGAATATTGATTTTTTCAACACCAGGATTGTCCTTAACAGAAAATATCAAATGGGTCAGAGCACTTCCCTCATAAAAGGGCTGAAAACCATATCAGCCGATTGTGACGGGGCTATTTTCCTTCTGGGGGATCAGCCCCTTATAACTTATAGTATCATCAATCACCTGGTTACATCCTTTCAAACATCCAATTCATCAATTGTCATTCCTTATTTCAACGGTAACAGGGGCAACCCGGTTATCATTGCTAAATCATTATTTCAACGTCTGCGATCAATATCTGGTGATACCGGACCCAGGGTCCTTTTTGAAGAATTTAAAAACTCCATTTTAAAGGTATCTGTTCCAGATAATGCTATCTTGGTTGATGTGGACACAAAAGAAGATTATGAACAATTAATTTCAAAAAATAATCCCAATGTGAAATAGAAATATAGAATATAGTCTTGTCTGCCATATTCGTAAAAATACATATTTGAATTAAAAAATTGCTGTTGATTTAGTTCTTGACTTGACACAAGTATTTTCATAAAAAAATAGAATAAAGTTAGATCTTTTCAAATTGTAGGTAATCCATATTCACTGATCATAATTCAATGGTCATAATTCAATGGTCATAATTCAATGAATATGTTTTGATAGTTTCGACGAGTTTTAAACCCATAACCGCGAACGAGGAGGACCTATGAGAGACAAGAAATATGTATTATCCGAACAAGGCATGCCACGAAAATGGTATAATATTATGGCGGATATGCCTACTCCCATGGAACCACCACTTCATCCCGGTACAGGACAACCCGTTGGACCTGAAGACCTTGCCCCGATTTTTCCCATGAACCTCATTGAACAGGAAATGTGTACAGATCGCTGGATTGACATCCCTGAAGAAATCCTGGATAAATACGCCATATGGAGGCCCTCTCCCCTGTACAGGGCATACAATCTGGAAAAAGCCCTTGATACACCGGCTAAAATTTATTTTAAAAATGAAGGAGTGAGTCCGGCCGGCAGCCACAAACCCAACACTGCACTTGCCCAGGCATATTATAATAAAATAGCAGGCACAAAAAAAATTACAACAGAAACTGGGGCAGGACAATGGGGCAGCGCCCTTGCCATGTGCTGTTCTTTTTTTGGGATTGAATGTAAGGTGTTCATGGTAAAAATCTCTTACAACCAGAAACCCTATCGCCGCCTGATGATGGAAACCTGGGGGGCCAACTGCACGGCAAGTCCCAGCAATGAAACAAGGGCCGGCAGAAGCATCCTTGAAAAAAACCCTGATTCTCCAGGAAGCCTTGGCATGGCCATAAGCGAGGCAGTGGAAGAAGCAGTTGCCGATGATAATACCAAATATGCTTTGGGCAGTGTATTAAATCATGTCATGATCCATCAAAGCATTATCGGTCTTGAAGCCATAAAACAGATGAAAATGGCAGG
>JAOZST010000165.1:0-8351 GCA_029939535.1 Desulfobacteraceae bacterium | reverse complement strand
CTTATTCAACTTAGCCGCAATCTCGCAAAAACCCAATCGAAAATATTTTCGTGATAATCGGCGTTAAGTCCCTTTTCAAAAATCGTGTATAGTAATTTTTTGCCTGTAGCGAATCTATGATAAAAATCCAAGTATGGTAAATCAAAAGGGACTCCCTTACCGGTAGAGTCTTGTTTAAAATTTAATATGTTTGCCACGGCAAGGGACTGGGCAAGATTTGGTCTGCTTTTAAAAAATGATGGTGTCTGGGATGGAGAGAAAATTTTGCCAGACGGCTGGGTTGCATATTCCACCCGGCCCACGCCAAAGGCACCCATGGGGCAATATGGAGCCCATTTCTGGCTTAATGCCGGGGATCGGGATAACCCGGAGAATCGTAAATTCCCCTCTTTGCCCAGGGATTTATATTATTGGGGGGGCAACGGTCAGATCGTTGCCGTTATCCCGTCAAGGGATGTGGTAGTGGTCCGGCTGGGTGTTACCCATGATGATTCCTGGGATCATGAACTATTTATAGGGCAGATTTTGGATTCGATTCAGTCCAAGACTATTTGATTTTTTTAAGCAAAACTTCATAGGCATTGTTGATCTCAACAAATTTTTCATGTGATCCGCCTTTGTCCGGATGATGTTTTCTTGCAAATTTTAGTGTCCATTGGTTTTTTTATAGGACAGTGTCTCCATTTTTATGAGGTTATAGTCCCGTGTTCCAATGCCTATTTTCTGGGCATAATCAAGCTGGTGTTCCCAGTCCACAGAGGGGTATAGACCCTTGAATTTATCCTCCCCTGGATTGAGGTTTGTGGCCAGAACCGAATCTGGTAAAGCCCTCTGGCCATTGACAAGGTCTGCGCTGGCCTGGTCAATGGCCACAGGGTCCATGGACGCCACAACTCCGATATCACTGACAATGGGAGACTCAGAATAGGGCAGGCAATCGCATTTGGGAGCAATGTCTGTGATGAAATTAATAAAAAGGCTTTTTCCAGTTTTATTTTTCAGGACTCCAAGGGTATATTCCATCATTTTTTCCATGAAAACCGGTATGGTCTGATTCCAGCTGATATTTATTGATTCTGTGGGACACCGTACAATACATTCGGCACACCCGATACAGAGATCTTTTTTGATATAGGCCTTTTTATTTTCAAGGTAAATGGCATTGCCAGGGCAGTGGTTTGCACATTCAGCACATCCAATACAGGTTTTCCGTTTGATTTTGGGACTGACATTGGAATGCTGCTCGAGTTTACCCCTGCGGGAAGCACATCCCATGCCCAGGTTTTTAAGGGTGCCTCCGAATCCTGACAACTCATGTCCCTTGAAATGGGCCACAGATACCAGGGCGTTTGCATTTATAATTTCTGCTCCAATATAAGCTTTGCTGCAGTTTTTCAGATCTAAGGTCACCGGGGTTTCACTTTTTCCAAAAAGTCCGTCAGCAATAATTATGGGCGCTCCATCCATGGAAGAATAGGAAAATCCATTTTCAATGGCAGTCTTTATATGGGAGACAGAATCGGACCGGGTGCCCACATAGAGGGTATTGGCATCGGTAAGGAAAGGAGCTGCCTTTGTCTTACGGATGGTCTGTATCAATTCTCTTATATAAACAGGTCGTATGAACGAGGTATTGCCCTGCTCCCCAAAATGAATTTTTACGGCGGTAAGATCATTTTCCGACAGAATATCTTCAATCCCGGCCTTGAGTACCAGCCTGGAAAGTTTCTGGGGTAGATTTTCCCGGGATGTGGCATTGAGATCCATGAAAAATACATCAGCGGTCATGTTTGACTCCTTGGCAATTAAGTATGCATTATTTTTTAAAATACGGTATTCTATCTGGAAATTCAATGATTGAAAAAGTTTAGCCTGGTAGAAAATGCCCGAGGGAGGAAACCATGAAAAAAGAAAAAAAGAATATGCCGGCTTATGTAAGGCAGATATTGCCCAATCTAAGGGATTATAAAAAATTTTGGAAAGATAAGGGGCCTTTTAAATACGCATTGACCAGCAGTGAATTTCCTCCATTACTTCTGGAACCTGAAGAGTGGATATTCGGCAATGATATAACCCTGCTGCTAAAGGAACTCATGGGTTTTTATGAAAATAAAATGACTTTTGTCAGGGCACCGTTTAATCGGGAAAATAAAAGTATTTTACGACCGGAGAGTTTAAGCTCCTGGAAAATTAATCATTTTCCCGAACAATGGAACGTCCTGGTCAGTGAGGTTTTTGTGCCGGAAGGGCATTTGACCGGCCTGGTCATGGAAAAGGCAAAGGATTTAATGCAAAGATCAGGGCCAGCCAGCAGCCTGGAAGATCAGAATGCAAAACAAAATTTGGAAAATAATGGTTGGAAAAATAATGGTTCGGAAAAATTAGGTTCGGAAAAGCAAGATCGGGAAAAGGAAAACGTGGAAACGGCTTTTTTCATTTTGCTTGAACAGAACCTGGAGGATATGGGCTATGTTTTGTTAAAACCCGTGGGAAAATCTAAATTTGCTTCTGCAAATGCCTATCTCAGGGAATGGGAGGAGGATGAGAAAGAAGCTGGGTTGCTTTGATACAATAGAAGTCTTACACCTGATTGTCGAGAATAAGGTTGCACAATAAATTTTTATAGTCAATGCCGGCTTTCTGGAATCCTTTTGTCCCGTATTTCATATTACCTTCCAGGACATAAAAAAGATTGTCTGACTGGATAATATCAATTCCCACATCATCCCATCCGCATTTGTCAGCAGTTAAAAGTGCCAGATCCAATGCCTCTTGGGGCAGGGCATCAAAGCTGATTCTTCCGCCCTGGGACAGGTTGGTCTTAAAGGTATGATTTGTGGCAAGCCTCCAGAAACCAAGAACCACTTTTTTACCGATGATAATGATTCTAATGTCCCGGTCAGCAGGTAGGTATTCCTGAATATAGGCCGGTCCTTTCCGGCTCAGGTATTCTTCCATATCCCTTGGGGTCTGGATTAGATGAACCCCTATTCCCTTTGCAGACCCCCTGGGGATTTTTGCGACAAAGGGAAAATGAAATAGTTTTAATATCTGGCTTTTCTGCCTGGGCCCGTAAAAGACCCGGGTTCGGGGATGGGGTAAGCCCATCATCTGGAACATTGCAGTCTGTTTGATTTTGTCCTGGGCAAATTTATAGGTATGAAAGCTGGGAAAGGTTTTTTTTCCCATGGCATTGAACAGGTCTGCATAAAAGGCCGTGGGGTAATATATTTTCGGGCTGGAAAAAAGCTGTTCTTTTTCCCGGGGACTGTAATCTGAAAAATTAGGCCTGAATCCCATGGTATGGATTTGGGGATATTTTTTCAACCTGGCACCAATGGCAACTGGTCTGGCTTTAAATACACCAGCCTGGGTCATAGCTGATGAATCCAGGACTTGATTTGACTTGGCTTGGGTGGAAAATTAAAAAAACCATTCAGTTCTGCCTTTTTAATCTCTGCATCAAGCTCTGGGCTGTGCAGATTTTTTTGCAGGGAGGATACCATAATGGGCACTTCCTTCTGAGAGTAGATTTCCCTGATCTCCCTGGCAAAATCCATGGCAGTCATATCATTTAAAAACAGATCGCAGATAATGATGGCAGGCTTTTCCAATAGAATGGCTTCAAAAGACTGCTGGGCACTGGTAAAGGTCTGTGCCCCATAGCCGCATCCATGAATCAACCTGGCATAAACATCCAGAAATGTACAGGATGAATTGATCACAATAAAAGTATCCCTTTTGATAGATGTTTTTTTGTCCCTGATGCGGGTGAATTTTTTTATGGTGGATTTTAGATTCCGCTTTTCAAGGATGCTGATAAAGTTATCAATCACCTGTATGGAAGCACTTTTGTCAAGATAGTTTGAGGCAATATAGGAAAATGTGTCCAGGGCCATCAGGGATTCAATGAGGTGGCTTGCCCTGACGTCCAGGATGTTGTGGACCAGGGTCTCCCCGGCTTTGGTCCCGGATTCTATTTTATTTTTGATTTCAGCAAGGATATAGTCTGAACAATGCTTTTCCAGAGCCTTTACAGCCGCCATCCTGACATACATGGAAGGATCAGAAATACCTTTTATGATGCTGGCCCCGGATTCCAGTTCAGGAAAGGCTTCCAGGGCAGTGTATGCCATAAATTTAATTTGATTATCTATTTTTTTCTGGGAAATAAGGGTCAGCAGGATCCCAATGGACTTCTGGGGAATTGTCCTTGCCGTGAGCAGCAAAAGGTTAATTATAAGATCATGGTCAGGAGAATCAAGGCTGGCTGACAATCCGTCTGCAACCCTTGATCCCCTGTCGGAAAAATAGGTAAAGGCCCGATATTGCTCCATTAAAGAGTTGGAGGATAATAATTTCAGATTTGTTGTAAATGAGTCTGTTTCATCTCTTTGCCCGGCAGTCTCCTGGACAGTTTCATCATGATGAACCCTGGACATGCTTCTCTTTAAAACATCTATGGTATCCAGTATATTTTGATCGCATTTGTCGGTCAGTGCAATTTGTTCCAGCTTTTCACAGGCAGCAGTTGTGCCTATACGTTCCAAAGCCTTTATCGCCTCTTCTTTTAATGCCGTATCATCATAAAATATGAATTCAGCAACATCATCAATCAGGGTTTCCAGTTTAAACTTCCCTGCAGCTCTTATGATTTCATTCAGCAGGTCCCCGCTGGTTTCCCTGGAAAGAATATGTTTTAATAATGGGGAGGAATGGATTAGCTGGAATCTACTCCCGTGTTCAAGCAGTATCTGGGTAAATTTAAAATTCAGATGGGCCCTGTCCGTTGCCAGCTGGAAGAAACGATCCCTGATTTCAGCATCCATAGAGGTACTTCCCAGCAGAAATGACAGCAGGTCCAGGGCAATTTTATCCGAAGCCAGGGCAAGAAGTTCAATTACTTCCTGTTTTTCCTTGTCAGGGCGTGATGAAAGAATAGCCAGGCTTTTTTTTGCCTGGTCCGTCAATGATGTTTTGATGAGGTGCCGGAGCGTTGTAATATATTCTGACATGGTTTACAGGCCTTTTGGATTGTTTGCATATCCGTTGGGATTTTGTTTCTGCCAGTTCCAGGTGTCCCTGCACATGTCATCCAAAGACTTTTCAGCTTTCCAGCCAAGCTCTTCTCTTGCTTTTGAGGGGTCTGCAAAGCAGGCAGCAATATCGCCCGGCCTTCTTTTAATAATTTCATAGGGTACCTGTTTGCCGCTGGCTTTTTCAAAGCTTTTTACCATCTCCAGCACAGAAAATCCATTTCCAGTACCCAGGTTGTATATTACAACTCCTGGATTTTCAGCAAGTTTGGGAAGTGCATGGATGTGGCCAAGGGCAAGATCCCTGACATGTATATAATCCCTTACCCCGGTTCCGTCGGGAGTATCATAGTCATTGCCAAATACGCTTACCCGGGGAAGAAGCCCAACTGCGACCTGGGAGATATAGGGCATTAAATTGTTTGGAAGCCCATTTGGGTCTTCTCCTATCTGGCCGCTTTCATGGGCTCCCACAGGATTGAAATATCGTAAAAGGGCAATATTCCAGGATTTATTCGATTTATAAAGATCCTCCAGGATTTCTTCAATCATCAGCTTGGTTCTGCCGTAGGGGTTTGTGGCAGAAAGAGGGAAATCTTCTTTGATGGGAAGAGTTGCAGGGTCGCCATACACTGTGGCTGACGAGGAAAATACAATGTTTTTTACATTAAATTCCCCCATTATTTCCAGCAGGTTTACTGTGCCTGTGATATTATTCTGGTAATATTTCAAGGGGATGGTTATGGATTCCCCCACAGCCTTCAAACCTGCAAAATGGATTACAGCATCAATTGTATGATCTGAAAATACTTTTTGAACACTGGATTTATCCATCAGGTCTACTTTATAAAAAGAAAGGGTTTTGTCTGTTATTTTTTGAACCCTGTGTAAGGATTTTTCAGAACTATTGGAAAGGTTGTCCAATACAACTACATCGTAATTCTCATTTAAGAGTTCAACACAGGTGTGACTTCCGATATATCCAGCTCCGCCTGTTACAAGTATTTTCATAAATAGTCCCCATAGGTTTTGAGTGTGAAGGGTGTTTTTTTAACTGAGTTTAAAAACATTTCATGGCATATCCTACAATTTTTACAAATTTTTGTACAGGTTGTGATTTTTTTAAAAAAATCAGGTCCCAGCCCTTTATTGTCAATGTAAAAAAAAGAACCCAGAAAATTTGTGGCATCCATGAGATCCAACAGATTCCCGGGATAGGATTTTTTGTCATAGGCAGAAATGCAGCGGACTAAAAATTTACTGCCAAGGGTTCTGCCGCATATTTTTATGGTATCAACTATCCCTGTATAGTGGATCAGGTCTTCCGGACGGATAAAGGGAGATTTAAAAAATCGTTCAGGGTGCTGGTGAAAATAGGAATTGCATCCAACTGCCTGGTTGATTCCATGGGTGCACTCCTTTACAATGCCGGTGTTGGACAATGAAATCTGGGCATCATGGGCAGGTTTAAAGGGGCAATGGTAAATACACCCTTCATTGGCAAGCAGTTCGATTTTCATGTCCGGATAAATGGATTTAATGGATAGAACTGTGGTATTAAGGATTTCAGGGTCCCGGTTCAAAGACCGGTCAAGTATTAGCTTTTCCGGGAGCTTGAATCTGGTATTTTCAATAATCTCCAAATGTGACAAAACTTTTTCCAGGGAATCCATCATGCTATTGATCCCTGGTACGACTTCAAGTTCAGGGATTATATCATGGCCTGTACGATCAAGGGCATTGATAAGATAAAAATCTGATATTACAATGCCTTTGATACAGCAGTTTTTATGCAGAGACTCCAGGGTATCAAGGAGCTGGAGTAGAAAATTGGTGCTTTTATATAGATTGGGGAGGATAAAGCGGGTGTTTAGGAGAACGTATTTGTTTATTTTTTTTACCTGCTTCAGACCTTGGATAAAGGAGGGGATATCAAGGGTTGAAAACCTTAGCCTTGAATCAAGTACAGGCCCGGAATGGAGACCAAAATATACAGACTCCAGAAAGGAATTTTTTTTTGTCAGAAAATTTATATAGGGTTGGTCATGTATAAAGGGAACTGATAGCTTCATGGTTAATTATTTTATAATATGAATGTGAAGTTTGGCAATCATTTACAGAAAAAAATACAGAAAAAATGTTGAGAGAATTTGAAAGATCATAAAAAAAATAATTTTGACATCATTGACAGGGTCTGTGTGCGTGGTTAAACTTAGACTATTCAGGATGAAAAACCTGAAAATCAAACAACCGTATAAGGAGAGTTTTACAATGATTGAGTTGACAGATCCTGCGAAGACGCAGATCGAGGATTATTTCCAGGGTAAAGAACCCACCCCCATAAGAATTTTTCTCAATTCCGGCGGCTGAGGCGGCCCATCACTTGCCATGGCTCTGGATGAGCCAAAAGATACAGACGATTCTTTTGATGTTAAAGGGCTTAAGTTCTGTGTAGATAAAGATTTTATGGAAAGCGCTGGAATGATTAAGATAGATTTTACTGGAATGGGTTTCCACATTGATTCCAACGTCGACCTGGGAGGGTCCGGGTGCGGAGGTTGTGGTTCCAGTGGTTCCTGCAGTTGATAATTTAAGTGTTTTAAAAAAAAGGTGTCCATGATGATTTCATGGACACCTTTTTTCTTAACAGCTTTTTTTCACCAATAATAGATTGATTTTAATTTTTGGATGACCTGTTTGTCTGCCTTAACCGGGTTTTGGGCTTGAGTATGGCAAATAACCATCTACTCCATCCAGTTCCTGGCGGTCAATCCCCATGGCTTTTTCGCATTTTTTCAGGCCCCCTTTGAGTCCAAGGCTTTTGATCATAATTATTCCTTGCGATTAAAGTTATAGCCTTGATCTCCCGAATGGGAAAAATATGATAGAGATAAGAATCCCCTGTGCTTGACCGGGATTATCCATCATGGCAGAGTGTGAATATTATACATAACCTTTAAATCAGGATTCTATCATGAGCCGACTCCCAAACGCGATTTTTTGTGTTTTTCTTGTTATTTTTCTTGTTTTCCCTTTGGCTGGTTGCGGTAAAGAAGAAAAAGTAAAGAAAAATCTGGTTGTGGGTAATTGGACCAGATACAGAAACCGGGCTTATATTCTTTTGATAACCAGCCCAAAAGGAACCTGGCAATCATCTGTCCGCATTGCCGATGTCACGTCAAAAATTGTTGCATCCAAGGGAGATGCCCAGGGTACCTGGCATATGGAAGATGGATATTTGATTTTTACCGTAACTGAATCCAATATCGAAGAAATTTGGGAAAAAAATAATACCAGTTTTTTCGAAATTGTTGA
>JAOZST010000037.1:0-26416 GCA_029939535.1 Desulfobacteraceae bacterium | reverse complement strand
TTGTATAAGAAAACATGATCATTATGAAAAACCCTGGGGATATCAATCAATATTCTATAAAGCTTGTCAGGGATACCCGGATAGAACAGGCTTGCAACAGGGTGCTTTCCACTGAAAACGAAGGAGCACAATATTTTTGTGAATTTAAACTTGATAACCTTCTGAGAGGGGATCAGAAAACCCGGTATGAATGTTACCAGATTGGCATTGATAAGGGGTTCCTATCAAGAAATGATGTCAGAGGATTTGAAAATTTATCCCCAGTTCCTGGTGGTGACGATTATGGAATAAATAATCCAGCCACCTGAATAAATATACTTTGGGCATGCAACCTCCCACATTAAATAAAAGGTGCTCACTGCATTTGGTTTTTAATAGTTCGGCCATTCAGTGGGGTTCATAAATTTTCCTTTCATGAGGGTCCCGGTCTCCTGGGTAACTATAGGCCGGGTTTTAATTTTTCCCTTGCTTCAAGCCGAAACTATGTGATTATATAATAAAATTATTTATTTGATTTTGAAAGTTTTTCTATCAATGGTATGTGGTCGTTAATAATAGTACAACATATTGTGGTCAAATGGAAAAGTTGACTTCAAATCATTTTTTTTGTTGACTTTGGATCAACTCAAACCGATAATATGACAAAAGACGAAGCAAAAGAATGTTTGCGTGAGTTTGCCCAAATTGGCTGTTTTCAGCAATCAGTACACTGTCGTGAGCGGATGAAAGAACGACAGATTACCACAGATGACGTGTTAAATGTTTTTCTGTGGGGCAAGGTCACAGAAATTGAATATAAAAAAGAATTCGACAGCTGGCAATGCAAGGTAATTGGCAAAGATATTGATGGAGAGGACCTTATGTTTATAGCTGGTATTTACGAGCATTGCCATACAGTAAGATGTATCACTGTATACTAAGGAGGGGGATGCTATGAAATGTCACCAATGTAACTCAGACATGAAAGAATCAAAAGAATTTTACCACTATACTGAGTCTGGCCTTGATAATGTTTGGTTGGGCGATGTAAGTGTTTATCGATGCGAGTGTGGAGAATATTTTGCTTCTATTCCTGCTATTATAGAATTGAATTTAGTGATTGCACTCTATTTAATTAAAAAGAAAACTTTTCTTAAAGGTCAAGAAATAAAATATTTACGAAAGAATGCCGGGTTAAGCGCAAAAGCTTTTGCGGAGTACATTGGGGTCGACAAATCCACACTTTCAAGATGGGAAAATAATAAGCAAACCATTGATAAGTCAAACGATCGAATGATAAGGCTTTTTCATGCAACATTCAAAGGGATTTCATCTGAGAAGATGAAAAGTTTTTTTGATGATGTGATGAAAGAAATAGACAACAATGGAGAAGAAACAAGGATCGATATTCCAATAGCTGATATTCTTTCTGGACAACATACAGAATGTAGGATTTGTTAATAATTTCCCTTGAACAGAATCATTCCTTTGTAAATTTAAAATTTAGGGTAACATTAGGGTAACATTTACCCGAAAACATGTTACCCTAACCTGGACAAGCCAGAACCAAAAAGGTTTTCTGATTCTCTTGCCAAAATAACACGAAAATCAGAAATTAGAATCTAATAACTATTTTGCATCTTTTTGTTTTTGTTTGCTTTGAATTGTTCAAGATACTGAAATAATAAAGAATAACAATTGAATTTTAGTTGAAATCGGTTGTATTTATTTGTTGTATTTTACCCTATTTTTACACTTAGGATCTAGTGCCGCGAGGCGTGGAGGTTCAAGTCCTCTCTTCGGTACCATATATGAATAAAGGCTTTACAGAGATTTTAACATTTTCTTTGTAAGGCCTTTTTTTATGGCCTAATGGCCAAACTTAATTATCCTGAATGGATGTGGTAAGAGCAAATGCCATAACCTGACCTATCCATTGGGGCCACTGGTTACGATTGCATTTTTCCCCGAGAGATCAAACAAGTCCTGCATGACATTTCTTTCTGAATGGATTTGAAATGGCTGATTGACGATTCAATTTGTTATCAACTGGGCCTGCTCTATTAATCGTCGGTTTTACAATTCTCGGAATGTCATTTGTTATTTTATCCCGTTTCCAAAGATAAAATTCTGAAAAAAATCTTATTCAACAATTTCCAGGATCACACGTTTCTGCTCTTTCGCCGATGCACATGATAGAATGGTCCGCATGGCCTGGGCTGTTCTCCCCTTTTTTCCAATAACCTTGCCAAGGTCTTCCTTTGCTACCCTTAATTCCAGAACAAGGGTCTGCTGGGCTTTGATTTCCTGGACATCTACTTTTTCCGGATCATCAACAAGTGCCTGGGCAATATACTTAATCAACTCTTTCATGACGCGATCTCCTTCTGCCAAGATGACAATGAAAATGTAATTTAAGTTTCAGCTATAGTTTACAAATATAGTTTACAAATATAGTTTACAAATGAATTTAATAATAATTTTTAGTTTCAAATTTTTAGTTTCAATAGACCGCCAATAAAGACTATTTATAGCAGCATACCATAACCATTTAGAATCACAAGTGCTATTTCTGATCTTCATCGGGTTCAGCCCATAAAATATGGTTCTTGTTCAAAAAAAGTGTTTTATGTCTTACAGGATTTTCCGTAGTGTTATCGTACATGGTCGCATTGAACAGAATTAAAAAAGGCTCCTGATTAATGCTCAAGTAGAGAAATCATGTACGATAATTTTATATTTTTGCAGCTTTCATTGAATCAATTGTCCATTTTACTTGACATCAAAAAGAAATTAATTAATTTAGGATGCAAGTTAACCATAAAAAAATGAATATTTTATTGCCCAAATTTTTTTTAGTTTAGGGCAGAACAAAGGGGATACCCGTGATAACTGAAATTACATCTACAGATGCTGAACGTAAAATGCTTACTCATGCCGGATATGGTGAGCCAGCCATTAATTATTATCTTGAGAAAAAATATATGGGTCAGATTGAGAATGCCGATCAGGTTTCTGAAAAAATAGGGTCCTGCGGTGATATTATGAGGGTCTATCTTAAGATGGATGAAAACGAAATTATCAATGATGTCAGGTATGAAATTACAGGTTGTGCAGGAGCCATCGCTGCAGCCATGGCAGCTGTAGACCTGGTAAAAGGGAAAAACCTTGAAGATGCCCTGAAAGTCAATGACGGGGATGTCTATAAGATGTTGGAAAATATCCCTGAAAAAAAGCATCATTGCATTCAGCTTGCTGTAAAAACCATGCACCTGGGAATCAAAGAATTGAAATTTGGGAAAACCAATTAAAGTCATTACCTCTATTGCAACTGTTTTTTTTGTATTTCTGTTGAACGGATGTACTTCATCCACAGATTTTCAGATTGAGGACCTTGCAAAGACAGATATTAACCAGGTGTCTGAGATTCATATGGATCAGGTAACAACCTTATTGAAAACCCTGACCCGCAAACTGTATAAAATGAATTCACAGGAGCTTGGCAAGACATCAGGGGCCACAATTGATTCACAGATAGCCAGAATATTTCAATGCCCTCCGGTCCAGCCCCTTAACTCCCTTGGAGATAAAGAGAGTGTTGATGCCATTTTGCTGGGATTTGAACCTGAATTTAAAGGTGACAGGATATTTGCAATGATGTATGGGCTTTATACTATGGTTCATACATCATACAGCAAAAACTGTGATCTTTTTATGCTGGATTTTCTGGACGGGCAAAGCATATATAACAGTGCCCGGAATATCGAGATTTTTGTCTGGCGCCTTAAGACCAGGTATAAATCCGATGGGAAGCTGTTTTTAATAACCAATACCTGTAACGGCCCTGTTGAAAATTTAAGCTTTGAAAGAATTTTCGGTAAATTAATTTCCCTCCAGGATACCATGGCCCTTATTGTTTCCACAAGAAAGGGAAGGATGATAAAAGAGGTCCTTCACATGGCAGGAATGGCCTTTTTACCCATTAGGATTTATTAATTGCCAAGGTAGATTCTAAAGGGCGTGTTGCAGTTTTTCAAATCGTTTCACCTGGTCCCGGTAATAGGATTTTTTATCTTCTGATATGGCAAGGGCTTCTTTGGCCACCTCAACTGCCTGTTCAATCTGGTTATTCAAAAACAATGCCTCGGCATAGGTATCCAGGATATATGCCTCCCTTTTTATTGCTAAGGCTTTTAAGGAAAGTTCAAGAGCTCTTGGGTTGTCCTTGAACCGGTCATCCGGGCAGGTGGCAAACAGCCAGGCAAGGTTATTAAGGGCATGGATGTTTCTCTTGTCGATTTGAATGACATTTTCATAGGCATCAACAGCCTTGTCATAATTTTTTTCATTGTAGTAATAGTCCCCCACAAAGACATAAAGATCTGAATTCTCCGGATCCACTTCCAGCTGCTGGAATAAAATTTTTCCAGCAATATATTCTCCAAAGGCATCCTTTGCTGAACCATAGCTAATGCTGTATCCTGCGTAGAACAAGGCAAAAATCAGTATAAAATAACCAATAATTATTTTTTTTACCCTGGTATGGTGGCGGGCAATTAATTCTGGTTGTTCCTGGCATTGTTCCAGGAACTGGATCCTCTGGCCAATGCTGAAATGATGCCAGTTGGGCTTGTCAATGGATTGACGGCTCAGGGATGCAATTTTATGGAAAGTTGATACAAGGGGGAAAACATTGTTTTGGAAATTAAATACATGGAGATCTGCCTGGCGTTCAAAATTCCGCATGATAAATCCAAATACAAATCTGAAATAGATCACAAAAAAGCCAATCAAAAACAGGCAGATTAGTATGGCATGGGCACTGCCTTTATCAATTCCAAGGAAAGCCAGCCCATTGTACAGAGGAGCGGCAATATAAAGCAGGTATATCATGGGTTCAAAAAAGACAAAATTGCAGGCAATAAACCCCATAAAAAAGAAAAGGTAAAAAACCATGTGAAATTTCTGGACATGGCCTATCTCATGGAGAATCACCGAATCAATTTCATCATCATTCAAGGAGTTAAGCAGGGCCTGGGTTACAAGAATATATCGGAACCGGCTCACAAGCCCCATGACACCGGCCGTAATCATGTTTCCACCGAAAAGTTCCCATTTGAGGATATCTGCATATGGCATTCCTGCTTTTTTACAGATCGCCTCTATGCGGGCTCTTGAATATCCAGGTTCCAGGGATGCGCAACCCCACAACTTTCGAATAAGGACAGGCCCGAAAATAGAAACAGCAGTCAGAAATACAAGAATATAGCTGATTTCTCCTGTGGTTGTTTTAAAAAATTCCTTAACAGGCTCAAAGGGCAGAAACTGAATCATATCTGCAAACAGGGACAGGCAGAACCAGGGCAGCAATGCAGGCAGGGAAAACGATATGTTTGAAAATACAAAACTCTTTTTGGTCAGGTTTCCAGGAAAATATTTTTTCTGGACCCCATAGGCAGCGTTCCAGATAATAACAAGGTACAAA
This sequence comes from Desulfobacteraceae bacterium, assembly GCA_029939535.1. Taxonomy (GTDB): domain Bacteria; phylum Desulfobacterota; class Desulfobacteria; order Desulfobacterales; family Desulfobacteraceae; genus NBML01. Next base: position 20,952 of record JAOZST010000037.1, on the reverse strand, counting down.
AGGAAAAGTCCCAGAAATAAAACAGCCTCCAGGGTGGGAATGAGTTTGAACAATGGCTTAAGCAAGGGGATGTCTGCAAGGAAAATATTAAGCTTGTATAAATAAATATTAACGGCAAAAAGCATCAGGGCCAATATGGACAGCCTTGAAATAGCAGCATTAATGGCATGGTCCATACCTGAATAGGAGTGGGTCCTTTTCCTGGAAATCCGTTTAAAGTAAATATGACATACAAAGGCAAACAGCAGTCCTGATACCAGGGTGTAGTAAAGGCTGTTTAAACCGGCTGCCTGGATTTTATCAAAAAGTTCGGAAGATGTGTAGATAACAAGGGCGATCAAAAAGTATAAAAAATTTGAAAACACGTTACTATTTCCTTAACTGATAATGCCGTAATTGGCGAACATACTTATCACAATCCAGGATTTTACATCAAATTTAAGGTCTGGTTCTTCCATGAGCATTGATGCTTCTTTTCTGGAAAGCAGTACAACCTCAATATCCTCGGATAATTCATTGAATTCATTGCTGGGTTTTCCCCTGCATTCAACAAATAACAGGCTGATGCTTTCATCTGTCATTCCAGATGATGAATATATACATGGGCTTTGTTTTAAGATTTTTGTGACTTCCAGACCAGTTTCTTCAAAAAGCTCCCTCTTCCCGGCATGAATAATGCTTTCTCCCTTGTCCACCAGGCCTGCTGGGAATCCATACTGGTATCCTCCCAGGGCAACCCGGAATTCCCTGATAATTACCAATTTTTCTTCCTGTTTGTGAAAAGGAACCACTACAACGGCATCGGGCAGTCCTGGAGTCTGGCTGAAGGGGTTGTGATGATCTGACCGTGATGCAAACATCCAGTTTTTTTTATTTTTCTTCCTGTCTCTGTATTGGATGGAAAACAGGTTCAAATGTTTGCAATTGGTTATTTTTTCTATTTTACATATTTCCATTTTATTCCCTGCTTTAATTCCAAGTATGAAGATAAGCATGGCTGATACAAAATACCACCCAAAAAAAAGGACTTTTACAAAGAAAAAAATAAATTACAAGGGAATTTAATTAATATACATTAAATATCGGAATGAAAGCCAGAAATGGCAGGCGCTTCCAAGAATTACAAACAAATGCCAGATTTCATGGAATCCAACTATGCCCGGGAATGGGTTTGGCTTTTTAAGTCCATAGACCACTGCGCCGCTGCTGTAAAAAAATCCTCCCATTGCCAGCCAGAAAAGACAGACGGGCTCAAGGGTCTTGATCAAAGGATAAATGGCCAACACGCACATCCAGCCCATAATCATGTAAATCAGGGTGGAAATCCATCTATGAACATTCATTGAAAAAATTTTAAGAAAAATCCCTGCAAAGGCAATACCCCAGACCAGCCCAAAAAGGCTCCAACCCCATGGTCCTCTAAGGGGAACCAGGCAAAGGGGAGTATATGATCCTGCAATGACAATAAAAATCATGATATGATCTATTTTGCGAAAAATTAGAAGGGCCTGATCAGATATTCGCAAACCATGGTATAAAAAACTTGAAGTGTACATCAGGACCAGGCTGGTTCCAAAGATGGAAAAGGAAACCACATGCCAGGCATCTGCCCGCCGGGAGGCAAACACAACCATGAGGGTCAGTCCGACAATGGATGCCAGTGCACCGGCCATATGGGATATAGTGTTTACAGGTTCCCGGAAGATTTTTGCATACACACAGATTTTTGTATTCATATCCATGTATTCAGCATACCCGCAATTTATAGAGATTCAAAATAAATTTTGATTTTTACATTTTTTTTACTAAAATTCTTGAAAAATACTGGGGGTGTGTTAATAAACATAAGGTTGTAATTACTTATTTTTAGTCACCTGTTTTAATCACCGAATGAATAATTTTTATTAAATTGTTCAAAATCATTAACAGTATTAGATGAAGGGGAGTTTCTATGAAGCTATTAAAAGTACTATCCGTATGCATTACCGTTCTTGCCGTGTCTACATTTGCCATGGCAGGCACATTGGAAGATGTTAAAGCAAAAGGATTTATCCAGGCAGGCGTGAACGGCAGTGTCTTTGGTTTTGGTAAAGCCGATGAAAATGGTGTCTGGAAAGGCCTTGATGTTGATTGCGCAAGAGCTGTTTCAGTTGCTGTTTTTGGAAATCCTGACAAATTAAAATTTACTCCTTTGACAGCTAAAACAAGATTTACTGCATTGCAGTCTGGTGAAATCGACATGCTTTTCAGAAATTGTACCCAGACCTTAAGCCGTGATTCCCAGCTTGGTCTTGATTTTGCTACAGTTAACTACTATGACGGCCAGGGATTTCTTATCCGCAAGGACCTGGGTGTGAAAAGTGCTAAAGAACTTGATGGCGCTTCCGTCTGCGTTCTTCCTGGAACAACAACAGAAATGAATGCTGCCGATTATTTCAGGTCAAACAACATGAAAATGAATCCCGTTGTTATTGAAAACACAGATCAGCTTGCCAAAGCTTTTTTTGCCGGTCGTTGTGACTGCCTGACTTCTGATGCATCCCAGCTTGCCGGAACCCGTGCTGTAGCACCAAACCCAAAAGATTACATGATCCTTCCTGAAATAATTTCAAAAGAACCATTGGCTCCTGCTGTAAGGCATGGCGATAACCAGTGGAAAGATATTGTTAACTATTCTGTTCTGGCTATGATTAATGCTGAAGAACTGGGCATTACTTCTAAAAACGTTGATGAGATGCTGAACAGCAAAAATCCTGTGATCAAACGTTTTCTGGGTGTAACTGCAGGTAATGGAAAAGCCCTTGGGATTGATGATAAATTTGCCTACAATATCATTAAGATGGTGGGTAACTATGGTGAGGTTTTTGAAAGAAACGTTGGCGTGAATACCCAGCTGGGATTGGAAAGAGGACTTAATGCTCTCTGGACAGATGGCGGACTGCTGTATTCTCCCCCATTCAAATAATTTATAACTTTGAATTTAATATGGTGCAATGCAAATTGCACCATATTTTTTAAACGTACTTTTTTAAACGTACTTTTTTAAAGGATCATCGAAAGTATACTGCATAAAGCTATGAATACAACAAATTCAGAAAAGATTTCCTTCTGGTATGATCCAGATAAACGATCCATTGTGTACCAGGTGGGGGCGGCTCTTTTATTTGCCTTTGTTGCCTGGTACCTGGTGTCCAACACCATGACCAACCTGGAAAATCAAAATATTGCCACAGGGTTTGGATTCCTGAATAATGAGGCTGCATTTGAAATTGGCGAATCACTGGTGGAATATTCGGCTGCAGACAGATATATGAGGGCCCTTTATGTCGGTTTTTTAAATACATTATTGGTATCCTTTATAGGCATCTTTTTGACCGTTATTTTAGGTACCTTGGTCGGCATTGCCAGGTTATCGAAAAACTGGCTGATCAATAAATGTGCTGCAGGGTATATTGAGCTTTTCCAGGATATCCCGGTTCTTTTACAGCTTTTTTTCTGGTATGCCTTTTTCTACGAAATGCTGCCATCGCCCAAACAAGCTGTAAATCCATTTGATGGTCTGTTTTTATGCAATCGGGGATTGATTCTCGGTATTCCTGCGGCCCATCCTGCCTATAAATATATGGCAGCTGCATTTGTTCTTGCTGCTATCTTGATTTTTTTTATCAAAAAATGGGCAAAAAAACGCCAGGATGCCACAGGAAAAATTTTTCCTATTTTTAAGGTATCCTTTCTTCTTTTAATTGGATTTCCCTTGGTGTGCTGGCTCATTGCCGGTGCCCCTACAGAAATGAATGTACCTGAACTTAAAGGGTTTAACTTTAAAGGGGGAATGGTTGTCAGTCCTGAATTTGCAGCTCTTTTACTGGGTCTTGTCTTATATACGGCAGCCTTTGTTGCCGAAGTTGTCCGGGCAGGCATTCAATCTGTTGCCAAGGGTCAAACAGAAGCTGCCATGGCCATTGGTTTAAAACCCGGTCAGGTATTAAACCTGATTATTTTGCCCCAGGCCCTGAGGGTTATTATCCCGCCTTTAACAAGCCAGATGCTCAATTTAACAAAAAACAGCTCTCTGGCTGTCGCCATTGGGTATCCGGATTTCGTTTCGGTTGCCGGAACGGCCATCAATCAGACAGGGCAAGCTATAGAAGGTGTTATGCTGATTATGATTGTTTATCTTATCTTTAGCTTATCAACCTCTGCTTTCATGAACTGGTACAACAAAAAAATGAAGTTGGTGGAAAGGTAATGAAGGTTAAATAAATTATTATGGAAACTAATGCAAATATCGAAACCGTTGTAAAGCCGCCAATAGCAAGCGTAGGGGTTATAGGATGGATAAGGGGAAATTTACTCAGCAGTCCTGTGAATACCATTCTTACCCTTGCCATTCTGAGTATATTGTGGTTTTCAATCATTCCTTTCATTAAATGGGCATTTATTGATGCATGCTGGTCTCCCGGGGCAAACTGCAGGGAATCCAGTGGTGCGTGCTGGTCAATTATTACCAGCAACTATAAAATTATTTTGTTTGGGTTTTATCCCCAGGATATTTTATGGCGCCCAGTCACTGCCATTGTTTTACTGGTCAGCCTGCTTTTTATCAGCCGCAATAGAAACTATTGGAATGTCTATCTTGGATACACCTGGTTAGTTTCCCTAGTGATCATGGGGGTTTTACTCAAGGGCGGAATTTTCGGGCTTGAATCTGTGGATATTCAACAATGGGGCGGCATAATCCTGACCCTGCTATTGTCTGTTTTTGGTTTGACTGCTGCATATCCATTGGGAATTATTCTTGCCCTTGGTCGTCAGTCTAATATGCCGGTGATAAAAACATTCAGTGTTTTTTATATTGAACTGATTCGTGGTGTTCCCTTAATCAGTCTATTATTCATGTCATCTGTTGTTTTTCCCTTGTTTCTTCCTGAAGGAGTATCCATAAATGGTATTTTGCGGGCCCAGGTGGCAATTATTTTGTTTACTGCGGCCTATATAGCCGAGGTGGTCAGGGGAGGTTTACAGGGCATGAATCAGGGGCAATTTGAGGCTGCTGATTCAATAGGCTTAAACTATTCTCAAACCATGAGACTGATCATTCTGCCCCAGGCTTTAAAGATTGTAATCCCACCGTCTGTCAGTGTTTTGATTTCTGCTTTTAAGGATACATCCCTGGTTGTTATTATTGGTTTATATGATTTGTTAAAGACAACCCAGTCAGTTTTATCTGAGCCCAAATGGATGGGGTTTTCAGCAGAAGCATATCTCTTTATTGCACTTGTATACTTTATATGCTGCTTTTTTATGTCCAACTACAGCAGAAAACTGGAAAAAGAACTTGATACCGGTCTATAATATTATTTTTAATAACTTTAATTTATTAAGCGATGATTTATGAGCAAAGAAAAAACAAACAAAGTCGATGTCTCAAGTGAAGATACCATTATTAAAATCTCTGACATGCACAAATGGTATGGAGATTTTCATGTTTTAAATAATATCAATCTTGATGTCAAAAAGAGTGAACGTATTGTTGTCTGCGGGCCGTCAGGATCTGGAAAATCAACGCTTATTCGATGCATCAACAGACTTGAAGAGCATCAAAAGGGAAAAATTGTTGTTGACGGCATTGAGTTGACTAAAGATCTTAAAAACATTGAAAAGGTCAGGTCAGAAGTTGGCATGGTGTTCCAGCATTTTAACCTGTTTCCCCATCTTACCATTGTTGAAAACCTGACCATGGGTCCCATCTGGGTTCGAAAGGTACCTAAAAAAGAGGCTGAAGAAACTGCCATGTACTATCTTGAAAAGGTTCAGATTGCAGAGCAGGCACAAAAATTTCCAGGCCAGTTGTCCGGCGGTCAGCAGCAGCGTGTGGCCATTGCCAGAAGCCTTTGCATGAAACCAAATATAATGCTCTTTGATGAACCCACATCTGCCCTTGACCCTGAGATGGTAAAAGAAGTGCTTGAGGTTATGATCAGTCTGGCCCAGGACGGAATGACCATGATTGTTGTCACCCATGAAATGGGGTTTGCAAAAAGTGTTGCCCACAGAGTCCTTTTTATGGATGAAGGAGAAATTATTGAAGAAAATGAACCGGAAGAATTTTTCAATAACCCCCAGAGCGACAGAACAAAGCTTTTTTTGAGTCAGATTCTTTTTTAATCAACTATTTCGAGAAGCCGGCTTACACCGGATCAAAAATGGATGGGACTATGCGCATTGTAAAAGGTGATCTGATTCAAAAAGCTCTGGCAGGAGAATTTGATATTATCCTTCACGGCTGCAATTGTTTTTGTGCCATGGGTGCAGGCATTGCAAAGCAGATCAGGGATAAATTCCCCAGCGCATATCAGGCAGATCTGGAAACTGAAAAAGGGGATAAAAAAAAATTAGGTAATTATTCAAAGGCAAAAATTCAGAAGAATAACAAAACATTTATAATCATAAACGGATATATTCAATATCATTATTCAGGGCCAGGTGTACTGGCAGATTATAATGCCATTGATGCTCTTTTTTTCAAGATTCAAAAAAAATTTTCAGGAAAAAAAATAGGATATCCAAAAATAGGAGCTGGGCTTGCAAGGGGAGACTGGGAAAAAATCAGCTCTATTATTGACCATAGACTTGAGGGCGAGAATCACACATTGGTTGAATATTGTGGTTTACAAAAATAGTCTTTTTGCCCTAAAATATTGACACCAATTAATTATCTAACTAAAAATGTGATAATGGAAAAACAGATAAAAATATGGTTCCATTCCGGCTCAAGTTCCAATATCAGGGAATTTTCCATCCACAGACTGGTCCTGGCTTTTTTTATGGTTATTGCCCTGGGTGCGGGTGCCGGCCTTTCCTATGTGGGTTATGATTATTATCGTTTAAAGACTTTATCCTTTGACAACACAGCATTGAGACAGACTGTCAATTCCCAGCGTAATGAAATTTCCAGTCAGAGGAGTCAGATTCAGATTTTTGCAAAAAATATTGATGTTCTAAAAGATCAGGTGGAGACTTTGTCAAAACTTGAGGCCAAGGTAAGGCTTATTGCTGATATACAAAAAACTGGAGGCTCATCCGGTTTAATCGGTATTGGTGGAATTTCTGAAAGTGATCTGTACCAGGATATTCCCCTGGAGGATAAGCACAACAATTTGATTCGGGAAATGCATCAACAGGTGAAACAGACAACTATGGCTGCCAAACAGCAGGTATTGGATTTTGGAAGCCTGATTGGCCAACTTGAGAAAAAAAAGAATCTTCTGGCTGCTACCCCATCCATCAGGCCGGTGGACGGATGGATCACATCCAGGTTTGGATACAGGAAATCCCCTTTCACGGGCAAGCGGACCTTTCATGCCGGGCTTGATATCTCAAATAAGATAGGAACCAAAATTATTTCAACTGCCGATGGCAAGGTCTCCTATGCTGATAATAAAATGTATTATGGTCTTCTTGTCGTCATTGACCACGGGTATGGCAGGGTCACCAAATACGGACATCTAAAAAAAATATTGGTCAAGCCGGGTCAGAATGTGAAAAGAGGTGAAGTCATAGCGCTTCTCGGCAATACCGGTCAAAGTACCGGTCCCCATGTGCACTACGAGGTCCGCATCAATGGAACTCCTGCCAACCCCTTAAAATATATCCTCAATTAGTTCCTGTCCCAACAATTTTCTTTGCCGGTTTCATCATTATCCATAGAAAGAAACAATTTATTTTAATTTTTTTATTTTATTTTCTTGAATAATGCTTATATGTTTTACAGAAAAGTTTAATGTCTGTATAATTTTTGATTTTTACATGCGATTTTAATGTTTCATATTTAATGGATTAGGTAAAAGGATAGGTAAAATATAAATGGTACTTAATTTTTTCACAAAGATCTTTGGCTCCAGTAACGACCGGCTGTTAAAAAAGATTCAGCCCATCATAGATGCAATCAACGGATTTGAGCCTGAAATGCAGTCTTTGACTGATGAAAACTTTGCCCGGAAAACCCTTGAATTTAAAGACAGGGTTGAAAAAGGCGAGTCTCTGGATGATATTTTGCCTGAAGCCTTTGCCCTGGTAAGGGAAGCTTCTGTCAGAACCCTTGGTATGCGCCATTTTGATGTACAGTTAATCGGCGGGATTACACTTCACCATGGGGCCATTTCTGAAATGAAAACCGGTGAGGGTAAAACCCTTATGTCCACCCTTCCAGCCTATTTAAATGCCCTTTCCGGCAAAGGGGTACACATCGTAACGGTAAATGATTACCTGGCCCAGCGTGATGCTGACTGGATGGCCCAGATTTATAATTTTCTGGGATTGAGTGTTGGGGTGGTGGTCCATGGTTTAAATGACCAGGAAAGAAAAGAAGCCTATGCAGCTGATATCACCTATGGCACCAATAATGAGTTCGGGTTTGACTATCTCCGGGACAATATGAAGTTTGAAAAGGAAAGCCTTGCCCAGGGCAATCTTAATTTTGCCATTGTTGATGAAGTGGACTCTATTCTCATTGATGAGGCTCGAACTCCCCTGATTATTTCAGGACCCACTGAAAAATCAACCCATTTTTATATCCAGGTTAATTCCATTATCCCGGCCTTTAAAAAGGAAATTGATTATACCGTAGATGAGGAATCCAAAAGCGTTTCCCTGACCGAAGAGGGTATTGCCAAAGGGGAAAAACTATTGGATGTGGATAATTTATACGATCCAGCCAGTATTGAAATGCTTCATCATTTAAACCAGGGCCTTAAAGCCCACATCCTGTTTAAGCGTGATACAGATTATATTGTTAAAAACGATCAGGTGGTCATTGTTGATGAATTTACCGGACGTCTGATGACAGGCAGGCGTTACAGTGAAGGCCTGCACCAGGCCCTGGAAGCAAAGGAAAATGTTAAGATTGAAAATGAGAACCAGACCCTGGCTTCCATAACCTTTCAGAATTTTTTCAGGATGTATGACAAGTTGTCCGGTATGACCGGAACAGCTGAAACCGAAGCTCCTGAATTTAAAAAAATCTATAACCTTGATGTGGTGGTGATCCCCACCAATCAACCCATGATCAGGGATGATTTTCCAGATCTCATATATAAAACCCAGAAAGAAAAATATGACGCAGCAATCAATGAGATAATTGCCCTCCACAAGAAAGGCCAGCCAGTGCTTGTGGGTACCATCTCCATTGACGTATCCGAGGACCTGAGCAGAAAACTCAAGAAAAAAGGGGTCCCCCATAATGTATTAAATGCCAAGCACCATAAGGCAGAAGCTGAAATTATTGCCAATGCCGGACAAAAAAGGGCTGTAACCATTTCCACCAATATGGCTGGCCGGGGTACGGATATCAAGCTTGGGGAAGGTGTCAAGGAACTGGGGGGATTGCATATCCTTGGTACTTCAAGGCATGAGTCCAGGCGTATTGATAACCAGCTCAGGGGGCGTTCAGGAAGACAGGGGGACCAGGGCAGCTCGCGATTTTATCTGTCCCTGGAAGATGACCTTCTGCGGATATTTGGCGGGGACAGAATCCATGCGGTCATGGATAAACTTGGAATTAAAGAAGGGGAACATATTGAACATTCTTTTATTTCCAAGGCCATTGAAAATGCCCAGTCCAAGGTGGAAGGCCATAATTTTGAAATCAGGAAACATCTTCTTGAATATGATGATGTCATGAATCAGCAGAGGGAAGTGATTTACCGCCAGCGCCGTCAGGCACTGGAGGAGAGTGATCTGAAATCAGTGGTCCTTGAAATGATGGAAGACAAGGCCTATGACCTGGTGAGTGAATTTTCCACTGAAAAAACACCCATTAAGGACTGGGATATAAAGGGCCTTGAAAACAGTGTAAACAAATTATTTAATTTTCCAGTGGATATTGGCCTGGCTGTTACAGAGAATCAATCCCAGGACCAGGTGTCGGATTTTATTTTTAAAAAGGCAAAGGAGCATTACCTTGCCAAAGAAGCCCTTGTTGAAGCAGAGCAGATGCGACAGCTGGAAAGGTTTGTTATTTTACAGACCGTTGATACCAGATGGAAAGAACATTTATTGTCCATGGATTATTTAAAAGAAGGTATTGGACTTCGGGGATATGCCCAGCAGGATCCTTTGCGTATATACAAAAAAGAAGGTTTTGAGATGTTCCATGACCTCATGGAAAGGATCAAGGAGGAGATCATTGATATTCTGTTTAAAATTCAGATTGCCGAGTCCTCCAATGTTAATGAAATGAAAAAAAATGAACAAAGGGACCTGACCTTTTCCCATTCAGATGAACCAGCCATAAAGAAACCTGTTAAACGCAGTAGCCAGAAAGTACAAAGAAATGATCCCTGTCCCTGCGGAAGCGGTAAAAAATATAAAAAATGCTGTATGTCCTAGGAATAGATTATGACGTCCACGGATTCAAAAATAAAAAAAGGGATATCATCAAAATCCAAAAAGGATAAACCTCCCATGTATAAGGTCATTCTGCATAATGACGATTATACAACCATGGAATTTGTAGTGGAAATTCTTGTAACAGTTTTTGGGAAATCTCTTGAAAAATCGACACAAATGATGCTTAATATACATAATAGGGGAAAAGAAGTGTGTGGTATCTATCCAAAGCAGATTGCAGAAACAAAAGTGGATACTGTGCACAATCTGGCCGGAAATAAAGGTTATCCCTTAAAAAGTACAATGGAAAAGGAGTAGGGTTATGATAAGCAAAGAACTCAGTACAGCTCTCGGTTTTGCCGTACGGGAAGCAAAGAAAAGAAGGCATGAGTATGTATGTGTTGAACACGTTCTTTATGCAATCCTTAACCATGAAAGCGGCTTGGAAACCATTGAAAAATGTGGTGGAAGCCCTGGGCAGATAAAAGATGAACTGGAAAAATTCTTTGAAGAAAAATTAACCAAAATAGAAAGCCAGGAAGAGTATGTCCTTCAACAGACCATTGGTTTCCAGCGGATGATACAACGGGCCATCAACCATGCAAGGTCAGCGGAAAAAAGTGAGGTTAATCTTGGGGATATTCTTGCCTCAATTTTCCAGGAAAAAGATTCCCATGCAGCTTTTTATCTGGAGTCGGAAGGAATAACCCGGCTGGATGTGCTCAAACATATTTCCCATTCAACGAAGAGTGAAAAAAAATCAAACCCCAGTCCAAATCCATCCCATAAAATGTTTCCCCAGGCAGACCCCAAGACCAAACGACCAAAGAAAAAAGATCCTCTGGAAGCCTTTACAACAGATCTGCTGAAAAAGGCAAGGGATAAAAAAATTGATCCTCTCATCGGCCGCCAGAATGAAACTGAGCGGGTCATGCAGGTGCTTTGCCGCAGGAGAAAAAATAATCCCATTCTGGTGGGTGACCCAGGTGTGGGTAAAACAGCCCTTGCCGAAGGCCTTGCCTTGAAAATAAATGATGAACAGGTGCCGGATCTTCTGGCAGACTGTGAACTTTTTTCCCTGGACATGGGCGCTCTTCTTGCCGGAACCAAATACAGGGGTGATTTTGAACAAAGACTCAAGGATGTAATTAATGCCCTGGAAAAAAAGGAAAATGCTCTTCTGATTATTGACGAAATTCATACGGTTGTGGGTGCAGGAGCTACTACCAGCGGCTCAATGGATGCTTCAAATATCCTGAAACCAGCTCTTTCTTCAGGGGATATTAAATGTGTTGGAACTACTACCTATGAAGAGTATAAAAATCATTTTGAGAAAGACCGGGCCTTTTCAAGGCGTTTTGAAAAAATAGAAGTCTCAGAACCCACTGTGGATGAAACCTTTGAGATTTTAAAGGGACTCCGGCCCTATTACGAGGAACACCACGATCTGAAGTATTCAGATAAAACCCTGGAAACAGCAGCTAAATTGTCTGACAAATATATTAATGACCGGTTGCTGCCGGACAAGGCCATTGATGTGATTGATGAAAGCGGCGCTTATCTTCGCCTTAAGGGGGCGGGTAAACGCAAAAATGTCAGCACAAAAGATATAGAAACCATTGTGGCAAAGATTGCCAAGGTGCCTGTCACCAGTGTGACATCAACGGATAAGGCAAACCTTGAATCCTTGCCAGAAAGACTCTTTAAGGTTATTTACGGCCAGGACGATGCCATTAATACCCTGGCCACTGCCATTAAAAGATCCAGGGCCGGGCTGGCCGCTCCGGATCGCCCCATTGGGTCTTTTCTGTTCATGGGCCCAACTGGTGTAGGTAAGACGGAAGTGGCCAAGCAGCTGGCTTCCAATATGGGCATTGAATTCTTACGATTTGACATGAGTGAATACATGGAGAAGCATGCGGTTTCCAGATTAATTGGTGCGCCTCCAGGCTATGTGGGATTTGACCAGGGAGGTCTTTTAACCGATAGTATTCGAAAACATCCCCATTCTGTGCTGTTGCTGGATGAAATTGAAAAAGCCCATATGGATCTATACAATATCCTGCTTCAGGTCATGGATTATGCAACCTTGACAGACAACAACGGCAAGTCTGCTGATTTCAGGAATGTGATTCTTATCATGACTTCCAATGCAGGAGCCAGGGAGATGAGTGTCAACAGCATAGGATTTAGTTCCCAGATTGCAAATGCTGACTCAAAGGGGATGAAGGCCGTGGAAAAAACATTCAGCCCTGAATTCAGAAACCGCCTTGACAGCATTGTTCAGTTTAACCATTTATCAGAAGCGATTATGGAAATGATTGTGGACAAGAATATGAGGGAATTGAGAACAATGCTCAAGTTAAAGGGAATCTCTCTGGGGTATTCTTCCAAAGCCCGAACCTTTCTGGCGCAAAAAGGGCATGATCCTAAATTCGGAGCAAGACCCCTTGGCCGGCTCATCCAGACAAGCATAAAAGATAAGCTCACAGATGAAATTCTTTTTGGCAGACTTGAAAAAGGGGGAAAAATATCCATTGGCCTGAGGAATGAAGAACTAACCTTTAATTTTAAAAGCTGAATGCCCCTTTTCAGGTTATCAGAAAAAATTGAATTCCCGCCACCATGGCTTGCAAGGTCTGACGGTCTCCTCTGCATTGGAGGAGATCTTTGCACCAAAAGGCTTTTGCTTGCCTATCAAAACGGTATTTTCCCATGGTTTTCAGATAATGAACCCATTTTGTGGTGGTCTCCAGACCCAAGGCTGGTATTGTTTCCTGGAAGCCTTAGAATTTCCAGGAGTCTGAAAAAAAAGATAAAAAAAGTTCCTTTCAGGATTACAATGGACAATGCCTTTGAACAAACCATTGTATCCTGTTCAAAACCAAGGGGTTCAGGCGAACATGGAACCTGGCTGGTGGATGAAATGATATATGCCTACATCAAACTCCATGAAATTGGGTATGCCCATTCCGTTGAAATCTGGCATCAGGATAGACTGGTAGGAGGTCTTTACGGGGTTTGTGTCGGGGGCTCTTTTTTTGGGGAATCCATGTTCAGCTTTGAAACCGATACCTCCAAGATTGCTCTTGTGGCACTTGCACATCATTTAACATTTCATGGTTTTGATTTGATTGACTGCCAGGTTACCACAGATCATCTTCTTAAAATGGGAGCTGTTGAAATCTCCAGAGATAGTTTTTTAAAAAAAATAAAAAATTCTGTTGCCAGAAAAATGGATTCCAATATCTGGAATCCAAAACAATCTTTATACCCTTTTCCCTTGAAAGCAAAAAACAATGAAATCATTTATCCCTTATCTAAAGTCCATTAGCCAGGAGTCCTTTAGTCAGTTTTCCAGTAATTCTGACCCCATTGGCCATTATAATAGAGATAATTATACCATTGACCAGGAAAGTATCTGTGTTCTTGGTATCCCTTTTGATGCCAACAGCTCTTTTAGAAGAGGCCCGGCACTGGCTCCTTCCCGGATACGGGAAAACTATTTTTCCGATTCATCCAACCTATGGACAGAACATGGTATTGACCTGGGCAGTATAAGCAGCCTGTATGATATGGGGGATCTGGACTGTGCTGATACTACATCTGGCTTTAATGCCATTACCAATATCGTGGACACACTTCTTAAAAAAGGAGCCGGAATAATTTCCCTGGGTGGAGATCATTCAATTACATTCCCTGTTTTTAAAGCCTTTGCAGATAATTATGACTCCCTGAATATTTTACATTTGGATGCCCACCCAGATCTCTACGATACCCTTGATAACAATCCTTTTTCCCATGCATGCCCCTTTGCCAGGATAATGGAGAAGAAAATGGCCAAACGCCTTGTCCAGGCAGGAATCAGAACTATCAACGGCCATCAGAGAACCCAGGCAGAAAGGCTGGGCGTTGAAGTTATGGAAATGAAAGATGGAACTGAATGGCTCAAAAAGATGGAATTTCAGGGCCCTGTCTATCTTTCCATTGATATGGACTGCCTGGATCCGGCATTTGCACCGGGTGTTTCCCACCATGAGCCAGGAGGTTTTACCACCCGCCAGGTAATTGATATCATTCATCAGGTAAAGGGCAATATTATTGGAGGTGATATCGTGGAATATAATCCTGAACGGGATTATGGGTCAGTTACTGCCATGGTGGCTGCCAAGCTTCTCAAAGAACTGGTCGGCAGGATTTCAGCTGACAAGGCGCTTTAGTTTTAGCTTGACAAAGATGGTTCCAGTATCATTATTCAAACAGATATAAACCCCTTTGGGAGAAATAAAATGCTGCTTCGACTTTTTTTATGTTTTACACTCATACCGGTTATTGAACTTTATCTTTTAATAAAAGTAGGGACAATTATAGGAGGTTTCAATACTATTCTACTGGTAATATTGACTGGATTTGCAGGTGCCTGGCTTGCCCGCATGGAGGGTATGAACACCATGCTCAAGGTTAGGATGAACCTTCAACAGGGCCTTATGCCGGCAGAGGATCTCATGGATGCTTTGATCATTTTGATAGCCGGACTTGTGTTGATAACTCCAGGACTTATGACAGATGTATTTGGGCTGCTGCTGCTCTGGCCGGTGACACGAAACAGGTTTAAAAGGTTTCTCAGGAAAAAATTTGATGAAATGCAATCCAGGGGAAATATAAATATTACCCGGTTTCATTAATTTTTTAGATTTGGTCAAAAGGAATAGATGGACGTAAAAACTGAAATTCTTAAAATGGTCCAGAAAAAGGAGAGTGATATACCAACACTCCCTGTGGTTATAGACCGAATCATAAGTGCGGCATCCAATAAAAAAACCACGACTGCAGA
Organism: Desulfobacteraceae bacterium; assembly: GCA_029939535.1. Taxonomy (GTDB): domain Bacteria; phylum Desulfobacterota; class Desulfobacteria; order Desulfobacterales; family Desulfobacteraceae; genus NBML01. Next base: position 5,729 of record JAOZST010000037.1, on the reverse strand, counting down.
ACTTGCAGATGTTATTTCCTATGATCAGGGAATGACCAACAAGCTGTTAAGGCTTTCCAATTCAATTTATTATGCCCAAAAGACAAAAGTTGAAACCATAAAACGCTCCATCACTATAATTGGGTTCGATGAGATTATCGGTATTGCCCTTGGCATGGGGGTTCTTTCGGCTGTTATGGAGAAATCAAAATTAACCCTGGATTTGAAAGCTCTGTGGATACATGGCATTGGGGTTGCAACCGTATCCAAGGAGCTGGCCAAAAGAACAAATCCTGCCATTGCAAACAAAATCTTTATACCTGCTCTTCTCCATGACATGGGAAAGATTATTTTTTCCATGTATTTTAAAGAGGAGTATTTAAAGGTAAGGCAGTTTGCAATGGAGAATAAAAAGCCATTATATTTTGCTGAAAATGCTGTTTTTAAGCTGGACCATGCCATGTTGTCCGCCCTGTTGATGAAACGATGGAATTTCCCCCAATCCATTATGATTCCGGTTCGGTTTCATCACACCCCAGAGTCTTCTCCTGTAAAATTCAGACATCAAGCCATGATAATAAATCTTGCAGACTATTTAACACAAAAAGCAGGAATCGGGCACAGTTGCAATCCAGTGCCTGTAACCATTAAAAATGCTTCAAAAAAAATTGGGGTGAATGAATCTATCCTGCGCCTGACCATTGACCAGCTCCAGCGCAGGGAAGGGGAGATAAAAGAATTTTTTAATATTACAACGCCCTAATATTCCAAGGTCATAATATTACAACAATAATCCTAAATATCTTTTAATTTCCGTTCTCCAGAGGAGTTTTTAAGGATATAAAGCTGCCTCCCTTCCCCATCAAGCCATATTTTTAATCGTTTAAGCCCTTCTTTGGTTGAGATTGCAGGTGCATATCCAAGATCCTTTTTTGCCCTGGATATGTCAAACCAATGGGATGTTGCTGCCTCTTTGGCGGCAAACCTGGTAATTGGAGGGTCTTTTTTTATGCCAAATGTTTTATAAATAACTTCAAACAGCCAGCCAGCTGCATAGGCGGTTCTGGCAGAAACCTGTCCTTTAATGGGCGGCAGCCCTGCAGCATCAAGAAAGGCATTACCCATTACCCATTTTGAAATGGGTTCATCCTGGCTGATAAAATATATATTTCCGGAAAGACAGGGACTGGCCAAAAGTTTTTCAGCTGCAAGGATATGGGCATCAGCTGCATTGTCCACATAAATGAAATCAACCAGATCATTTTTAGGGCCGATCCTTTTCAGACGTTTGGCCCTGGAGATAATGCCGGGAACCATGTGGTTGTCTTCAGGCCCCCAGATCAGGTGAGGCCTGAGAATGATGGCAGGCAATCCCTTTTTAGCAGACTTTACAACCAGTTTTTCAGCCATGGCCTTTGTCTCGGGATAGGGAGCCAGATAAGTATCAGGATAGGGCACGGACTCATCCACATTTTCCATGTCTGAGTCGTTAAAAATCACACTGGGGGAACTGGTATGGATCAGGCATTCAACCTTGTTTGTGAGGCAAGCCTCTATAACGTTCTTGGTTCCCTGGACATTGGCTGAATAATAGGTCTCAAAGTCTCCCCATATCCCAGGCTTTGCCGCTACATGGAAAACCGTGTCCATGCCTTGTAATGCCTTTATGACAACGGTTTTATCGGACAGGTCACCCTGGATCTGTGCAGCACCCATGTCATCAAGATCTTGATACCATTGACGGGAAAAAGAAGTGACCTTTAGCCTTTTTTGAAGCAGTTTTCGTACAATAACCTTTCCCAGAAAACCGCCTCCCCCTGTGACCAGTACATTCTTCATTTTTATTTTTCCATTATTTGTAAACTAATTTTTAATATGTTCTTGACAAGGACATGGTTTTAAAGTAGAAAAAGCACACTTTTGCTGAGCGGGAATAACTCAGTGGTAGAGTGCGACCTTGCCAAGGTCGAAGTCGCGGGTTCAACTCCCGTTTCCCGCTCCATTTTTTTCTTTCCCTGCAAATCAAATATTTTGCTAATTATTTTAAAAATCAAGTGTCTGGCCGATGTTTTCCTTTAAAGCCAGTTCATAAACAGCAGACGTCACTGTCAGATCAAACAATGCCATGCCCACTGATTTAAAGAAACAGGTTTTATTTTTCAATGGTATTTGTGTACCAACCAGATCTGCAAAGGAATTTATTTTTTCAGGTTTTATAATTTTGTTTTCCAGGGGAATACAAATATCTCCGGATTCTTTTGCTGCAAATAAAGTATCCACATATACATGATCAACATTTAAAATAACTGCATCTGGAAATTCCTTCATGTCAGGCCTGAAAGACCCAATGGAAATAAATGTTTTTCCTTTTACAAGGGCTTTATCATCTTTAAATAAAGGCTGGGTGCTGGTGGTGGCTGCAATAACGAGCTGGGATTCCTTTACCAGGGTTTCAGAGTCTTTTGTGACCCCATAGATTACCAGGGGAAATTCTTTTTTAAGGATTGCCGCCATGTTTTCGGCTGCTTCTAAATTAAGATCTCCAACCCATAATTTTTTTATTTTCCGGTTAAATAGAAGGTATCTTGCCTGGCTGAGTCCCTGGACCCCAGCTCCGAGGATGCCTGCTGTTTCAAGGTTTGGCTCTGTCAGCAAAGATACTCCCAATCCTCCCACGGCCCCGGTTCTTTCCGCTGTGATGGCAGCACCATCCATTATGGCCAGGGGCTGGCCGCTTTTGTTATCTGACAGGACCATAACTCCATTAACAGCAGGCTGATCAAATTCATTGGCATTGGGAAAAACAGAGACCAGTTTTGTTGCGAAAAATTCTTTGGTAAAACAGGGCATAAGCAAAAGTGTGTTTTGCCCGTCTCCCACATGCATTCGATCAGGCATGTTATAGGATTTGTCCAAAATAAGTTCATAGGCTTTTTTAACTGCATTTTGAATTACTTCCTGCCCAATTTTTCCTATATCTTTTTTATTTAAAAATAACATGAAAATTTCCTTTTAGTGGTTTATATCTTATGTCTCAAATACCATGGAAAAATAAAAATCACCATGAAAATTGCCTTATCCATATCTGTTTTTACCTGTGTTTGTATAGGGAAAATAGATTTCTTTTTCTTTCAATGGAAATTATGGTAAAAGGCCTGATGTGCCAACTATTATTCAAGGATATTGTTTATGAATAAAAAAGAAAAAATATTGTGCATCCATCGAGATCGTCTGCCCGGGTCATGGGTGGCAGAAAAAAGTATTGTGCCCATGGATCTTGGGAAATTTATTGAACAATGCACCTTGAGTGGTTTTGAATTTGTAAATCGTTTTGAGGCGGAAAATGATTCAACTTTAAAGCAGGTGATTCCCTATATTGTTTTACAGACCCATGACCTGGAAAGGACAGCCATTTATAACCGCCAGGGAAGCGAAGAACGGCTCCATGACCTCTGGTCCCTGGGAATTGGGGGGCATATCAACCCGGTTGATCAGCAGAATCAGCAATCTTCATTCAAGGATATTCTGATGTCCGGGATGGAACGGGAGCTGGAAGAGGAGTTGTTCAAAAGGCCAGACCAGGATATGGCAGAGTTCTCTGGAATTATCAGCGAAGATATTACCAGTGTAGGCAAGGTGCATTTAGGTGCAGTGTTCAGGATTCTCACCAAGACTCCAGGGGCTTATTCCCCAGGCCCTGAACTTTCCATGTTCCAATGGACTAATACAAGTGATTTGATTCAATTAAATATGGAACTGTGGTCTGAATTGGCCCTGGAATTGATCTCATCATGAAATTAGGTAGATTGTGGCAGCTGTATTTTATAAATTGCTGATTTATGAAATTCTGGTTTTTGTAAGATCAAATTTTGTCTGTTTCTCCAAAAGAGACAACCTGATAGGTATGAAGGGTCAAGGTTCCTTTTTCCCACTCCCTTGCCGGTAGGCCTGCCTTGGTGCAAAGTTGGCTTAGAAAAGCCTCGGGTTCAGGGAGTTGATCCCATACCTGGGGCAAAAATGTTGCCCTGTGATGATCTTTTTCAATTATCACGCCATCCACACCTGGAACCAGATTGGAAACCAGATTCTGGATATTTTTATAGATCATTTTTTCAGGCAGAGTCAGGATACTGATCTCAATATCAATCCTGGGAAGTTCATCTATTGTCAGGGGTGTAAACCGGCTGTCTTTAAATGCTGCATATATCGCATTTTCCCGGATACCGTTTTCAAGTGTTTTTACTGGCTCAATATTTCCAATGCATCCTCTGAGTTCCCCTTTTTTGTGAAGAGTAACAAAAACACCCCGTTTTTGTCTTAAAACATCCCTGGAAATTTCCTTGGAAATGCCTTTTATATCAGGGCTTTTCCCCCCAAATTCCCCTGCAATATATTCCCTTGCAAGCTTTAAAAGAGCCAGGCTTTCTTTCTTGGAAATAACTGTGGTCATTATTTTTTCTCCAGTTTCTGTATTTCTCCAGTTTTTGTATTGGGAAGACAATACCATTGGTTTGAATAATAGAAAAGTGAAACCTTTTTTAATTCTGATTGACTGGGTTGTCAATTTTTACTATTATCTATCTAAATTGAATACAGTTCTCTTTCTTTGAATTACCTCAAAATCAATTTAACCCAAGGCAATTACCATGACGATGATTGATCAAAAACTCATTCATAAACTGGTTGAAAATGGTGTTGAGACCGCTTTAATCCCCGGTTTCATACGAAGCCTTGTCAATGCTTTTTTGATTAATCCGGACATGTCACACAGCCAGGCAAACAAACGCCTGAAATACCTTGGCTGGCAGGATATTGAAATTGATTATCACACCTTTGTGCTTGCCGTGGCTTCCCTGGAAACAAAAGGCCTTAAAAATTTAGAATACAAATCTGCCCCATGGTATATCCGCAGTTTTAAAGCCAAGGAACCCCCGGTCATTTGTTAGGTATGGATGTGGTGCTTAAAATGCTGAATACTAAATGGACCACCTCATTTTCAGCAAACACAGTGCACATGCTGCTAAGAACAAGATCGCTTGTTTGCCCCCTTGTCCAGATCTCCCAATTCATTGATATCCACTTCCAGGGCCCTTGCCATGGCTTCCAGGAATCGGCCGGTTCCAGCAGCGCATTTATCATTCATGGCAAAATCCATTACATTCCCGTCAGGATCAAGGCTTATTGCCTTGCTGTCCTGTCCACCGATATCAATACCAAGGAAATACATTGGTTTTTCTCCTAAAGGAATCGGTGTATAGGCACAGGTAAATCCAATTGTAGGCAAACCCTTTTTTTAAATAGGAGGTGACAGCAAGTGTTGCTCGGGAAATTAAATAATACGGGTAGTCCGGGTCCGGGGGGGGCTGGTATAATTAATTTTTACTTTTCTCCTATATTGTTTTGATCCAAATCATACGTATGCGTACTATCTTGTCAAGAACTGATTTATGCTAAAATTATATTCATAAAAAAAATTATAATTTTAAACTAGATACGCTGGATTTCCCCCACTTCTTTCTTGACATCAGTCAAAAGAAGTGATAGATACCCCTTGTTTCAATCGGGGCGTAGCGCAGTCTGGTAGCGCACTTGTCTGGGGGACAAGTGGTCGCAAGTTCAAATCTTGCCGTCCCGACCAATAACAAAGAGGGTCTTGGAGTTTTCCAAGGTCCTTTTTTTATGCCAAAATGTCAATTGGCTATATGTGTTATTACCGGGAAGACTTCTTGCTTTTATGTTCTGCGTGAATG
>JAOZST010000164.1:5695-8395 GCA_029939535.1 Desulfobacteraceae bacterium | reverse complement strand
CCTCTATGAGTTTATATTTTGTCAAAGGAAAGGGGTGGAGGTACGACTTCACCCTGAAAGGAAAACGTTACACAAGAACATGGTTCAAAACCAAAAAAGAGGCCAAGCAAGCAGAGGCCAAAAGAAAGGAGGCAGAACAAAACCCGGAAATTCAGATGATCACGGAAGCAATATCAACAGACATGACATTTTTGGACTTGGTGAATAGGCGGCTTGACCATATAAAGGAATATAATTCAGAAAAGCATTACACTGACCACATTTATTATGCCAGACGGTGGTGTTCATTTTGGAAAGAAATGAAATGTGATGATATTTCTGTTGATATGGTGCAGTCTTTTCTTCTGAAACGGAAAAGAGAGGTTTCAGCAATCACAGCCAATAAAGAGCTACGTTTGTTGAGGAGCCTTTTTAACTTCGGGATTAAAGCCCCAAGAACCTGGTTTTTAAACAACCCGACAGTAGGCATAGAATTTTTTCCGGTGGACAAGAAAGAGAAGTATGTTCCCCCCAAAGAGGATGTGATCAAGGTTATTGCGGTAGCAGATCCGTTTATCCAAGATTACCTCTGGACGATGATTTGTTCCATGGGTAGGATGAGTGAGATTAACCGACTGAAATGGAGTGACGTCAATTTGGATGGTAAATACCTGGTTTTATATACAAGGAAGAAAAAAGGCGGGCATTTAACTCCGAGACGTATTCCATTGAATAAAAAATTATTCGGTATTCTTTCCCAAAGGTACAAAGACCGTGACAAAAGTAAACCCTGGATCTTCTGGCACAGATACTGGAGCAGAAAAATTGGGGAATGGGTGGAAGGACCTTTCAGAGACCGAAAGAAGATAATGACGACTCTATGTAATAAAGCTGGGGTGAAGTATTTTCGGTATCACGCCCTAAGACACTTCGGTGCATCTATGCTTGATCATGATAATGTTCCGATAGGGACCGTCCAGAGAATACTTGGGCATGAAAACAGGCTAACAACGGAGATCTACCTTCATTCGATAGGGGAGGGCGAGCGTGTTGCCGTTGATTGTTTGGATCGGGGTTTTGAATGATTTTCTCACACAGAGTCTCACATAGAAGCAACAAGGCTCTTAACGAAAATCGCTAAGAGCCTTGCTATTAATGGTGGGCCGTCAGGGGATCGAACCCGGGACCTACTGATTAAGAGTCAGTTGCTCTACCAATTGAGCTAACGGCCCATTAATTTAACGCCAGGAAAAATAGCAGTGATACTTCGGGATGTCAATGTTTTTTTGTGTTTTAAAGAATGGAGAAATAAAGCGGTTGCCCCTTAAATACAGGTCTGATATATTCAATGGTTTAAGGATCAAAGACCAGTATATAAATTATATAAGGGGCAATCATATGACAAATGTAAAATCAAATATGCTGTTTAAAGCGGCAAAAGAGCTTATTCCAGGTGGTGTTAATTCTCCAGTCAGGGCCTGCGGGTCTGTTGGCGGGGAACCTGTTTTTATTGAAAGGGGCGACAAAAGCCGTCTCTATGATGTTGATGGAAATTCCTACATTGATTATGTTCTTTCCTGGGGGCCGCTGATTCTGGGTCACAGACCGCAAGGGGTGATTAAAGCTCTTGAAAAGGTATTGGAAACCGGAACCAGTTTTGGGGCTCCCACTGCCCTGGAAACTGAACTGGCTCAGCTGGTTGTTGACATGGTGCCTTCGGTGGACATGATCCGCATGGTAAATTCAGGTACTGAAGCTACAATGAGTGCCATCCGCCTGGCACGTGGGTATACAGACCGGGATATTATTGTTAAATTTGATGGATGTTATCACGGCCATGCCGATACCCTGCTGGTGGCTGCGGGATCCGGTGTTGCAACACTTGGTATTCCTGGAAGTCCGGGAGTGCCGGAGTCAGTAATTTCAAATACTCTGTCCATGGCATACAATGATATAGAAGGTTTTAAAAAGCTTATGAAGGAAAAAGGGGATCAGATAGCTGGAGTTATCCTGGAACCTATTGGCGGTAACATGGGTATGGTCCCTCCAAGAGATGGTTTTCTTGAAACTTTGCGGGAATTTACATCTGAACATGGAGCTGTGCTGATCTTTGATGAAGTCATGACCGGTTTTCGGGTTGCCAAAGGATCTGCCCAGGGACTTTTTAATATCACTCCGGATCTTTCCTGTTTCGGCAAGGTCATTGGCGGTGGACTGCCCGTGGGTGCCTATGGCGGGAAAAAAGAGATAATGGATCAAATAGCTCCAATGGGAACTGTTTACCAGGCAGGGACTTTGTCCGGGAACCCTTTGGCCATGGCAGCCGGTATCGCAACTTTAACTGCACTCCAGGATGATGCTGTCTATGCTGAACTGGATAGGAAGACAAATGCATTGATGACGGGATTGCAGGCTGCGGCAGATGATGTTGGTATTCCTTTTCAAACCGGACACATGGGATCCATGGCAGGTTTTTTCTTCACAGACCAGAAGGTATACAATTTTGAAGATGCAAAAACCTGTGATTTGGAACGATTTGCCCGGTTTTACCGGGGCATGTTGGCCAAGGGGATTTATCTTGCGCCTTCCCAGTTTGAAGCCTGCTTTGTTTCCCTGGCCCATAGTGATGAAGATATCCAGGAAACCATTGAAGCTGCCAGGGCAGTCATGGCAACCCTTTGATGATGGGACCAAAACAGATTAAACCAAAACAGATAAAAC
>JAOZST010000164.1:3132-5595 GCA_029939535.1 Desulfobacteraceae bacterium | reverse complement strand
ATCTGGTTGCTGCCTGCGGCACGGGCATGGGAACCCTTGCCTGTATTTTAAAGGAAATGGGATATGAGGTCACGGGATCGGATCAAAATGTCTATCCCCCAATGAGTGATTTCCTTGAAGAAAAAGGGGTCAGACTTTTTTCAGGTTTTGATCCTGAAAATTTTGTCCATGTGCCTGATCTTGTGATCATCGGTAATGCCGTGACCCGGGAAAATCCGGAAGCAATTGCTGTTCTGGATAAAAAAATTCCCTATTTGTCCATGCCCCAGGCTGTGAATAAATTTATTGCAGCAGACAAGAAAATAATACTTGTCACCGGTACCCACGGCAAGACAACCACTTCATCCATCATGGCCCATCTGCTGGAGACAGCCGGTCTTGAGCCCTCTTTCATGGTTGGAGGAATTTTAAAGGATTTTAATTCCAGCTTTAAGATCGGTAAAGGCGATTATATGGTCATAGAGGGGGATGAATATGATACGGCCTTTTTTGATAAAGGTCCCAAGTTCATGCACTATGATCCCTTTATCACCATCATTACAGGGGTGGAGTTTGACCATGCAGATATTTTCAGGGATATCGAACATATAAAGGAGATATTTTCTGTTTTTATTCAAAAAATTAAATGCCCCATTATAGCATGTAAAGAAAATGAGAACCTGAATCTTATACTTGAGGGATATATTGCCACCAGTGTTGAGACCTATGGCCAGGATGGAGACTGGTGGTTTTCTGACCACAGGTCCGGGGCAGGGAAGACCCTTGCCAATATACACGGCCCGGACAGGAGTTTTGAAATTGAAACAGAGCTTGTTGGTCGGCATAATTTGCTGAACAGCCTTGCCTGCATTGCTGCTGCAAAAAAACTGGGGATTTCTGATGCTATTGTACAAAAGGCCCTTGCCAGTTTTTCCGGAGTAAAGAGACGTCAGGAAATCAGGGGGGTTATAAGGGGGATCACGGTCATGGATGACTTTGCCCACCACCCGTCTGCTGTAAGGGAAACCATTGCCGGGGTAAAGCCTTTTTATGAAAAGGGCAGGGTAATTGCCGTGTTTGAACCCAGGACCAATACCAGTATGCGTAATTTTTTTCAGAAGACCTATCCTCTTGCGTTTTCGGAAGCAGACCTGGTATTAATCTGTAACCCATGTGTGAAAAAAGTTATCCCTGAAGAACAGAGGTTTTCTCCAGGCAAACTGGTGGCAGATATCAATGAAAATGGGGGTCAGGCCCATCATTTTGAAACGCCAGACAGGGTGATTGACTTTCTTGTCTCTGTTGTAAAGAAAAATGATCTTGTATTGATCATGTCCAACGGTGGATTTGATAATATTCATAACAGACTTATTGAGAGGCTTGAATGAAGAGAGTATGGGTTCGCATTGCCGGCATCGGCATTTTTCACATGTTTTTGTACGGATATCTGGTTCCCTTTGTGATTTATCCAAGGTTTGGAGATAATGGATTAAAATTTGCCCTTGTTGTTGCCGTGATAATTTCCATTACTGTTCTGGGAACACTTTGGGTTGGGAAAAATAAAAATTTTAAAGGAGATAAAAATGACACAGATAGATAAAATAGAATGGGATCCGAAATACAGTGTGGATGTTGAGGAGATCGACATTCATCAGAAAAAGATATTTGAATTGTTTAACCAGCTCATTGATCTGAAAGCGGAAACAAAAGAACCCAAAGTTTATACAAATATGATTACCGAAATCAATGACTATAGTAAGCTTTATTTTTCCTGTGAAGAAAAAATTTTGAAAAAAAAAGGCTATCCTGATTATGAAAGCCACAGCAAAGCCCATCGCCAGTTTATAAGAAATTCCATCAGCCTGCGAAGAGAAATAGCAGAAGATTTCAACAACCTTACCATGGAGGTGATAAAGGAGCTAAGGGACTGGTTTGTCAACCACATTGAAACAAATGATTCCCTCTATGTTCCTTTTTTGAGAATTCATCAGTATATAGAGGACGCAAATCAAAAGAATTAAAGCTTAATATCATAAGTGACGATGTTATAGTCATGACAAGGGGAAAATAGTAACTTTAAATTCCTTGGAGAAGACAATGACATTTGATTATAAAATATTACCTGTCCAGAACAAAGCGGTTGATTCTCCCCAAGAGATAAGAGGTTTTTCTGAACGTAGAAAGGTATTTACCAGAAAATTTAAGAGAAACAGGCGTAAATCCCTTCTTGACAGAAGAAAAAGTGTAAGGGATGGTGTTATTGTTGTTTTGTCCTTTAAACGGAATCGGAGAAAAAATCGAGACAGAAGAAAAATAACCTCAGGTTCGGCATTTACCCTTTAATTGTCATGGTAATAACCCTTGGTTGAGATCTTGTGTTTTTTTTGTGAAAAGCAGGTAGAAAAACAAGATTTTCATTTTCAGGGTTAAGGATATGACAAAGCAATTAAAATTTGAAATTACTACCCTCCACGACCTTCAATT
>JAOZST010000164.1:0-3032 GCA_029939535.1 Desulfobacteraceae bacterium | reverse complement strand
CTTCAGGTTCAAGTGATCCCTGGCTTTCAGCCTCTGGTAATACTGTATTTGGTTTGTCTGAATCTGGGATAAATGATCAGCAACAAAAAACACCCTTGGTTCTGGATCCGGCAGGCAACCTCTATCTGGCCAGGTATTATGATTTCCAGGAACGTCTGGTCCAAAACCTGGTATCCAGGATTAAGTCATCACCAAGGCAGATTAATATAAAATTTGTCCATAAATCTTTGGATTATTTATTTTCCGGACAAAATTCTGAACGTGTTAAAAAACAGAAAGAAGCTGTAACCAGGGCATTAACCCATAATTTTGTGGTGATTTCAGGTGGTCCAGGTACAGGGAAAACACATATCACAAATATAATCAGGACCATTCTGGAGACAGATGCAACTGACCGGGAAAGGCCCCTGCCAAGGATCATCTCGGTAGCACCCACTGGAAAGGCTGCTTCCAGGCTCAGGGACGGAGCAACAATTCATTCTATATTAAAGCCACTGAAAAAAAAACCTGGATTTCTGCATACAAAGGAGAATCCTCTGGCCGCTGATGTGGTGATTATTGATGAGGCATCCATGATTGATATTGCCTTGATGACAAGGCTTTTGGAGGCTATTCCCCTTGAAACAAAAGTGATAATGCTTGGTGATAAAAATCAATTATCACCTGTTCAGGCAGGAGCAGTCTTTACTGATATCTGCCGGGTCAGAGGCATGGCCTTTAATCTGGTGTCCCTTGAATTTAATTTTCGGTCTAAAGGGAAAACAGGTATTGAAAATCTGGCCAGGGCCATTAACCAGAATGATTTTAAAAAGGTGGAATCAATTTTGAAAAATCCTGAATATAAGGATATTGAATTTGAAGATATCCGGAAAGGGAAGCTGCGTGACCAGTTCATTGAAAAGCATATAACCTCAGGGTACGCCCCTATTGCGGGTCAAAGCAATCTTATGGATTCCCTGGAAGACCTGGATCGGTTCAGGATTCTCTGCGCCCATAACAAAGGTGAATCCGGAACATTACGAATTAATCATGTTTGTGAAAAGATTTTGCGGTTGCAGTCTAACTTTGATATAACGGGACAATTTTTTAAGAAAATAGTTATGGTCAGGTTGAATGATTACCATAGGGGGCTTTTTAATGGGGATACAGGAGTTGTCCACGAAGAAAACAGGGTTATCAAAGCAGGGTTCAGGGATGCAGGAGGTAATATTCTTCAATACCGGTACCTGGATCTTCCTGCCCATGATACTGCCTTTGCCGTTACAATCCATAAAAGTCAGGGGTCGGAATTTGATATTGTTCTGATAATTATCCCGGAAAAATTGTCACCCATTGTAACACGGCAACTTTTGTACACAGGAGTAACACGGGCAAGGAAAAAAGCAATAATTGTTGGCAGTTTAGAAGTTATAAAAGAGGCCATGGCATCGACCATTGACCATACATCCAACTTTGCAAATTTGTTGGAACACAGGCTTGGCAATGATAATAATACCGGTTAAAAAAAAAGATAAATCTATAGAGAAAGAAAAAAAATTGAAAAAAAAAGAAACAATACCCGATCAAATATGGATGTTTTTTTGTTCGGTTAAATTGACCGTCTACACACTGGTTCTTCTGGCCGCTACCTCCATTATCGGGACCCTTATCCTTCAGAATGGTTCCCCCCAGCAATATATAAGCCTTTATGGAAAGGGTTTTTACAACCTGATCAAAGTATTAAAAATAGATGATATGTACCATGCCTGGTGGTTCCTTCTACTGCTTTTGCTTTTATGCATAAATATTGTGGTCTGCTCAATTGAACGGCTTTCTCTTACATGGAAAATTATTTTTCCTGATAAAATCAAGTTTAATCCCAACCGGTTCAGAAAATTGAAGAATGGGGAAATATTTACAAAAGATAAGGATTTTACGACCCTGTCCAGGGAGTACAAGGCAATTTTAACTCGAAAAGTCGGGAATGTTCTTGAAGAAAAAACAGACAAAGGCTGTGTTTTTTATGCTGAAAAAGGACGGTGGACAAGGATTGGAGTCTATGTTGTCCATACCAGTATTATTCTGATGGTTCTGGGGGCATTAATAGGCTCAATGTTCGGGTTCAAGGCAAATTTGCAATTGGATGAAGGCGCAACGGCTGATACAGTTTATACTGCCAAAACCAGGGTTCCTGTTAAATTGGATTTTTCCATTAAGTGCAATGAATTTGAGGTCAAATTCTATGATACTGGAGCACCCGATGATTATCGCTCCAACCTGACCATTATTGAAGACGGCAAGGAAAGTTTCACTGAAAACATCCGGGTGAACCATCCATTAAGATATAAAGGAATCAATATTTTCCAGGCCTCCTATGGAACTGCTGCCCCGGACAGTGCACTTTTTGAAATCCTGGATAATACCACCCAGGATAGCATGAAAATCAAATTAAAAATTGGGGAAGAAGTAAAACTGCCCAATGATCAGGGTGTGTTTATGCTGGAAGGTTTTTTACCCCACTTTAAATTCAGAGATCATGATCTGGGGGAAGCTTTTTTTGGGAAAGTATTCTTAAGCGATAAGCAGAGTTTTCAAATAGCTCTTCCAACTAAATTTCCCACTTTTGATAAAATGAGAAAAGGCCAGTTTTCATTTGTTGTGAAGGAATTTGATCAAAAATATTATACAGGCCTTCAGGTCACAAAGGACCCCGGGGTCTGGTATGTATATGCTGGATTTATTTTAATGATTATTGGATGCTGGATTACCTTTTTTATTTCCCACCAGTCATATTTTATAGAAATGGAAAAAACAGATCAAAACATCACTAAAATACTGGTTTCCGGCAAAGCTAACCGGAACAACCAGGGTATGACCTTAAAAATAAAGAAATTTGCAACCATATTAAAGGGTAAATAAAACTTATGAACAGTTCTCTTATATTATCATCAACAACTTTTGTATATGCATTGGCTTCAGTTTTTTATATAGGATCGTTTTCATTTAAAAAACACCTTCTGGCAACGGCTGGATTCTGGGTGATTGTCCTGGGA
>JAOZST010000036.1:22661-26637 GCA_029939535.1 Desulfobacteraceae bacterium | reverse complement strand
AGAACTGGACCCGCTCATTTCTTCTTCACTGACCAATTTTCAAAGATCAAACTTATTTTTAAAGGTCATTATCTGACCGACAAAACCAGGACAATATACATGTGACTCCAAGCTTTGTCAAACCTTTTTTGTATTATTTAAAAAATAATTTTATGATACTTCTTTTTCCCCGCCCTTAACAGTATTTCATCCCCGTCAATATCGGTTTTTGAAACTGTCTGATCAAATTCCATAACCCTCTCTCCGTTTATATATGCCCCGCCCTGTTTCACCAGGCGTCTTGCATCGGATTTGGATTTGCATAATCCTGTTTCTGTCAGCAGATCAATAATTACTTTCTTATCCAGCACATCTTCCCTGGAATATGAGGAGGAAGGAACAGACTGATCTCTGGAAGGGGAATGAATCCCCCTGGGTATGCTGGAACCTGATAAAAGGCCTGTTGGCACTTCTACGCCGCCAAACACAGATGCAGATGCCTGTAGGGATTTACGGGCCTCATCCTCTCCATGGGCAATTTTAGTGGCTTCATAGGCAAGGATTGTTTTCGCCTTATTTAAATCAGCCCCTTCAAGGGATTTTACAACTTCAATCTCATCCATGGACAAAAAGGTAAACAAGGCAAGAAACCTTGGAACATCCGCGTCATCACAATTGACCCAGAACTGATAGTACTCATAGGGAGAAAAACGCTCAGGATCCAGCCAGACAGCCCCTTTATGGGTTTTACCCATTTTAATTCCACTGGCCGTGGTAATCAATGGGAAAGTAATGCCAAAGGCTTGCTTACCAAGGGTTCTCCGAACCAGATCAATTCCTGCCACAATATTTCCCCACTGGTCGCTGCCTCCCATTTGAAGAAAACAATCAGAGGTTTTGGCAAGTTCCATAAAATCATAGGCCTGGAGAAGCATATAATTGAATTCGATAAAGGTCAGCCCATCATCTGAATCCATCCTGGCCTTATAGCTTTCAGCCTTAATCATCCGGTTAACTGAAAAATACCTGCCGATATCCCTTAAAAAAGGAATATACTCAAGCTCTGTAAGCCACTTTGCATTATCCAACATCAAGGCTTTGTCATGGGAAAAGTCAAGAAAACGTCCCAGTTGCTTCCGAATTCCAGCCTTGTTTTCATCAATATCTTCCTGGGTGATGATCTTACGCAATTCAGTTTTGCCTGACGGATCTCCAATCAAGCCTGTTCCACCGCCTACAAGGGCAATGGGCCTGTGACCATTTCTCTGCATATGGGCCAGGGCCATGATACAGACCAGACTTCCCACATGAAGACTTGAAGCAGTTGGATCAAATCCAATATAACAGGTAGCCCTGTTATTATTCAAATAATCTTCAAGTTCTTCATTGTGGGTAACCGCGTCAACAAACCCTCGCTCCTTAAGTACACTCAAAACACTCATGTATCTTTATTACCTTTATTTTCTTGTATATTCCACTGCTCTTGTTTCCCGAATTACAACCACTTTTACCTGGCCCGGAAATGTCAAATTTTCTTCTATTTGATGGGCAATATCCCTGGAAAGAAGCACAGCAGTCTCATCTGTAATTTTTTCACTCTCGGTGATCACTCTAATTTCACGTCCTGCCTGAATGGCATATGTATTCACAACCCCATCAAAGGAGTTTGCAATATTTTCAAGGTCTTCAAGCCTTTTAACATAATTCTCAAGGCTCTCTTTTCTGGCGCCTGGACGGGCACCTGAGAGTGCATCCGCTGCCTGGACAATATAGTCATAAACCGTCTCGGGCATCCTGTCTTCATGATGGGCAGCAATTGCATTGACCACAGCTTCAATCTCGCCATATTTTTTGGCAAGCTTGGCACCTATGACGGCATGGGCCCCATCCACTTCATGGTCCACGGCCTTTCCAATATCATGCAAAAGCCCCATACGCTTGGCAAGCTTGATATCCAGCCCAAGTTCTGAGGCAATGGCACCTGATATAAAGGCCACTTCAATTGAGTGCTGAAGCACATTCTGGGCATAGGATGTTCTAAATTTCAATTTACCAAGGACCTTTATCAATTCAGGATCAATCCCATGAACGCCAAGGTCAAAGGCAGCCTGTTCCCCGGCTTCCTTAATGGTGGCATCCACTTCCTCTCCAGCCCGCTCAACCACATCCTCAATCCTGGCAGGATGGATTCTACCGTCAGAAATTAATTTTTCAAGGGCAATCCTTGCAACTTCCCGGCGAACCGGGTTAAATCCGGACAGAATAACGGCTTCCGGAGTATCATCAATAATCAGATCAATCCCTGTGGCAGCTTCCAAGGCCCTGATATTTCGACCTTCACGCCCTATAATCCTGCCTTTCATCTCATCCCCGGGCAAATGCACAACAGAAACAGTTCTTTCAGCCACATAATCCCCTGCATACCTCTGAATGGCTGTGGAAATAATCTTTTTGGCTTCTTTATCTGCCTGTTCCCTTGCTTCGCTGGTAATCTTCTTTATCAACTTTGCTCCCTCATGCTTGGCCTCTTCTTCCATGGCTTTAAGCAGGAGTTCCTTTGCCTCTTCCAGAGTCAGGCCGGATACTTTTTCAAGTTCTATTTTTGTTTCTTCCAGAAGGGTTTTATATTGCTGTTCTTTTCTGGTGGTTGAATCCAGTTTCTTTTGAATTTCAGTTTCTTTTCTTTGAAGCTCTTGTTCCTGTTTTGAAAATTGATCTTCTATTTTATCCAGTTTTTCACTCTTTTTTGAAAGCCGCCTTTCTTCTTTTTTCAGATCAGCACGGGTCTCTTCTGTTTCCGAATCAAAATCACTTTTCATTTCAAGAAGCCTGGATTTGGCTTCAAGTCTGGCTTCTTTTAAAAGAGTATCTGCCTTTCTTCCAGCTTCTTCAATTATTTGTTTTTGTTCTTCCTCAATATTCAGATTTTCCAGAGTGACTTTTTTTTTGAACTTAAAAAAGACAATGATTCCCAGTCCCAGTAAGACAACAATCATTGATGAGAGTATCATCACATAATTCATTCAATAATTCTCCTAAAATGCCATTGACACCAGCATAGATTCTATTGTTAACCTCTATAAAATAAAATATGGATTTATAAAACTATGGGATGGGATACCCATTGGGGAAGGATAGAAAAAGAATATTGTGTATAACAATTACCCCCACAGACTGCCGTGTTGCTTTTTAAGGCTTTGAACCAAGGGTTCAAAAAGTTGGGTGTCCAATAATACCTTCAGGCTTTTCCATACAATGCGGAACCTAGCACACCAGTATCAGAGTGAACTCCCTTTTTACTATGCGTTAGGACAAAGACTGTCATACAATCACGCACATTGCAGGGGCTTTTTGTTATACAAACTTAACTACTATTTTATTCAATCCCTTTATCAATTTTATGCATCAGAGACGAAATCCTTTTTTCCACATCTCTTTCCAGCTCAGAATGCTGCTGCTTCAGCTCGTAAAAGTCCTTTGACAGATTCATGGCTGCAAGAAGCAATACCACTATTTTATTCCTGCCTGTGGCCTTATTCTGGAATAGTGTCTCTGCTTCATTGATATAATCCTTTAAATGTTGTGCAACTTTATCCGGATCCTTTACCAGTTTGTCCGGTTTAAATCTGAATTCTTCCCCAAAAAGGTCGATTTTAACAATTTCATCCAATGAAATCCCTTTACCGAATTTTCACGGTCACACGTTTGATTGATAATCTGAGGGCACATCATTAGAGAAACTATCCAATTTTGTTAAAAGCCCATCAATTTTTGATTTAATTAAAGTCTCCTGTTCAGAGTATAACTTTTCTGTCTCTTTCTTTTCATTCAGATTCGCCTCCAAATGCTTAATTTTTGAAAGCAATTCTGCATTCTCCACTTGCAGGGTCTGACAAAGTTCTAATAAAAGATCAATTTTAATGTCAATATCTTCAAACGTATTTTTAATAAATTCATTGCCCATTTTCATAGTCTCACAAAGTGTTTAGTTGAAATT
>JAOZST010000036.1:7724-22561 GCA_029939535.1 Desulfobacteraceae bacterium | reverse complement strand
TCACAAAGTGTTTAGTTGAAATTTAGTATAGTTCAAAATATTTGAGAAAGTCAAGGTAATTCATTTTCAATCTGTTGGATCATGGATTCGGCTATCTCAAGCTCATCCAGGGTATTCACACCCATAACCTGTCTTGAATCATCCGTTACCACAACACTTATTTTTTCTTTTCTGGACCTGGCAATCTCAACCAGATCTGTTAAATAATATTCAGACTGTCTGTTATCCGGACGGATATTATCTATGGCCTCATCAATAAATATTCTCTCAAAACAATAAATCCCGGCATTTATAGTTGTTATTTTTTTTTCTGCTTTTGTTGCATCAGCCTCTTCCCGGATACATGCCACATCACCTTTTTCATCCAATACAATCCTGCCGTATCCAAAAGGATCTGTGACCTTAACAGCCAGAACACTTAATTTTGCTTTTGTTTTCCTGTGATTTTCCAGCAAATCCACAAGCGTACTTTCCTTGATCAAAGGCACATCCCCACACAATACCAGTACATCCTTCACATTTGGGTCAAGATGGGGCAAAGCCTGCTTTACAGCATCACCGGTTCCAAGCAGATTTTTCTGAAATACAAAATTGACTGGATAAACCTGACTGATCACATCTTTCACCAACTGGGCCTGATGGCCGACAACCACATAAACATTACCCCGGGTCAATCCCACAGCACTATCCAGGACATGGGTCACCATACTTTTTTTTGCTACCTTGTGAAGAACCTTGGGTTTATCAGATTTCATTCTGCTTCCCCTGCCTGCAGCAAGTATAACAATGGCTATATCATTTGTTCCATTACCTGATTTGGTATCCAATCTGGTCTGCCTATTCTGAGCTTCCATAATTCCAATTCCCATAAAATTTATTCCCATAACCCTGGGTTTCTGCTGTAACTATAAAAAAGGGGATGCTTCCATCCATAAAAGCATCCCCTTTTTTGTTTTTAATCTGCTGAACAATTTTATCTAAAAATTAAAATTCCAGATTCACATTATTATTTGATATTTGCAATTTTAATCCTGCCAATGGCTCGTCTCAAAGCTGCTTCCGCCCTGACAAGATCATTATCAGCAGCTTTTTCACTGAGACGTCGCTCTGCTCTCTCCTTTGCTGCCTGGGCACGTGCAACATCTATATGCTGCCTACGTTCGGCAGATTCAGCCAGGATGGTCACTTTGTCGGGCAATACTTCTGCAAACCCTCCGTTGATAAAAAGAAGCCTTTCTTGTCCTTTGGAATCTTTGTACCTGAGAGCACCCGTTTTCAAAGAGGTCAGAAATGTGGTATGCCCTTTGAGGGCACCGAATTCACCTTCTGAACCTGGCGCCACTACAATCTCAGCCTCTTCACTGACAATTGCCTTTTCTGGGGTAACTACTTCAAGAAATAGTTTATCAGCCATGATATTCCTCCCAATGTTTATTCAGCCTTAGCCTTTTCAATGGCTTCTTCAATGGAACCAACCATGTAGAAAGCATTTTCTGGAAGATCATCATGTTTGCCTTCAATGATTTCTTTAAACGATCTTACAGTGTCTTCAACCGTTACAAATTTACCTGGCATGCCTGTAAATGTTTCTGCAACATGGAAGGGCTGGGATAGAAATTTCTGGAGCTTTCTGGCCCGTTGTACAGTGATTTTATCTTCATCTGACAGCTCATCCATACCAAGGATAGCAATAATATCCTGAAGTTCTTTGTATTTTTGCAGGGTCTGCTGGACCACCCGGGCTACATTATAATGGTCTTCACCAATGTAAGCTGCATCCAGAATCCTTGAAGTTGAATCAAGGGGATCCACAGCAGGGTAAATACCCAGCTCTGCAATCTGCCGGGAAAGAACAACCGTTCCATCCAGATGGGCAAATGTTGTGGCAGGGGCAGGATCTGTCAAGTCATCGGCAGGCACATAAACGCATTGGACTGCTGTGATGGAGCCTTTGTCAGTGGAAGTAATACGTTCCTGAAGTTCCCCCATGTCAACGGCAAGTGTAGGTTGATACCCGACAGCTGATGGCATTCGACCCAGGGTAGCAGATACTTCTGCACCAGCCTGGGTAAAACGGAAAATATTATCCACAAAAAGAAGCACGTCCTGTCCCTCTTCATCACGAAAATATTCGGCACAGGTCAGGGCGGAAAGTGCAACCCTGGCCCTTGCTCCCGGAGGTTCTGTCATCTGACCATATACCAGAGCACATTTGGGAAGAACCCCGGAATCTTTCATCTCATGGTAAAGGTCATTACCTTCACGGGTTCTTTCTCCAACTCCGCCAAATACTGAAATCCCACCATGCTGCATGGCAATGTTGTTTACCATTTCCATCATGATAACGGTTTTACCAACACCGGCACCGCCGAACATACCCATTTTACCGCCACGGGGAAAGGGAACCAGAAGGTCAATCACCTTCACACCGGTTTCAAGAACCCGCACAGTTGTATCCTGCTCGGTAAAGGCAGGCGCATGCCTGTGGATGGGAAGCATTTTTTCCTGGGAAATTTCGCCCAGACCGTCAACCGGTCTACCCACAACGTTAAGAACCCGCCCGAGAGATGCTTTACCAACAGGCATCATTATTGGACCGCCTGTATCTTTAACTGCCATGCCCCTCTGGAGGCCATCAGTTACATCCATTCCAATACATCTAACCACGTTGTCACCCAGGTGCTGGGCAACTTCCACAACCAGATTGTCTTCCATGTCACCTATGGCAGGGTTTGTAATGGTTAGAGCCGTCAGGACCGGAGGAAGGTTTCCCGGTTCAAATTCAACGTCAATAACAGCACCCAGTACCTGCGATATTTTACCTATATTCTCAGCCATTTTTTTCTCCTTAAAAGCTGTTTTATCAATTTAAGTATAATCTTATCTATCCCTTAAGTGCCTCTGCACCACCAACAATATCCATGAGGTCTGACGTAATGCCGGCCTGTCTTGTTTTGTTGAATATTGTCTGGAGTTCGTCCACCATGTCCTCACATGCCTTGGTTGCATTTTCCATGGCTCTCATTCGAGCCGCATGTTCACTGGTGGATGTCTGGAGCAGAGCATCATATATCTGAATAAAAATATTTTTTGGCAGCATTTCACCCAAAAGTGCTTCAGAAGATGGTTCGCAGATATGCTCAGGAAGGAACTCTCCCCCTGCTATCTCTTCTGTTTCTTCAACCACTTCGTCCAGGGAGGGAATGGGAAGAATCTGTTTTAGGGTGGGAATCTGTTTTGCCATGTTTTCAAACTGGGAATAAATCAGATATACTTCATCAACAGCCCCTTCAAGGAAAGAGTCTATGAGTTTTTGTCCGGAAGTGGATGCCACTGAAAATTTGATATTTCCACCCACCACACCAATATACTCCTCATCAATGGAGTTGGGAATTTTCTTTGCCCAGTCCCTTGCTTTTTTACCAAAGCAAACCAGGGAAACATCCTTGCCTTCAAATTCGGATTTGATTAATTTTTCAGCTTTATCAATCAGATTATTATTAAAACCGCCACAGAGTCCTCTGTCTGATGTGCAGAGGAGCAGGACCACCTTTTTGACTTCTTCGCGGGGGACAAGCAGAGGGCTTGCACCTTCGCCGGATTTCCCGGCAATACTCCCCAGAACTTCAGCAAATTTGCCGGCATAGGGCTTAAACGCCTCCATGCTGTTCTGGGCACCGCGTAATCTTGAGGTGGCGACCATCTTCATAGCAGAGGTAATCTGTTTAGTCTTTTTTACACTGACTATTTTGGATTGTACTTCTTTTAAAGTCGCCATTATATCTACCTTTACACCTATAAGTTATTGAATATATTCACGATAAAATCTAATAAACGGGTTAGATGGTATCCTTGAACTCTTCGTCATAGGCTTCCAGGCATTGTTTTAGTTTGCCTTCAATCTCTGAAGTAATTTCCTGTTTTTCTTTTAAGCCGGAAAAAATCTCAGGAAAACGATTTTCAACAAAGGGATAAAGCCCTTCTTCATATTTTGCAACAGCTTCTCTGGGATATTTATCAATATACCCTTTGGTTCCTGCATAGAGAGCAGTCACCATTTTCTCCATGGGAAGAGGCTTGAACTGGGGTTGTTTTAAAAGTTCAACCAGGCGTTCACCACGGGTCAGCTGTTTCTGGGTGGCTTCGTCCAGATCTGAGCCAAAGGCGGCAAAGGCTTCCAATTCACGAAACTGAGCAAGATCCAGGCGCAAGGTACCTGCTACCTGCTTCATGGCTTTTACCTGGGCTGCGCCCCCAACTCTTGATACGGATAGACCAACGTCAATGGCAGGTCTTATTCCGGCAAAGAAAAGGTCTTTGTCCAGGAAAATCTGACCATCGGTAATAGAAATAACATTTGTAGGAATAAAGGCAGACACATCTCCTTCCTGGGTTTCAATGATGGGAAGTGCCGTCAAGGACCCTGCCCCCTCAGCATCACTGAGTTTTGCAGATCTTTCCAGCAGACGGGAATGATTGTAAAAAATATCCCCGGGAAATGCCTCACGTCCAGGAGGTCTTCTGAGAAGCAGGGAAACCTGACGATAGGCAACTGCCTGTTTTGAAAGATCATCATAGATAATCAGGGAATGTTCGCCCTTGTCCCTGAAATATTCACCCATGGCACATCCTGCATAGGGAGCCAGATACTGCATGGCTGCTGATTCAGAAGCAGATGCCACAACTACCGTGGTATATTCCATGGCACCATGCTCTTCCAGGGCCGCTACAACCTGGGCAACGGTTGATTTTTTCTGGCCGCAGGCAACATAGATACATTTGATGCCACTTTCTTTCTGGGCAATAATGGCATCAACAGCTACGGCTGTTTTACCAATCTGACGGTCACCAATGATAAGCTCACGCTGACCACGACCAACAGGGGTCATGCCATCAACTGCCTTGGCACCTGTATAGCAGGGCTCATGAACACCTTTTCTGGCAATAACACCGGGAGCTACCAACTCCATATTCATATAAATATCAGAATTAATGGGGCCCTTTCCGTCAACCGGCTCACCAGTCGTGGTAACAACCCGGCCCAGGAGTGCTTCACCCACAGGAACAGATGCGATACGGTCAGTTCTTTTAACCACATCACCCTCTTTGATAACTTTATCATCCCCCAGGATTGCAACACCCACATTGTCTGATTCAAGGTTCAAGGCAAGGCCTAGAATTCCACCGGGGAATTCAACCAGCTCCATAGCCTTGACTTTTTCCAGACCATATACCCGGGCAATACCATCACCCGCAGAAAGAACAACACCTGTTTCACTCAAATCAACTTCTGCATCAAATCCTTTGATCTGATCTTTTATTATCTGGCTAATTTCTTCAGCTTTAATTTCCATTAGACACTCTCACCTTTTTTTAATGTTTCCCTCATATTGACCAGCTGAGTTCTCACGCTGCCATCCAAAACAAGATCACCAATTTTTGTTACCACACCGCCAATGAGGCTTGGATCCTGCTCAACATTCAGAATAATGTTTTTACCGGTCTTTTTGGACAATGACTCCCTTATTTTATCCACAGCTTCCGACGAAAGCTCTGTTGCAGATGTGACACTGGCCTTGACAACTCCTTTAAGTTCATCTGCCAGATCTTTATAATAGGAGGCAATATCCCTTAAAAATCCTATCCTGCCCTTATCAAATAAAAGAAACAGGAATGATTTCATAACAGCAGAAAAATCAGTTGCAGCAAGAACTGCCTGAAGCACTTTTTTCCGGTCATTTTTATTAAACAGGGGATTAATCAATGTCTTCTCAAACCCTTTCTGGGTGTTAAAAAGTCCGACCAGAGCCTCAAGCTCTTCATTATATTGTTCAGCCTGACCATCTTCCTGGCCTATGAGAATCAATGCCTTGGCATAACGTCTTGAAACCGTTAAATTTTTCATTATGCCACCACCTTTTTCAAATATTGATCAACCAGTTTATCCTGATCCTCAGATGAAATGGATTCTTTAATAAATGCCTCGGCCTGTTCCATTGCCTGCTCAACAATATCCTGTTGAAGTTTTGCCCTGGCTGCCTTAAATTCCTGTTCAATATTGCGTTTTGCCATATCTTCCAGTTTTGCAGCCTGGGCTCCAGCTTCTGAGATAATTCTTTTTTTGGCTTCTTCGCCTTGTTTAATATATTCTTCAACAATCTGTTTAGATTCCTGATCAATATTTTTAAACCTTTCTTCATACTCGGCAAGTTTTTTTTGTGCACCTGCTTTTTTCTCTTCCAATTGGCTTAATTCTTCTTCTATGTCCCTTGTGCGGGATGAGAAAAACTTTGCAACAGGCTTTTTTGCAATAAAAAACCCGGCCAGGGCAAGAATACCAAAATTCAAAACCTTCCAGGTATCAATCTTCAGCCAGCTGTTATGGGCACCACCTTCTGCAGAAGCCCATGCAATTGCACTGATACCAATTACAAGACAGGCAGTCACACCTGCTATCTTAAGGTGCATTTTCCCTAATTTAAAATTTTCCATCAGCAGGCCCTCCCTAAAATTTTTTCGCCGATGGATTTGGCATAGGCTTCAACCTCACCCTCAAGCTTTTTACGGGCCTGCTCTGTTTCAGACAATACCTGCTTTTTAATTTCAGCTAGATTGGCCTGAGCTTTCCTGTTAATCTGTTCGATTATTTCCCTTTCTTCTTTTGATGCTTCTTCAATAAAGACCTCTTTTTTCTTAAGACCCTTAGTTCTGGCTTCTTTTAAACCATTGTTGTAGGAATCCTTCTGGGTAATGAGATCGACAGACGCTTTTTCAACATCATCTTCAAGGCCTCCAACCTTTGCCTTTCTCTCCAGAAGAACATTACGAATTGGTTTGTATAGAACCAGATTAAGCACAAAAAGCAGAACAAGAAAATTGATCATCTGATATACCAGAGATATATCAGGAATCACAGTAATCATAAAATTCCCTCCGCCAGTTAAGAATTACATAAAAAATCAACCACTTATATCCAACTGACTGTTTCTTTACGAAAACAGTCTAAATTCAGTGTAAACCGAGAATTGAGTAACATCCGGGCAATCATTTGTCAACATTGAAAAATGGATTAAATAATAATTCTTTAACTGCCTGAATTGCTATTTTACAACTAGTTGATATCAGGTCTTGGTAAAATTCCGCATACTGATATTGAGAAGAATCCCAAACCCAACCATATTTGTGACAACAGAGGACCCACCATAGGAAACAAGGGGCAAAGGAACACCAACCACTGGCATCAATCCCATGACCATACCGATGTTTATAAAAATCTGCCAGAAAATCATGGCAGTAATTCCAAAGGCCAGAATGGACCCAAACATAATCCTGCAATTATAGGCAATATTCAATCCCCAGAACAGAAGGATTAAGTAAAGAAGCAAAAGAATCCCGCAACCGGCTAAGCCCCATTCCTCGGCAAGTACGGAAAGAATAAAGTCTGTGTGCTGTTCCGGCAGAAATGACAATGCGTTCTGGGTCCCCTGCAAGAAACCTTTTCCTGTTAACATACCAGATCCTATGGCGATTTTTGACTGGATTATATGATATCCAGCCCCCAACGGATCCCTGTCCGGATCTAAAAATGTGAGTATTCTCATTTTCTGATACTCTTTAAGCCCTACAAACCATACCAGGGGAATAATAGAAATACCAATTCCGGCCAGGGTTAAAATAACTTTTTTTTCAACCTTCACAAAAAGAGTAATGGTTCCTGCAATCAGCAAAAGCAACAGTCCGGTTCCAAGGTCTGGCTGATTAACAATTAAAACAAAGGGAATAAGACATAAAGCTGCCGGTTTGATAAGATTTCGGAAACCAAGCCCCTCCTGGGTTACGGAACTGGAGTACATTGAGGCCAGACTGATAATCAAAGCGATCTTCATGAGTTCGGAAGGCTGCACACGAAAAAACCCGATAACCAGCCAGCGACGGGAACCGCCGCCCATATCTCCAAACAGATAGGTTGAAATCAACAGCCCCACACAGGCTGAATAGAGCAACAAGTTCAATCTATCAAAATTTCTGAGATCAATAACCAGGGATGCCATCATGATCCCAAAGCCAGTCCCCATCCATATCCCCTGTTTTTTAAAAAGGTAATGGATACCAGCTCCATCATATCCAGCAGTGACTGCAGAATACAAAATGGCCAGGCCGCTGAAGCAGATCAACAGGATAACAATCAAAAAACCCCAGTCAAAATTTTCTATCAATCGTCTGTCAAACATGGAAAACTCCTGTCATGAATTGCCGACTTTCAGATTTTGGTGTTCAGGTTCTGATTTTTCAAGATATTTTTTTATCAGGGCGCCTGCAATGGGCGCTGCCGTACTGGAACCATGTTCTCCATGCTCAATGATCACACTAATGGCAATTACCGGTGCTTCTGCAGGTGCATAACATACAAACCAGGCATGGTCCTGTAAGGTTCTGTCAAGCTTCTTATTCTCAAATTTTTCCCCGGCCTTCCGGCTGAATACCTGGGCTGTCCCTGTCTTGCCGGCGATATCAATTCCCTTGATACGAATTCTTTTTGCAGTTCCCCGCTTTCCCTGTACCACTTCCCAAAGCCCTTTTTGAACCAGACCAAGATTTTCCTTACTTACGGGGAGGCCTCCGGTGATTTCAGGTTCGATTAATTTTACAATTTTTCCGTTACTATCTTCAATTGACTTTACAATCCTGGGTCTGAAAAGGGTTCCGTTATTTCCCACGGCAGCTATGAAACTGGCCATCTGAAGGGGGGTAACCAGGTCAAACCCCTGCCCAATGGCAATGGACAGGGTCTCCCCTGCCTGCCATGCTTCTTTAAAACGCTTTTTCTTCCAGACCGATGTTGGAATCAGCCCCGGCCTTTCATGGTCAAGCTTGATTCCCGTGCGTCTGCCAAGACCGCATCCCCTGGCATATTGGGCAAGGTTATCCACTCCTGTTTTTTCTCCTGCCTGGTAATAAAACACATCACAGGACTGGGCCAATGCATCCACCACATTGAGTTCCCCATGTCCGGATTTCTTCCAGCATTGATATCTCCGGTTTCCAAACTTATAAAATCCCGGACAAAAAGAAGAGCTGTGTCTGTCAATCACCTTTTCTTCCAAAGCAGCCAGGGTGGTAACAATTTTATAGGTGGATGCAGGCGGATACTCCGCTTGAATTGCTTTATTGGTCATGGGCCGGCCAGGATTGTCCATCAATGCCCTCCATTTTTTCCTGCTGATTCCACCGATGAAGTCATTCTGATCAAAACTGGGAGTACTTGCCATGGCAAGGACATCACCATTGGAAGGGTCAATAGCCACCACTGCCCCCCACAGACCCGCGAGCATTTTTTCCGCTGTCTGCTGCAGTTCAAGGTCAAGGGTCAAATGCAAATCGTTTCCTGAAACAGGTTCAACAGTCTTTAAAACCTTGATCACTCTTCCATTCACATCCACTTCTACCTGACGTCCCCCTCTTTCTCCCTGTAGATATGACTCAAAACTTTTTTCAATTCCATACCGGCCTATGGAATCTCCTGACCTTACATGGGGATACCTGCTGCTCTCAAGTTCCTTCCTGTTGATTTGTCCCAGATATCCCAGAAGATGGGCAGCTGTCTTTTCATAGATATAATTTCGGGTGGGTTCAATATCAATAAGGATTCCCGGCAGATCAAATTTATGGGCTTCAACAATTGCAAGCTGATCCCTTGAAATATCCCGTTTCAAGGTCAGGGGTTTATAAAAAGCAGCTTTCCCTGCCTTTGAAATATTTTCAAAAAGATCTTTACATGGGACACCAATAAGGTTTGCAACCCTTGTAACAGTCTCCTCAACGGGATGGGCATCTTCCAGCACAATTTTCAGGTCAAAGGAAGGACGGTTTTCCACCAGGAGTTTCTTATGCCGATCATAGATAAGTCCCCGGGAAGATTTAATGCTTTTAAGCCTGACACAATTGGTTTCAGAAAGGCGACGGTATTCCTCTCCCTTTATTAATTGAAGATACATCAACCGCAAGAATAACATGGTAAAAACCATAAGAATACAAAGGCTTGCCCCTATCAGTCGCTGTTTTATCCATTCCCGATCAGGGTTTTTGTTTACACCGCCCACATCAACCCCTGTTTTTCTGGACAAATTGTTTTTTCAGGATCTTGGCCATATACATCCAGTTCTGACCCAGAATATTTATCAACCAGACACCCGGAGGGATGAGTATCCCACCCCAAAAAAGTTGTTTGGCCATCAACGTGAAATCCATCTGCCCAATGGCATATTTCCCCTGCTGGATAAACACGGAAAAAAGAAGCAGTACATGCTGGATGAAAACAGAAATCAGGCTGATAATTTGGATAAATATTATACTTCGCTGAAAAACAAATTGTTTAAATAATTGTACAATCAGATAAATCCAGAGATAGGAAAAAACATGATAAAAAAACGGTGCCCCGGAAATGCTGTCCATTATCATGCCCAGGAGAATAATGGCTAAAATTACCGCATAATGGGAATATAAAAGACTTAGAAAAAGAATATCCATTATTACCAGATCAAAACACTGGGAAAACCAGGAAAAAGATGGAAACACAACGGTTTGAAGCAGAATCAACATCAGGGTGAGAATGACAAGATACAGAACATTCATCCTGCTAAAATCCTATGGGATTATTCAGCATTTTTTTTAAACACAAGAACGTCTTCAAGTTTATCAAAATCCACACTGGTTTCCAGGATAATATCTTGAAACAATTGAAAATGAACATTTTTAACATCTAAAACCCTGCCAATTTTCAAGCCTTTGGGAAAGACCTGATCAAGCCCTGATGAAACAATCATTTCACCGGCTTTTATTTCATCTTTTCTAAGGGCATAGATAAAACTGCATTTGTTCTCATTATTGCCTTTTACCATTCCCCTGACCCGTGTATTTTGCACCAGGGCGTCCACTGCTGAATTACGGTCTGTTATCAGCAGAACCTGGGAATAATTTTTAGACACCTTGATAATCTGTCCCACAATACCTTCTGAAACCAGTACAGGAGACCCTTTAGAAAGACCATCATTTTCACCCTTGTCAATGGTTATGGTTTTAAACCAGGGGGATGGATCCCTTGCAATTACCTGGGCAGCTATATATGTATCTGGAACAGAATTTGTGAAATTAACAAATTTTTTAAGCCGAAAATTTTCCTGTTCCAACTCCTCATATCGATTTTTAATTTCCATGGTCTTGGACAATTGAACCTTGAGTTCAACATTTTCCTTAGCAGCCAGAACCGTCATAAAATAGGTTTTCCAGACTGATTCTGTAAAATTCATTGTTTTTGCCACCATGAGCTGAAAAGGAGAGGTCAGAGAAATGGCTACTCTCTCAAGACCGCTGACCGGAAGAGATTCTCTGCTGGTCATTGTAATTACGACAAAATTGACCGCAATAAACATGGCCACACCAATGAAAATAAACATTTTCCTTGAAAACATTTAATCAGTTAATAACCACTTCTTTTAAAATATCGATACTGTCAAGGGCCTTACCACATCCCAGGGCAACAGTTGACAGGGGATCATCCGCAACCACGATGGGAAGCCCGCTTTTTTCCTTGAGCAGTTTATCTAGATTTTTCAAGAGAGCACCCCCTCCAGTTAAAATAATACCAGAATCAACAATATCAGCTGCCAGTTCCGGAGGTGTCTGCTCAAGGGCAATTCGTACTGTTTCAACTATGGCATCAATCTGTTCTGAAATAGCTACTCTAACCTCTTCAGAATCAATGGCAAGAATCTTGGGAATCCCTGATACAAGGTCCCGGCCTTTGACCTCAATGGTCTCAAGATTTTCCAGATCTGGGTAGGCATTTCCAATGGTTGTTTTTATAATTTCTGCTGTACGCTCGCCAATGAGCAAATTGTACTTGCGCTTGATATGCTGGCTGATGGAAGCATCCATTTTATCCCCGGCAATCCGTAATGAATTTGTATAAACAATACCGGCAAGGGAAATAACGGCTACTTCTGTGGTTCCACCGCCTATATCAACAACCATATTACAGGTGGGTTCTGTTATTGGTAACCCAGCGCCAATGGCTGCTGCCATGGGCTCCTCAATGAGAAAGACCTCCCTGGCCCCGGCAGATTCTGCAGATTCACTGACTGCCCGTTTTTCAACCTGGGTAATACCCGAGGGCACTGCAATAATAATCCTTGGGCGAACAAAAGTTTTTCGATTATTATGAACTTTCCGGATAAAATGCTTCAGCATGGCTTCTGTGACTTCAAAGTCAGCTATTACACCATCCCTCATGGGTCGGATGGCCACAATATTTCCAGGTGTCCGGCCAAGCATCCTCTTTGCTTCTGCTCCCACAGCCAACACCTTATTCTTAGACCGATTGTCGGTTCTGACAGCAACCACAGAAGGTTCGCTCAATACAATCCCTTTTCCCTTAACATAAACCAATGTGTTTGCAGTTCCAAGATCAATGGCAAGGTCGTTGGAAAAGGCACCAAGCAAAGAATCAGTTATAAAGTTCATTTTACCTCTTTCATGAAGTATATTAATGTTCATATAATTTTGAATATCATATCAAAAGATATTTGCTAACAAAAATGATTGGTTTTTACAAGCCTAAAAGTCTGAAACAAATAATAAACTAGCGCGCTATTGCGCGAGCTTTTAGCCATTAGCTGTTAGCTAAAGCCTAATGGCTAAGGGCTAAATGCAAATTCTTATACTTTTAAATTACCCAAAAGTCCTACATACCAATTCATGTATCCTTGGCCTGAATTTTTTTATTTTCTGGTTAGCCCGGGAAGGATGAACCCGATTGGTCAACAGGATAACGATCAATTGGGAGTCAGGGTCAATCCAGAAAGAAGTCCCGGTAAATCCAAGGTGACCTAGGGTTTTCCGAGAAAATACTCTGCCAGCTGATGAATGAAATTTGGACGGGGTATCAAACCCTGCCACCATATCCCGGCCATGTTCTTTTTTTACAAAGGACTCAATAACTTTTGGGTCCAATATGATTGTAGATTTTTTTTTTAATGCATTAAGAATCTCAAGACCGATAATGTGGATTGAGGAAGCATCCCCGAAAAGGCCTGCATGCCCTTCTATCCCGCCAGCAGCCCATGCATTGTCATCCTCAACTTCTCCAATCAGGGTTTTCCTGCGCCAGGGACAGGTCTGGGTTGAAACCAGACGTTCTTTCACTTCAAGTTGACGGTCTTTCCCCAGCTCAATAAAAAACAGATCACAAATTCCCAGGGGTGAATAGATTCTGTCCTGGACAAACCTGTCAAGCCTTTGCCCGGAAAGATTCTCAACCACCCAGGAAAGGAACATGTATCCCAGATCACTATAGACCTGTTGATTTCCCGGTGCAGCCACAAGGGGTTCTGCCAGGATCAAATTGCGTAATAATTGCCTTGAACTACAATCTTCTCTGGGTTTATTTTTTTTTATTCCATATTCTTTTTCCATGGACCAAAAAAATTCATGGTAAGCAGGAAGACCCGAGGTATGGCGCAGAAGCATGTCAATGGAAATATCTGCCTTGGACGTGTCCATGACTTCCTGGATCACATCACCCAGCAGAGTATTCAAGGAAACCATTCCAGCTTTCACAAGTTCGGCAGTGGCCATGGCAGTGGCCAGAGGCTTGGTCAGGGATGCCAGATCAAATATGGAATTCTTCTTGATGTTTGCCCTGGTTTCAAGATCTGCCACTCCAAAGGCTTCATGGTATAAAATTTCATGGCCCCTTGCACACAAAAGTACAGCACCGGGGAATACCAGATCCTGAACACCAGCTTCCATCATTCTGGATATGGTTTTGTAATTCATTGAACTATCTGCCATGTAAGCCTTGAATTTGTGGCATCCAGCACCACCTCCCCCCCCATTGCCAGGGAAAGATTCACTTTTCCATGGCCTGCGGTCAATCCCATGAGTATTGGCACCCCATATTCTTCAAATATTTCCAACAGAATCTGGGAAAGATAGTCCTGGTTTTCACAATTCTCAAAAGACCCTGAAATAACTCCCTGTATTCCCTGAAACAAATTTGCCATCTTCATCTGTGACAACATGCGATCAATCTTATAGGCTGGCTCTCCCACATCTTCAAGAAAAACAACAGCTCCTCTGAAATCCGGTTGAAACCTGGTCCCTGTCAAATGGGTTAAGGTGGAAATATTGCCGCCAATAAATTTCCCCCTGGCCTGTCCCGACCTGAGGCAAAGTCCCTGGTCAATAAAAAAATCACCTGGAATCCCGGTTATGGTCCGGTAAAAGGAAGAGATAGTTTGGGAATCTGCCTCTGCCAGGGAAACTAGGTTTGGCCCATGGACCACCCCGAATCCCGTCCTTTGAATTATTGCGGTGAGCAAAGCAGTGGCATCGGAAAAACCCATGAATAATTTAGGGCTGTTTTGGATCAGTTTCCAATCCAGGAAATCCAGCATGCGCATGGCCCCAAACCCTCCCCTGGCAGAAATAATTCCCTTTATGTCGGGATCAGCAAACAGGTCATTAACCACCTTTGCCCTTGATTGATCTTCCCCGGCCAGGTATCTTTTTTTTTTAAAAACCTCCTGGGGCACGTGGACATCAAAGCCCAGGTCCCTGAGACAGGCAATACCCCTATCCAGTTTTTCCATATCAAAGCGGGCAGAGGGAGCTGCCACCCCAATGGTATCCCCTTTTTTTATACAATGAAAATTATTTACCATTCCCCGTCCCCGGTTATAGTTTGTTTTCAATCTATAGTATTGCTGGCCTTTAGTGTTTCTGGTCTTTAATACAACGGGTGAAAGGATCAAGCAATACATGATACAAATCTGTTTATT
>JAOZST010000036.1:0-7624 GCA_029939535.1 Desulfobacteraceae bacterium | reverse complement strand
TTTACTTGACGTGAATGGAAAATATTTCTTATATTCCCGGCCTTTGTAAAAAAATATTTTTTTATACAATAACAATTATAAGGACATTTATGGTAATGCTCTATACCGGAGGTGTGATATGAAAAAAATTAAAACTCATACCTGGCGGCGAACTATTCAGACAGGTGTTGCTGCACTTTTTATCATACTCCCCCTATTGAACCAGGCTGGATTCAATTTTATATGGGGAAATTTTTTAAACATGCATGTCAGCAGTTTAACATTTTCAGATCCCCTTGCTGTTTTACAGGTGATCCTTAAAAACCGTTACCTGCCTGTGGGGCTTTTACTAGGCGCCAGCCTGGTGTTGGCCATTGCTTTTTTCATGGGTACCATTTTTTGTTCCTGGGTCTGTCCCTTTGGCCTGTTGTCAGAACTTTTAAACACTATCTCCTGCAGGGTAAGGGCAAAAAAAATCTGGCTCCGGAAAGTATTGCCCAAAAAATTTCACAATAAATTTTTAAAAAACAGCTTTGCAGTTAAGGCAGTTGTGTTTTGCATTGCTTTTCTGGCCTTTTGGGCCTTTGCAAGATCTCCAATATTAAACCTGTTTTCCATGCCCTTCCAATATTCAAATATCTTTCAATATCTTTTTTTACAAAAATATCTGCCCCCTGTAATTTGGTTTGTAGGAACAATTTTACTGGCTGAATTTATATTTTCCACCCGTTTCTGGTGCCGCTGGTTCTGTCCCCAATCTGTTCTAATATCATTGATAAAGCTATGCAACCCCTTTGGGTTTAAAATCATTTTCAAAAAAAACCGCTGTATTGGAGTCAAATCACCCTTTCCATGTCAAAAAGCCTGCTCCCTGGATCTGGACCCAAAAGAATTGAAAGGATGGAGCCTGGCCCAATGTACAAATTGCGGCGATTGTGTGGATGCCTGCGGAAAAACCGGCAAGGCCCTTGGTCTTGGTTTCAGCCCAAAATAACTTGGCTGCTTAAACACTCTCCTTGGGGAGGTAATCCTTTCGGACCGGTGAAAAAACCTCAATGACCACAGAATCCTCCATCACATCAACCCTGTGCTCCACATTGCCTGGTATGGACCAGGAGTCGCCGGGCTCCCCGCAAAAATTTTCCTGATCAATATAAATGGTTATTTTCCCTGAGACCAGAAAACCGGTCTGCTCATGGGGGTGGGAATGGGCTGGCAGTTCACTGCCTTTTTTAAGGTGAAACCGGGTTAAGAGACTTTTTTCTCCATAAACAAGGGTTTTCATCTCAATTCCCTCAATCGGGGTTAAAAAGCCGTCATTGCTGTGTTTTACAAACATAATATCTTCCTTTGATTTTTGGTTTATTTATTTTTGTTTTCCAATGTATTTTGACAAAGGTATTTTGACAAAATTATCAAAAATTGCAATATAGAGTTCTATTATTAATTTTTTATAAATAAAAGGCAGTAATGAATCCACCCATCCCTAAAATCCTGGCACCTGCTGGAAATAAAAACTCATTTCTGGCTGCCATTGCAGCTGGAGCAGATGCAATTTATTGTGGACTGAAAATATTTTCCGCCCGCATGGAAGCAGATAATTTCAGCATTGAAGAGTTGAGCAGACTGTCTGTTCTGGCCAGATCAAAAAACGTAAAACTTTATATAGCATTTAACTCCATTATAAAGGAATCTGAACAGGATAAAGTTTTTAATATATTAAGCAAACTGTGCAGATTTGTCCAGTTTGATGCTTTGATTGTCCAGGATCTTGCCATGATTCCCCTGGCAAAAAAAGCAGGATTTAAAAAAGAATTTCACCTCTCCACCCTTGCAAACTGCACCTTTCCCCTGGGGCTTGAAACTGCTGAAAAAACAGGATTCACCAGGCTTGTACTGCCAAGGGAGTTTAATATTGATGAAATCAAACAAATGGCAGAAAAAGTGCCCAATCAAATGGAGCTTGAAATCTTTATACATGGTGCACTCTGCTATTCCGTTTCAGGCAGGTGCTATTGGAGTTCCTGGTTTGGAGGAAAAAGCGCCCTGAGGGGACGGTGTGTCCAGCCCTGCAGGCGGATGTATGAACAAAAAGGCCAGAAAAAGCGTCTGTTCTCCTGCATGGATTTTTCCGCAGATGTATTGGTAAAAGTTCTAAAACAGATTCCAAAAGTAACCACCTGGAAAATTGAGGGCAGAAAAAAAAGTCCACACTATGTCTATTATACGGTAAAAGCGTATAGACTGCTCAGGGATGAACCTGAAAGGAAAAAAGAAGCCCTGTCCTACCTGGATTATGCCATGGGAAGACAGTTCTCCCATTATAATCTTCTGCCCCAGCGGGTACAAAACCCTCTGGAACATGATTCTGAAACTGGTTCCGGCCTTTTTCTGGGACGAATCAAAAACCCGCCTGCCCCCTATTTTATAACCAAGGAAGAACTTTTTACCGGTGATCTGCTGAGAATAGGAAATGAAGAGGACAGCTTCCACGATATCCAGAAAGTCACCCGGGCTATCCCTAAAAGAGGCAAATTCTATTTATCTAAAAAATCCAGTTTTAAAGTAAAAAAAGGGACTCCCGTTTTTATCATTGATCGCCGGGGACCAGAACTGGAATCCCTTGTAGGAAGCCTTGAATCAGAGCTTAACAGGATGGAAAAAATACAGATAAGACCGATTCAGGACAAATCCTTTTCAGAAACAGCAAAGCCAGCAAGACAGCCCCGCCACCCTAAAAAAGCAGTTGACTTGTCTGTATTCAGGGGAAAGCGGCCTTCTGCCAAGGGCCATGGAGATATTGGAATATGGATCTCTGCCAATGCTTACGGCACAAAGCCTTCGGGCCGGAACTGGCTGTGGCTGGATCCCCTTTTGTTTCCAGATGAGGAAAGTATCTGCCAAAGGTATGTGGACAATGCAGTTAAAAAAGGAGCAAAAAACTTTGTGCTCAATGCATTCTGGCAGATTAAACTTTTTAAAAGCCCAAAAAACTTGAATATCTGGGCTGGTCCCTTTTGCAACATTACAAACTCCATGACCATCAACCTGATGAAAACCCATGGATTTTCAGGAGCCATTGTCAGCCCTGAGCTTGACAAAGAAACCTTTCTTTCCCTGCCCAAAACCTCGGACTTACCCCTGGGAGTTGTGATACATGGTAACTGGCCTTTGGCTATATCCCGGATTATTTCACCGGACCTCAGCCCTGGAGCGTATTTCCAGAGCCCTAAAGGCGAGGGGGCCTGGATCAGTAAATCCAACAATATCTACTATGTATTTCCCAATTGGAACCTGGACTTGTCAGCCCAAAAAGAGGAACTCAAAAAGGCTGGTTATTCCTTTTTTGTATCACTTCAGGAAAATATCCCCAAAGGGGTGAAAATGAAACCCCGGCCCGGACTGTGGAACTGGAACCTGAAACTGCTTTAGGACCCTATTGAAGGGATATTTTGCAGTGGGGGCCTGTAATCAAAAGATTATTGGTCATGGTGGACTGAATATGCTCCATTTTACTACCCAGAAGAATCTCTTTGATAACTCCGTGGCCATAGGCACCCAGCACGATGAGTGAATCATGGGGAACTTCATATAGCATGGTTTCAAATTCAGGCTTTTTATAAAAATGCCATTGCCGGGAATACTGATTCACAAGAGATTCCATATTATTTTTCTTAACCAGCTCCCGATAGTATTGTTCCTCTTTTTTTTCAAGCAGGGTATAAATATTCAAAGGCAGGCCCGAAGCCATTGCAATTTTAAGCCCCAGGGTCAATGCGTTCATGGCATTTTCAGACCCGCCAAAAAAAACAGAAATACTTTTCCACGGCTTAAACACCGGGCTTGTAATTAAGACTGGAAAGCTTGCATGTTTTATAACACGCCTGACCCTGGGCCCGATATGCCCAAGCCCTATTTTGGAGGACAAATCACTGACAGACCTGGGGCTGCATAAATAATCGAAATTTGTAGAAATGTCAGGGAGAGTTGAAGCAGTATAATTTTTTGGCTCATAATACCTGGGTTTTAATCCTGCTTCTTCAAATAATTGTTCTACTCGTTCCTTAGCAATTTCAGGCATATTCAAATAGGAGTGATCCAGATCCACCTGCACCGCATCATTGGAAAAATAAAATAAAAATTTATCACTTTTTGGAATATAAACAATAGGGTAAGCATTTATTGTTTTACAAAAATACAGGGACTGAAGAAATGTTTCCCTGCCAAAAGGTGTATTCCTGAAAATGTGAAGCAATTTATAATTCATACATATCTCCTTTATATCTTAAAACTATTTAATATCTGTCTGCATGATCAATTCCCTGCGGTATAGATCCAAAATTTTAGTCTTTGCTATCATCCCTATGAACCTTTGATTTTCAACCACGGGAATATTGTCCATACTATGTAAATCCATTATATCAAGGACATCCTGGAGATCATCCTCCAGGGAAACCGTGATAACTTCTGTATCCATTATCTGATTTAGAAACACCATGTCATACATATTAGGGTCCAGGGCATACCTGCGAATGGAACTTATCTGGATACCCCCTTTGTAAAACTGGGTTTCATCTTCAATTACCGGAAAAAAATTTTGTTCCGATAGTTTAAGAATATTGATAAAATCCCTGAACACCATGTTTTCAGAAACTTTAACATAATTTATATCAATGAGTTCTTTCAAGCTCAGGTCTGAAAGAATTCTGGCATCTGTACCCGGTCTCATGAACTGACCCCTCTCCATGAGATCCTTAAAATAAAAAGATGCCGGCTCTATATACTGACTCATGGTGGAAGAGATGGAGGACACCAGAATCAGGGGTAAAATAGCCTCATATCCCCCTGTGATCTCCACAATCAGAAATATACCGGTTAAAGGGGCCTGCATGACCCCGCTTATAAGGCCTGTCATACCGAGTAAAGCATAGGCACCCTGGCTGGCACAGCTAGCTGAAGGCAGGAAAAAAAACAAAGTTTTATGAAATGCAATACCAGTAAGGGAGCCTATCACAAGGCAGGGGGCAAAAATACCGCCTGATCCTCCCCAGCCAAGGGTCATGGCCGTGGCAAATATTTTGGCAAATATGGCCACAAAGGTAAGAAAAATCCCCATGGAAAAAGTATCTGAAATCATGGACTGAATAAAATGATACCCCTCCCCCAGTACCAGGGGCATTGAAATACCTATCAGTCCCACACAGGAGCCTCCGATAATGGCACGTGCCCATAATGGCAAAGAATTTTTCCTGGCCAGCTTTCCCACCTGCCTCAGTGACTTTGTAAAAAAAACAGAGATCAAGGCGGTGAGCACAGCCAGACCCAGACTGGCTGGGATATCGGCAAACATGATATCAAAGGGCTGATGGGTAAAAAGCACCTGCTCCGGAATAATTGCCTGGCTCACCTGGGCACCTGCCACTGCAGCAATGGCAATGGGGATAATATTTACAAATTTCCATTCTCCCAAAAGGACCTCAATGGAAAATACAAGGCCTGCAATGGGAGCATTAAAGATAGAAGCTATGGCACCTGCTGTTCCGCAGCCCACCAAAGTAATCCGCTGGCGGTCATTTAACCCAAGGAATTTAGCCAGATTGGAGCCTATGGCAGATCCACTCATGACCACGGGTGCTTCAGGTCCGGCAGATCCCCCGCTTCCAATGGTTAGAAAACTTGAAATCAGCCTTGAATAACTGGATCTGAACCGTAACAACCCCCCGTATCTTGAAACAGAGTATATAACTTCAGGAACTCCGTGCCCTGCCCCTTCCCTGGTAATTTTCTCAAGATATAAAGAAGAAAGCAGCGCACCAATGGCAGGCAATGTAAAAGCCCACCAATAATGACGCAAAGGATGGAGCCATTCAAGAACAGATTCAAGGGAGAGTCGCAGTGCAACAGCAGCCAGACCGCTGCAGATTCCTGCAATGGAACCTGCCATAATCAACAATAGCCGGTCATCAAGATGAAACAACCTGTGATATAAAGTTTTATATTGAATTTTTATTCTGAAGAATTTCAATTTTCTCAATTAATTGATCAGGATCTGGTCTGGAATTTAAAAAAGTTATGAACTCATGATTCCGAAGGCAGAAGGACAGTGCAGATAATAAATGCAAATGGATTTTCAGTTCCGGACACAACATAAAAAACAGAATGGACACAGGCTGGTTATCCAATGCTTTATAATCCACTGGATTGGCAAGAAAAGAGATTGAAACAATTGAATCGTGTAAGTAACGCAATTGTTCCCTGGGATGTGGTATGGCAATCCCGTTTCCAATACCCGTTGAAAGTGCCTGTTCCCTTTTCACCAGACGGTCAAGAAGGTCTGGTTTAAAGTCATCTGGTATTTTTAAAATTCGTTTAATGGAGGCTTCCAAAACACTATTCACATCATTGCCCTGGACATCAAAATTGATCCCTCCATTTTTCACTGCCACAGATAAAGGAATAATTGATTTTCTTCCTTTATCAGGCTTTTTTGTATCAGAAAGATTTAAATAAATATTATGCTTGCCAGCCCATTTTTGCAGTTCACTTGTATGAAACCGATAATTTACACCTTTTTTGGAAACCGGCAGCTTTCCCTGGCGTACCCAACGTTCAATGGTCTCAGGAACAACACCCAGATATTTTGATAAATCAAAAACAGAAAGTTCCATTTGTCTTTCCTTTAATAATAAAGAGCTTTAATAATAAGGAGGCCGTTGTTTCCTTGAATTTTTCAGGCCTTTTATAAAGCAAACTATTCAGAATGACAAGAGTAAAAATTTACTTAAACGGATGAATTCCAATGTTACTTAAACGGATGAATTCCAATGGGATTCCACCATATCCAATCCAGCACCACTGATTCAGCTATAACCAATTTTACAAATTAAGGCTTAATCCTTATGGAAGGATACAATCCCTTGAGATCTCCAGTACGATAGGGCTGGATAATATTAAAGGATATATTCTGGTCATCCTGGGCATGTCCCCGTTTTTCCCCTTTATCAAACAAAGCACCATTTGTCAGCAGGATATGGTTGATCCTTCTTTTAAAGGCATCAATAAAAACCGAACCATTGCCTGTAAAGGTAAGTTTGCCTATTTTAAGTGTATCCCGTATTTCAGCGAGATCATCCAATGCAATGGTATGATTTTGAACATCCTCTTCAGAACCGATATACCCCCATACCAGGTGCTCGCTGGAAATCTTGATGGGTGCTGCCTGGGGATCTATGATAGTGTGGGGCATGACAATACATCCCTCGCCAATGGTAATACGTGCCTCGGGCTTTCCATTTAGAAATGAATTAAAGCCCACAAAGGTTTCAAGTCCGATATCCGCATGTATTATCTTCCCACCATGGGCTGTAACATTTAAGCCGGCAAGTTTTGAATGAATAATATAGGAATTTTCCTGGGCATTGGAACCATCTCCCATTATTGCATTATCCAGAAAAGCCCTCTGGGCCACAAGAACATTTTCACCAATATTTATTTTACCCTGAACCAGGGCATATCGATTTACAGCAGAAGTTGAGGGAGCATTGATAGGTTCAAGATTCATTACATTAAACAATTTTTCATAATCCCGTTCCCTTTTTTCCACAAAATCATAAATGATCCCCCGGGGTTGATTCAAGGAGTTGAT
>JAOZST010000163.1:0-8508 GCA_029939535.1 Desulfobacteraceae bacterium | reverse complement strand
AATGTAATCCAGGGTTATGACCTCTGGCAGGAGCATGTGAATAAAAATGGGGGTATAAAAATTGGAGAAAAATCATTTCAGGTAGAAATTAAATACTATGATGACAACAGCAGAAT
Source organism: Desulfobacteraceae bacterium (assembly GCA_029939535.1). Lineage (GTDB taxonomy): Bacteria > Desulfobacterota > Desulfobacteria > Desulfobacterales > Desulfobacteraceae > NBML01. The sequence continues at coordinate 8,392 of JAOZST010000163.1, read as the reverse complement.
TGAAAAAGTAGAAGAAAATATAACTCGATTGATAGAAAAAGATAAGGTTGATTTTATCCTGGGCCCTTTTACCAGTGGTTTTAATTTGGCGGCCAGCAAAATAACTGAAAAATACGGCAGAATAATGATAGAGTCAGGAGGAGCCTCAGACTCGATTTTTACAAGGGATCAAAACTTTACATTTGCAACACAAACATCAGCCAGCTGGTGGTTTAAGGACTTTTTTGATCTAATATCACAGATAAGCCCCGGTCCCAAAACATATGCTCTGATAACCCCTGACAAGCTTTTTACAAGAAGTGTAGCCAAAGGTGTTCAAATATGGGCTGCAACAAAAAAAATCCATGAAGTGTATTATCAGGTTGTTGAAAAAGAAACAGACAATTTTATTCCCTATCTTCTGGAAATGGTTCCAAAGAAACCTGATATTATTATTTTAACCAGCCATTATCATGACGCTGTTAATTTCAGTATACAATTGTCAAAGGTAAAAGAGTTGAGGCCCCAGGCAGTTGTCATGACCATAGGTCCTTCAGAGATAAATTTTGTCCAGGATGTCGGGGAAGGGGCTGAAGGTTTGATAGGGGTTACGCAATGGGTTGCAGATAGTTCGTTTAAAGGACCTGTTTTTGGCACACCCCGGGATTATGCCAAGAAATTTCTGGAAAAATATGGTGAGCAGCCCACTTACCAGGATGCACAGTCAAGTGCTGCAGGGGTGATTTATCAGTTAGCCCTGGAAAAATGCAGTTCCCTCAATGCAAAAGAGGTCTTGCAAAATATCAGGAATCTGGATGTGGAAACTTTTTACGGAAGAATAAAATATGACTCAAGGGGAATGAATATCGGGCATAAAATGGCACTTGTGCAAATTCAGCAGGGTGAAATGAAAACCATATGGCCCAGGGAAATAACGGAAGATAAAATAATATTTCCCCTTGATAATTCAAACTATACAGAGATCAGATAGGGTAATTTAAAAAAATATGCGCTCCCAAAAAACAGGTCTTTTTGATAAACTATTTATTTTACACCTTTTTTCTACAACTATTTTATTCCTTTTTATTATTGTATCCTATTCCTATATTGAGAAGAATAATTTTAATACAAACCTGATTAAAAAATCTGTTCTGGTACATGATCTATTGGAAATCTCATGTGTTGATCCAATAGTAGGAACAATTGCATATGATAGAGCCTACCAGGTCATTGAAGCAATTTACAGGAAAAACCAGGAAATCGTATACATTGAAATCTATGATCCAACAGCCATTATTATTGCATCCATTGGTGAACGTCCCGGGGCTCATCTCAGTGTGGAAGAAATTAATCTATTGTTCAACCAGGACTCCGATGCAGCTCACCAGACAAATCGTAATCAGGATCAAAATGAACTGATTACTTATTTAAAAGCCGGGGATCTCTATCTTGGGGTCGTCAGGATAGAGTTTACAAAGAAATATCTCATGAAACAATTGAGGGGAAATATCCTGTATTTCCTTGGGCTTTTCATTATTGCCATTGCCATAACCAGCCTTATTTTTTATTTATTTACCAATAAATGGATTGTACAACCTATTGTTAATGTCAGCAACATCATGAACTCCTATGGCCAGGCTGAAATGTCTGCTATTTTTACCAATATAAAAAAATATAATAAAGCCGCTGCCAAAGATGAAATTGGAATTATGTCCACTGCTTTTGAACGGATGATTTTATCCATCATTAAACGGACAGAGGAGAAAGAAAAAGCAGAGGAGTCTGTGCGCGCATCCCATGAGAGATTTCTAACTGTTTTGAACAGCATTGACGCGACCATTTATGTGGCTGATATGGAAACCTATGAAATCCTTTTTATGAATAAATACATGGTAGAAAGTTTTGGCCGGGATATGACCGGGGAAATATGCTGGGAGGTCCTCAGGGGGGAATCCGGACAATGCCCGGGCTGTACCAATGATCAACTGATCGATGAAAACGGAAATCCAACGGGTGTCTGTACCTGGCAGGATAAAAATCCCATTGTCGGTAAGTGGTACATGAATTATGACCGGGCCATAGAATGGACAAACGGTAAACTGGTCAAGCTTCAGATTGCCACTGACATTACTGAAATGAAAAAGATGGAAGAAGAGCTTATCCAGGCATATAAAATGGAATCCATAGGCACACTTGCCGGAGGAGTTGCCCATGATTTTAATAATATACTTTATATGATCATTGGAAATGCAGAACTGGCACTTGAAGATATTTCAAAGCTGCATCCATCCCATTCTAAACTTGAAAGTATTAAATCTGCCAGCTTTAAGGCAGCAGGTATTGTGAAGCAATTGCTTAGTTTCAGCCGGAAAATTGATCAGGAACTGAAACCCGTGGGGATTGTCTCTACAATTGAGGATTCTCTTGATTTTTTGCGGGCAACTATTCCAACCACAATTGAAATACAAAGACAATTGCCAGATAAGGAGATAATAATCCTGGCCGATTCCATCCAGATCAATCAAATTTTTATGAATCTGTGTGTCAATGCTTCCCATGCCATGGAAAAGACAGGCGGAGTTTTGGAAATCAAGGTTGAAACCACAGTCATTGAAAAGGGAAGTAAAAAGGATTTTCCTGACCTTGTCCCGGGCCAATATGCTAAAATTACAATGATTGACACAGGGCTTGGAATAAACCCTGGAGTCATCGACCGGATTTTTGACCCCTATTTTACAACCAAGGAAATTGGGAAAGGATCAGGTATGGGGCTGGCAGTGGTGCATGGCATTGTTAAAAGCCATGGTGGTGTTATTTCAGTGTACAGCACACCTGGCCAGGGAACAACTTTTACCATTCTATTTCCGGTTTTTGATAAAAAACCTGATATAGAAACAGATGGAAACCATGAACCTGATCAGGATATGGATAATGGTATGGGTCAAGATATGGACCATGGTATGAATATGATGGGTACGGAAACAATTCTTTTTGTGGATGATGAAGAATCCATTATAGATATGAGCGTCCAGATGCTTGAACGGCTGGGATATAAGGTAACGGCCACAACAAATCCCAGGGAAGCCTTAAAACTGTTTCAATCAAAATCCAATGGATTTGATCTTATAATAACCGACATGACCATGCCCCAAATGACCGGGATCAAATTGTCTGAAAAGATAAAAGAAATTAGACCAGATGTCCCCATCATAATCTGCACAGGCCACAGCTCACTTATTGATGAAAAAACAGCAGAACAGCTGGGGATTACCGCCTATTTAATGAAACCCGTTTCAATGTCTGAAATTTCAAAAACCATACGAAAGATAATGAATAAATAAAATAGGAGAATATTGATGAAAGAGTTTGATTTAACCGATAGGGTGGCAGTGATTACAGGTGCCAGCCGGGGCATTGGCCTGGCCACGGCCAAAAAACTGGCATCCTGCGGTGCCCAATGCATCCTGGTCAGCCGCAGGATAGAAGACCTGGAAACCGCTGCCGAGGAAATAAACCAGTCCGGCGGCAGGGCCGGGGTTTTGGCCTGCCATACAGGATACCCGGACCAGATCAGGGCAATGTATGAAAAAATTAAGGAAGAATACGGAGGTGTGGATATCCTGGTGAACAATGCTGCTGCCAATCCCCATTTCGGGGAAATGATCTCCGCAGATGAAGGGATCTGGGACAAGATCCTGGATGTGAATGTCAAGGGCCCATTTTTCATGATTAAATATGCCGTGCCTCTGATGAAGGAAAAGGGAACCATCGTTAATGTCTCCTCTGTGAATGCGGTCAGACCCGGGATATACCAGGGCGTGTACTCTGCCACCAAGGCAGCCCTTGTGAACATGACCCAGACCCTGGCCCGGGAACTGGCTCCCAGGGGGATAAGGGTCAATGCCCTTTTGCCCGGACTTACAGACACAAAGTTTGCATCAGCCATTATTTCTTCCGAAGAAATCTGCAAGATGGCTCTGTCCCAGATTCCAGCGGGAAGATATGCCCAGCCTGAAGAACTGGCAGGTGCTGTCCTGTACCTGGTGTCGGATGCAGCTTCATTTACCACAGGTGCCAGCCTTATCTGCGACGGTGGCATGCTGGCCTAGGTGCAAATATGAGGATACTTTCCCAGGATTCTACTATGGGATTATAGTATGGGATTCTGGAATTTTGTTTAAAGGAAAATAAAATTTTTTAAAGGGGAAAAACATGTCCCAGTTTATTGCCGATCAAAAAGAGATTGATTTTATCCTTTACAAAATGCTCCGGGCAGATGCCCTGGTGGAAAATGAGCGGTTTTCTGATTTTTCAAAAAAAAGTTTTGATATGATCATTACCGAAGCCAGAAAAATTGCCATCAAGGAACTGCTGCCCTCCCTTGTCCAGGGAGACAGGCAGGGGGTGAGGTTTGAAAACGGCAGGGTACAGGCGCCGGACTCTTTTCACAGGGCCCGGAAGGTGATAAGAGATGCCGGTCTGACCTCCTTCAGCGAAGACCCAAAATGGGGAGGCCAGGGCCTGCCTTTTCAGATTGGCATTGCTATTATGGATTATGTGGTTGGGGCCAATTATCCTCTGAGCGGCTATACCCATATGGGCCACGGCACCGGGAAAATGATCGACCTGTTCGGCACGGACCAGCTTAAAGATCTTTTCCTTGAAAATTTATACACATCAAAATGGGGTGGCACCATGCTACTTACCGAGCCCCAGGCTGGTTCTGATGTGGGAGCCCTTACCACCAGCGCTAGAAAGAATAAAGACGGCACCTGGTCCATCACGGGAAACAAAATATTTATCACTGCGGGAGAGCATGACCTTACAGAGAATATCATCCATCCGGTTCTGGCCCGCATAGAAGGAGCACCCAAAGGAAGCAAAGGTATTTCCATCTTTATTGTGCCAAAGATCTGGGTCAATGAAGACAAAAGCCTGGGCGAACCCAATGATGTGGTTTGCACGGGAATTGAGGAAAAAATGGGGAGCCATGGGTCTGCCACCTGTTCCATGGCCCTGGGAACCAGGGGCCAGTGCCGGGGATTTCTTCTGGGCCAGGAAAACAAGGGGCTTAAGATCATGTTCCATATGATGAATGAGGCCAGGCTAAATGTGGGGTTCCAGGGCAGCTCCAGCGCATCCATGGCCTATCTCTATGCCCTGGATTATGCCAGGCAGCGGGTCCAGGGCAGGGAACTTGCCCAGGCTGGAAATCCCGAGGCCCCCTCTGTCCCAATCATTTGCCATCCAGATGTGAGGCGTATGCTTACCTGGATGAAAGTCCATGTGGATGGAATGCGAAGTCTTATCTATTACGTGGGGTCTTTGTTTGACAAAAAAGAGATAGGCACAACCCGGGAAGAAAAAGACCAGGCAGATCTGATGATCGGGCTTTTGACCCCGGTGGTCAAGGCCTATTTTGCCCAGCGGGGGTTTGAGGTCTGTGTCCAGGCTGTTCATGTTTTTGGCGGATATGGCTATATTCGTGAATACCCGGTTGAACAGCTGGTAAGGGATTCAAAAATAGCCTCCATTTATGAGGGAACCGATGGAATCCAGGCCATGGATCTTCTGGGCCGGAAGCTGGGCATGGAAAAAGGCAAGGTGTTCATGGGGTTTTTGGATGAAATGGGCAACACCATTGCCCAGGCCGGGAAAATTCCATCCCTGGTATCCCTGGCAGAGATCCTGGAAAAAATAGTCAATGCCTTTGGCAAAACAGCAATGGATATTGGAACCGCAGCCCTGTCAGAAAAATACGAGACAGCCTTTGCCCATGCCCATCCTTTTCTTGAGGTCACAGGGGATGTGGCCCTGGGATGGATGCATTTGTGGCGTGCCATTGCTGCCACCCGGGCCCTGAACGAATTAGATAAATCAGTCAAACTGGATAAACCAGGAAAAAAGGACAAACAGGATAAACCAGGAAAATCGGACAAGACAGATCACAAAAAGGACCGGGAATTTTACAAGGGAATTATTTCTTCAGCTGAGTTTTACATGGAAACCGTGCTGCCCCTGACAAAGGGACGGATGATTTCCATCCAGGGGCTTTCCACGGCAGCCCTGGATATGGATGAGACGGCCTTTGGATAAAAATGAATAAAATTGGATAAAAAAGACAAAATATTGTAAGGAAATTCCTTGATGCCGGACAAATTTATGAGTATGAAAAATTTGGTTTTTACCCTTTATTCCCGGGGCGGAAGATACAGCTCTGGAACGTCTGAATATTTAGGTGACCACACCCCAAAAACCATTGATATGGTGTTCAAGGCGGCCCTGGATCTGGCCGGGAAAGGGCTGCATCCCATGTTTGAGGATATGGACCGTTACCCCCCTGCATTAAAGAACGGCAGGGTCCAGGTCCATGAAGGGGTCAGCCCCATGCTGAAAACCCTTGGCCGGGACGGCTGGATAGCTGCGGGTTTTCCTGAAAAATGGGAGGGGGAAGACATGCCCTCTTCCCTGGTCCACTGCATTAATTTTATTTTTGCCACGGCCAATTATTCAGCTTCTGTCTATGCAGGCCTGACCATGGGTGCTGCAAAGCTGATCCTGAGTTTTGGATCACAGAAACTTCAAGACATCTATCTTCCACCCATGCTGGCGGGTAAATGGCAGGGAACCATGGCCCTGACCGAACCTGAGGCCGGAACCTCCCTGGGGGATCTCTGCTGTCAGGCTGTTCCCCTGGAAAATGGGCAGTATAAAATTTTTGGGGAAAAAATCTTCATATCAGCCGGGGACCATGACGGGGTGGACAATGTGGTTCATCTCATGCTGGCCAGAATCAAGGGAGCACCTCCTGGAGTCAAGGGTATTTCTCTTTTTGTGGTGCCAAAGTTCAGGACAGATACCAGGGGAAAACTTGTTAACAATGATGTTACAGTCACCCAGGTATTTCACAAGCTGGGATACCGGGGGGCACCCATTGTTGGACTTGTCATGGGGGAACAGGATAACTGCCTGGGATATCTGGTGGGTAAAGAACACAGGGGCCTTTCCCATATGTTCCAGATGATGAACAATGCCCGGCTGGAGGTGGGCATGGGAGCCACTGCCATTTCCACGGCAGCCTATCATTCTGCCCTGGATTATTCCAGGACCCGGTGCCAGGGCAGAAAAGTAACCGCTCCAAAAGATTCCTCTCCCATTCCCATTATACAGCACCCGGATGTAAAACGTATGCTGCTTTTCCAGAGGGCAGTGGCCGAGGGTGGTTTATCACTTATTCTCCAATGCGCCATGTACGAAGATGTCTTTGCCAGGGATTCTTCCAATACAGATAGTCACCTGCTGTTGGAGATTCTTACTCCCATGGCCAAAACCTATCCTTCTGAAATGGGTATCCTGTCCACAAGCTATGCCATCCAATGCTTTGGAGGATATGGGTATTGCGATGATTTCCCGGTTGAACAGCATTTCAGGGATATGCGTATCCATGCCATCCACGAAGGCACCACAGGGATCCAGGCCATGGACCTTCTGGGCAGAAAACTTGTCATGGAAAACGGGCAAGCCCTGGTATTGCTGAAACAGGAGATGGAAGCAGCCATTGAAGCTGCCAGGCATTATCCATCCCTGGAGGATATGGCCCGGGAGATGACTGCAGGAATGGAACTTCTGGAAAACACCGTCAAGTCCCTGGGGACCCTGGCCATGGAAAAAGGACCCCTTGCCTATCTGGCCAATGCAAGCCTTTTCCTTGAAATGTTTGGAATCCTGGTCATTGCCTGGCAATGGCTGATCATGGCAGAGGCAGCCAAAACAGCCCTTGAAAAAGGGACGTGTAAAAAACAGGATACCCTGTTTTATAAAGGCAAGCTCCATGTGGCAGCATACTTTTTTGCCCACGAGCTGCCCAAAATGGATGGGCTGGCAAAAACCCTTACCAGTAAATCCCTGGCAGGTCTGACAACTCCTTCAGACTGTTTTACCGATTAATTTCAGTCCCTGACTGCCTTGGTCCCATGGTGATTGCATCCACAGGGCAGTCAAGGGCACAGAATGCACAGGCCATACAGTCAGATTCCCTGGCCAGCCAGGGAAAAAGGTGGCGGCTGCCTACTTTCTGCAGGTTTGCATCCAGGGCTCCGGCCGGGCAGGTGTCCAGGCAGATATTGCAGGACATACAGATATCCATGTCAAACCAGGGCCTTTCCCAGTCTTTTTTTTTGATCTTTTCTGCAATCAATCCCAATGGATTTTCCACGGCCCCGGCAGGACAGACCCTGCCGCAGGCTCCGCATTCAATGCAAAGGTCTGCATCTATCCTGTGCCGTGTTTTTTTCGTGCCGATGATTGCATTGGAAGGGCAGACAGCCTGGCAGGCCAGGCATCCTATACATGCATCTGTTATCTTATATCCCATGGATTTTTCCTGTGTATTTCACGTACTTCCATCAATATC
>JAOZST010000035.1:0-26792 GCA_029939535.1 Desulfobacteraceae bacterium | reverse complement strand
ATGGTTTCCTTTGAAATCAAAAACCCAAATCAAATAAATACTGGTGAAATAAATAATACAGATGGTACAGGGAATGCAGATATCAGATCCCTGATTTATTTGAAAATCAAAGAGACTGACTGGATTATTACAGAACTTGCCAAAGAATCCCAGGCCCTTGAAAAAATATTCCAGGAACTGACAAGGGAGAATGCCTAAGATGACCCAGATTAAAACCATTGCCATGAAAGAATTTAAAGATTATTTCATATCACCCATTGCCTATATTGTAATCTCACTTTTTCTAATAGTGAGCGGGTGGTTTTTCTTTTCCACCTTTTTTATATTTGGACGGGCTGATCTAAGAGATTTTTTCTCTTTGCTGCCCCTTATTTTTTCCTTTATTATCCCTGCCCTTACCATGCGGCTTTTTTCCGAGGAAAAAAATGTGGGATCCTATGAGACCCTTCTCACCATGCCCGTATCTTTCACGGACATTGCCCTTGGAAAATTTCTGGCTGCCACCTTTTTTACAACTGCAATGCTTGTTCCCACCCTTTCCTACCCCTTATTTATCTCATTTGTGGGTGCACTGGACCCGGGACCTGTTATCGGCGGTTACCTGGGTGCTGTGCTGCTGGCTTCAGCCTACTGTTCCATGGGGCTTTTTGCCTCGGCCCTTACCCGGAACCAGATCATTGCCTTTATTATTGGATCTGCCCTGTGCTTTACCCTGACCATTCTTGACAGGATGCTGTTTTTTATGCCTGAAAAACTTGTGGCCATTATTGAATTCATCGGGGCCAACTCCCATTTCATGAATATTTCCAAGGGCATTATCGACTCCAGGGATATCCTGTATTTTATCAGCCTGATCTTTGTTTTCATTTTTTCAACCTATATTGTTATGCACGAAAAGAACTAAGGAGAAACAATGGGTAATCTGTCCATAAAAGAACATTATTTTAAATTTATCCTATATATAATTGTGATCGTATTGATCAATTTTGTGAGTATGACCCTGTTTTTCAGGGTAGACCTGACAAAGAACAAAATTTATTCTTTATCCGATGCCAGCAAGGATGCAGTGGCAACCCTGTCTGAGCCCCTGGGCATAAAGGTGTTTTTCTCAAAGAACCTTCCAGCTCCCCACAACAACACCGAACGTTACCTCCGGGATCTTTTGGCGGAATATGCAGCCCGGGCCGGGAAACAATTCAACTATAATTTTTATAATGTCTCTTCCGAAGAAGGGGACCTGACAAAAAAGGTCGATGAGAATCGAGATATTGCCAGAGATTACGGCATCCAGCCGGTCCAGATACGGGTCATGGAAAATGATGAAATCAAATTTAAAAATGCCTATATGGGACTTGTCATAATACACGGGGATCTCATAGAAAAAATAGGCACGATCACCTCAACTGACGGCCTGGAATACCAGATAACCACTGCCATTCAAAAACTTAATAACAAGGTCAGTGCCCTGATTCGCCTGGAAGACAAAATCAATGTCACCATGTATTTATCCTCCTCCCTTAACCCCATTGCCCCTCTCATAGGGCTTGAGCAGCTGCCCCAGCTGGCCGGAAAAATTAAAGACACCATTGGTTCACTCAACACCAAAAACCTTGGTATTTTCAATTTTAAACACGTTGATGTTAAAACCAAAGAGGACCTGGAATCCATTGCCAAAAAATATGACCTCATGGCCATGACCTGGCCTGAAATTTCCGATCAAAACATAGATGCAGGCCAGGGCGCAGCAGGCATTGTCATGGAATATAAGGGAGAGGTTGCAACCCTGCCCCTTATTTCCACGGTGAAACTGCCCATTATCGGGACCACCTATCAGATGGCTGATCCAATGGTTCTGGAAGAAGAGCTGGTCACAATCATGGAAAAAATGATCGGCATCAATAAGAATATCGGATACCTTGCCGACCATGGCAGCCATATTCTTGGCCAGGACAGAATGGCCATGATGCAGGGCAGACCCGGTACAGGCATGCAGGTGCTCAACCAGCTCCTGACATCACGCTACGATATAAAATCCATTAATTTAAAGGACGGGTCCATTCCCGACGGCCTGAACTGCCTGGTAATTGCAAAACCAACTGAACCATTTTCAGACTATGAGTTGTTCCAGATTGACCAGGCTTTGATGAAAGGAACAAACATTGCTTTTTTTTCAGATGCCTTCAAAGAGATCATGCCCCAGGGTGGCATGGGCATGCCTCCCCGGTTTGAACCCATTGATACGGGCCTGGAAAAGCTCCTGGCCCATTACGGGGTTAAGATAGGACAGGCCTATGTCCTGGATAAGTCCGCATACAAGCACCAGGTTGGACAAGCCCAGGGCGGAGGAGAACAGACCATCTATTTTGCACCCATGGTAAAGGAAGATACCATCAACAATACCCCTGGGTTCATGAACAACATCAAAGGGCTTGTGGCCATGCAGATCTCCCCACTTTCCCTTGTAAAAGAAAATATTGACACCACCAGGGTAACAGCCACCAGACTTCTTTCATCATCTGACCAGGCCTGGCTCATGGAGGGCATGATAAACCTGAACCCCATGTACATAACTCCGCCATCATCACCGGAAGAACTATCTTCCCATGATCTGGCATATATTCTGGAAGGCAGTTTTACCAGTTATTTCAAGGGAAAAGATATCCCTGAGAAACCAATGGGTGAAAAAGATATAGATGCTGAAACAGACAATTCTACCGATAAAAAAGATAAAGGTGAAAAAACTAAATCAGGCCAGGAAACAGGCCAGGCTGATAACCAGATACCAAAAGGCCTTGTGGCCCAGAACAGGATATTGGAATCATCCAGGCCTGCCAAAATTTTTGTACTGGGCTGTTCCCAGATGCTCCAGGACAATATGCTTGACCCCCAGGGTCGATCCACCAATGCAACTTTTATATTGAATATCATTGACCACCTCAATGGCCAGGATAAAATTGCTTCCATGAGAAGTAAGCAGCAGACCCTTAACCCCCTTGCTGTGACTACTCCCTTTTCCAGGGGCTTGATCAAGACATTTAATATTGCGATACTGCCTGTACTGGTTATCCTGTTCGGCCTGGGAATACTTATCCAGCGAAACGCAAAAAAGAAAAAAATCTCAAAACTGTTTAATGTATAATCAAGGAATTCAAAAAATATGAAAAAAGAATATGCAATACTGGCTGTGATCATCCTGGCACTGAGTGCTTATCTTGCATTTAAAAAGGACAACCAGAGCAATTACACATTGCCTGAATCCATAATAATTGATTCGGGAGAAATCGACAGAATAATGATTTCCAAAGGCGATAAAACCATTGAATTGTTCCAGAAAGATGACACCTGGGTTTTGACGGATAAAGAATTTAGCGCAGACATGCCCAGTGTGAATAATATATTGGATGTAATAAGAAACCTGAAAATAACTGACCTTATTTCCGAAAACAAGGATTTCATCCGTTATGAACTGGATGCAAAAAATTCCATCGGGGTAAAGGCATTCAAAGGCTCAGGCTCCCTTATGGAATTCAAGATAGGTAAAACCGCCCCAAGCCTTAACCATACTTTTGTAATGCTTGCCAATGACAAGAATATTTATCAGGCAGACAAGAGTTTCAGGGATTTTTTTGATAAATCCATTGACAATCTAAGGGATAAAAAGGTTTTAAGTTTTAAAGAGGATTCCATCAAAAAACTCATACTGGAAAAAGACGGGATAGTTAAAACTCTGAAGACTTCAGAATCAAAGGATGACAAGGGGAAACCCTTTGTTTCCTGGAAATTTGAAGATGGTTCTTCCCCTGACAAAGAGACCATGGATAATCTTTTATCTTCTCTGTCATTTCTGAAATGTAAAGAATTTTCAGACAGCCTGTCAAAGGCTGATCTGGAAAAAGAAACTTCTCTATGTAAAATAACCCTTGAAAATGATACACTAATTGTTTTAAACCTTTTTGACGGGGAAAATGAGGATAAAATCATGGCCGCATCCTCCATGAGTCTTTATTCTTTTTTTCTGGAATCGTTTACAGCCAAAGATATCCTTTCCTATGTGGATAAACTTGCAGGACTTAAAAAGGAAGAAAAAAAAACAAATGATAATCAAGCTTGACTAAACTTCTTAAAATAGCATATCAGCCCTACAAATGGCTTGTGGTGATTCCATTTTTGTTCTTCATCACCATGATCCTGGGGCTGATCTGTATTATAGTAGGTTTTATCTTCAGCCAGGATGCAGCCAACATCCTGGCTGTGATCTGGTCCAGGCTCTGTTGCGCCATTGCCCCGTTAAAGGTCATTGTTAAAGGCAAAAAAAACTATCGCCACCACCGCTCCTATGTAGTGGTGGCCAATCATCAAAGCATGGCAGATATCCCGATCCTCCACGGATTCCTGGGCCTGAAAATCAAATGGGTGATGAAAAAAGAACTGGGGAAAATCCCTGTTTTCGGAGCAGCCTGTAACCAGCTTGGCTGCATTGCCATTGACCGATCCAATCATAAATCTGCCATCCAGTCCATAGAAGCGGCCAAAAAAAAATTATCTTCAAAAGCCTCGGTACTCTTCTTTGCTGAGGGAACAAGAAGCAGGAATGGAAAAGTAATGGCATTTAAAAAAGGGGCATTTATATTTGCCATGGAAACCGGAATTCCCATACTGCCGGTTACCATTAAAAATTCTTTTGAGATTCTGCCCTCAGATTCCCTTGACCTTACCCCGGGAACCGTTGAAATCATAGTCCACCAGCCAGTTTATATTACACCAGCCAATGCAGACCATATGGACGAAATAATGGAAAAAACCCGCCAGACCATTGCCCAATCTCTCTAATACAATCCCTCCAAATACAACTCACTGATTTTACACTATTTTTTCTTGCCATTTGTTTTCCTCCCACAAATTTTGATTTTTTACCCCACTTTACTCCCCAAAACAGATATTCGGCTATTACTGCTTTATATATATATTTTATTAAAATTATTTAAAAAAATTGAACTTTTTTCTTGACTTACAGCCCTATTTTAGCAAAAGTGTGTTCTATAGTGGTGGAAAGTGGATGTATATTTTACAAAGGTAACAAAATGTTTCGATCAAGCTCCTTTCATACAATTGACCTAAAAGGCAGGATTATCATTCCGGCAAGATTCCGGAAAGTCTTAAAGGCCGATGATGAGTATGGGGTTGTGCTTTCAATCAAGGATGGCTGTATCTATGCCTTTACCTTCAGTGAATGGAAAAATCTTGAACAAAAAATCCGTGAAAGTAAAACAGTGAGCATGGCGAGATTCAAACGTTTTTTCCTTGGCAATGCCTGCCCATTGAAATGTGACAAACAGGACAGGATACTCATCCCCCAGAGCCTGAGAACCTATGCCAGCATTGAAAAAGATATAGTCCTTGTGGGGGTTTTGGACCGGTTTGAAATCTGGTCCCGGGAAAAATGGGATCAGGAAAACCTTAAAATGGAGCAGGAACTTGAAAAAGAGGAAGTACAAATAGAAATTGCTTCCCTAGGGTTGTAAAAATGGGCTTTGAACATACCTCTGTCATGCCAAAAGAAGTGCATGAGTATCAAAACCTGAAACCCGGAAATATCTGCGTGGATTGTACCCTGGGTGGTTCAGGCCATGCATTGTCAACAGTCAAGGCGATAATCCCCCATGGAATGCTCATCGGCATTGACCAGGACATGGATGCCATTAACAATGCAAAAAAAATCCTCCTGCCCTTTGAAAAAAATGTTCAGCTTTGCCACAACAATTTTTCAGATCTCCCTGGAATCCTGAAATCTCTTGAAATTCAAGGGGTAAACTCCATAGTTCTTGACCTGGGTTTTTCACTCCACCAGCTAAAAAAAGGTAACCGGGGATTCAGCTTTAATAAAAATGAACCTTTGGACATGAGAATGGATATCAGAAATCCTGTGACAGCAAAGGAAATTGTTAATACGTACAAGCCAAAAGATCTGGTTAATATATTTTTTAAATTTGGTGAGGAACGATTTTCCCGCAGGATTGCTGCAAATATTGAAAAAAAAAGGGCTGACAAACCCATTGAAACAAGCAAAGATCTGGCTGATATCATTGTGGATGCCATTCCCGCAAAACACAGTTTTAATCAGAAAATTCATCCAGCAACCCGGGTTTTCCAGGCTTTGCGCATTGCAGTGAATAAAGAATTGGAACAGCTTGAAACCTTTATGGAAGCAATCCCCTCGCTTCTTGTAAAAGGGGGACGAATCTGCGTGATTTCCTTTCATTCCCTTGAAGACCGGATTGTTAAACACAGCCTGAGAAAATTTGAAAACGGGTGTACCTGCCCCAAAGAGCTGCCCCATTGTGTGTGCGGATTTGTACCCCAGATGAAATTTCTTTTCAAAAAGCCTTTGCTTCCGACAAAAGAAGAAGTTATGGCAAACCCCATGGCCAGAAGTTCTAAGCTAAGGGTTGCCCAGAGAATATGAAACAAAAAATTGGATATAGGTGGCTGGTACTGATTTTGGTCCTGTTTTGTGAACTCATGGTTCATACCTGGATTAGAACAGAATCTACCCAGACCATTTTGAGGATATCCCAGGCCCAGGCAGAAATAGTAAAAAAATTATCCTATGGAAAAGCATTGGCAGTTGAAAGAGACCGGCTCAAATCAGACTCAAGAATCACCAGGATTGCAAGGACTCGCCTGGGCCTTTCCACAAATATATTCAACCAGACCATCTACCTCTCAGAGGAAAACCTATAACGGGAAAAATTCAATGATGGGAAAAGCTCAATAATGGAAAAGGTTCAAAAAATCCAACGCCGAATTCTCATGATCCAGGTCCTGCTGGTGGGCTGCATCTGTCTTTTGGCAGGCAAAGCCTTTGATATCCAGATCCTAAAGGCCCAGGATCTGACACAAAAAGCTGAACAGGGTTATTCCAGATATCTGACCATCAAAGGTGACAGAGGACAAATCCTGGACCGCCATCTCAATAAACTGGGTACAAGCATTGATGCCCCCACCATAACAGCAGACCCTTCCCAGATAAATGATTCAGCCAGGACAGCTGCAGAACTTTCAAAAATTTTAAAAATTAATAAAAAATTAATAAAGGAAAAACTGTCCCGGAAAGGGCGTTTTGTAGTAGTTGCCCAAAAAGTTTCTCCCAACCAGGCCAGGCAGATCAGGAAGCTGGGGTACCAGGGAATCTACTTTGAAAATGATTCCAAACGTTTTTATCCCAATCGAAACCTTGCTGCCCAGGTAATCGGGTTTACAGGAAAAGATGATATTGGCCTGGAAGGGCTTGAATTTAAATACAATGCTATTCTGATGGGAGACACTGCAAAGACAAAAATAAAAAAGGATGGGGCCGGAAGGGTTTTGGATATCCATAAAAACCAACGGGATGAGCTAAAGGGAAACTCCATTGTATTGACCATTGACAAAAAAATTCAATTCCTTTCAGAAAGAACCCTTGAACAGACTGTTAAAGAGTATCGGGCAAAATCCGGCATGGCTCTGGTTATGAAACCCAGTACCGGAGAACTGCTGGCCGTTGCCCATTACCCGGGATTCAACCCCAATAACTACGGGGCATTCAATAGGGAAGTTTATAGAAACCGGGCCATTACCGATGCATTTGAACCTGGATCTGTCATGAAAGTATTTACCGTGGCAGCTGCCCTGGAAAATGGATTTACACCCAGATCAATTTTCTTTTGTGAAAACGGCCGGTACCAAATTGGGAAATACACAATCAAAGACACGCATCCGCGGGAATGGCTTTCCTTAAACCAGATTATTAAGTTTTCCAGTAATATAGGGGCTGCCAAAATTTCAGAAACCATTGGGAAAAAAGTTCTTCACAAATATTTAACATCCTTTGGATTTGGCCGGAAAACCCTGATTGGCCTGCCCGGAGAAACCAGCGGCATTCTGCTCCCTTCAAAGAAATGGTCAAATATTGATGCAGGAGCCATTTCCTTTGGCCAGGCAATCTCTGCCTCGGCAGTTCAGATTATTTCAGGAATTTCAGCCATTGCCAATAATGGAAAGCTTATGAAACCCATGCTGGTTAAAAAAATTATCTCTAACACTGGCAAAGACATAAAGGTATTCGAGCCTGTTCAGACCCATCAAGTGGTCTCCTTAAAAACTGCCAATCAGGTGAAGCGCATGATGAATATGGTGGTCCAGGAAAATGGAACCGGCACAAAGGCTGCCATGAACGGATATTCTGTCTGCGGCAAAACAAGTACTGCCCAGAAAGCCGGCAAAGACAGAAAAGGGTATGAAAAGAATAAGTATATTGCTGCTTTTGCAGGGTTTGCCCCCCAGGAGAATCCAGAACTGACAATTCTTGTGGTGGTGGACGAACCCCGAAAAAAATATTATGGCGGGGATGTGGCAGCCCCGGCATTTAAAACAATTATGGCCGAGTCTTTCAGTTATCTGAATATTGTTCCAGAGAACACAGAATCCATGGTAGCAGCCGTTATACAGGAGCAGAAAAATTGAAGCTTTCTGAATTAATTAAAGGCTGCGCCCTGAAAGACAAAAATTCTGTTTTGGAATCTGCACTCACAATTGAAATTTCATCCATCAGTTCCCGGGCCCAGGATATTAAGCCGGGAGACCTTTTCCTTGCGGTCAAAGGATATTCAGTTGATGGCCATGACTATATTGACCAGGCCGTTGAAAATGGGGCAGCAGCTGTAATTGCCCAGGAAAAACCCCAAAGCCAATTAAACACAGGCAATCAAGACAATTTCCCCAATATAATCCTTGTGGAAAATTCCAGAAAAGCCACATCCATTGTTGCTGCAAATTTCTACGGCCAACCCTCAAAGGACATGATCCTGGTGGGCATAACCGGAACCAACGGGAAAACGACTACTTCCTGGATATTGGAAAGCATTTTCAATGCCTGCGGATTCATTTGCGGAGTGATTGGCACTATCAATATCCGGTACAAGGGGAAAACCTTTGACAGCCCCATTACCACACCCGGTGCCATTGAGCTTCAAAAAGCACTTTTCAAGATGAAACAGGCCGGTGTAACCCATGTCATCATGGAAGTCTCCTCCCACGGTCTTGACCAGTTCAGGGTGGATGGATGTAAATTTGATGCAGGTATTTATACCAACCTGACCCAGGACCACCTGGATTACCATGGGACAATGGATGAATATTTCCTTTGCAAACAAAGATTCTTTACAGATTTTTTAGGTTCCAGCAGCCAGAGCAAAACCGCTCCTGCTGTCATTAACATGGATGATGCCAGGGGTAAAATGCTGGCTGACTCCATTTCATGTCCCAAGATTCTGGTCAGTCACACCGAACCAAATCCCACCGAACCAAATCACATAGAACCAAGTCACACCAGGCCGGCGCATGTATCAGCCATTGATTTTACAAATGATATCAATGGATTGTCCGGCAACATTTCTCTTTCAGGAAGCCAGTTTTTTCTCAAGTCCTCTTTAACCGGCAGATTCAATCTTGAAAACATTCTCTGTGCTTCAGGGGCTGCCCTGGCCCTTAACATTGACAAGGAAAAAATCCAACAGGGAATTGAAGCCCTGGGTTGTGTCCCGGGCAGGCTTGAGAAAATCCACAACAATATCAATCGGCATATATTTGTAGACTATGCCCACACGCCTGATGCCCTTGAATCCATCCTGGAAACCCTGACAAAGCTTGCACCTGCCAGGATAATCACCGTGTTCGGGTGCGGTGGAGACCGGGACCGCACCAAAAGAGGTATCATGGGGAAAATAGCCTGCAAATACAGTAATGTTGCCATTGCAACCTCGGACAATCCCAGGAGTGAATCTCCTGAAGCCATTGTCAGGGATATTGTTGAAGGCATCCAAACAGAAAATATAAATGAACTGGATTTAGCAGCCCTTACCAATTCCCCAGAGAAAAAGGGATATTTCAAAGAAGTAAACCGGAAAAAAGCCCTGGAAATGGCTGTCCTTATCTCAAGACCATCTGATATCATAATTGCGGCAGGCAAAGGCCATGAAACCTACCAGATTACCAATACAGGCATTATCCACTTTGATGATGCAGAAGAGTTGAAAAATGCTGCCAGGAAATTTGAAAAGCGTTTTACCCCCATTGAATGGAGCCTTACAGACCTGTCCGATGCCCTGGCACGAAAACCAGTAATGAACAGCCTTACACCCTCACACAAATTTGCCGGCATTGATACCGATTCCCGTACCATTGCCCCCAATCAACTCTTTCTTGCCCTGAAAGGAGAAAATTTTGACGGGCACCAATTCATCATGGATCTCTTTAAAAAAGGAATCCAGGGTTTTGTTGTTGAAAAAGGATATCCAAAAACCCTGGCGGCCCATGTTGTCAAAAAAATGGAACAAAAGGGAATTATCCTTTTTGAAACTGAAAACACCCTTGAGGCACTTGGACTTCTTGCCAGATATCAAAGGCTTCGCTCAAAGGTAAAACTGATTGCCATTACCGGGTCCAATGGAAAAACTACCACACGCAGGATCACCCAGGAAATATTTAAAACCCGATTCCATACCCTGGCAACCAAGGGAAATTTCAACAATGAAATAGGCATGCCCCTGACTCTGCTGAAACTGTCCCATGAACATGAATGGGCAATCATTGAAATGGGCATGAACCATCCCAATGAGATCTCAAGGCTTTCAAAAATAGCCTGCCCAGACATTGCCATAATAACCAACACCTCGGGTGCCCATCTGAAGGGACTGAAAAATATGGACAATGTGGCCAGGGCAAAGGCTGAAATTTTTGAACATGTAAGGGAAAACAGTATCGCCATACTCTTTGCAGACGATCCAAGGAAAACAATATTGGAAACCCTTGCAAAGAAAAATAAAAATATTATTGATATTCTGTTTTTCGGTTCAGAGATTAATTCTAAAACCTTTTCAGGAAACAATTCAGGAAACAATACCCAAATCAATTCTACCCTGAAATCAGAAAACCGCCTGGCCACAGAGGCCTGTGACATCAAAATATCAGGGCAAACCACAAAATTTTTCCTGACAGACCAAAAAATATCCCCATATTCCATTGGTTCTCCTGCCCCTTTTATGGTAAACAACGCCCTTGCCGCCATAACCGCAGCCAGGATTGCCGGTATTTCAGACCAGGGGATCAGGGCAGGACTTCTGGCCTTTACCCCGGTTTCAGGCCGGATGGAGATAAGCCGGCTTCCCAATGGAATCAATGTGATCAATGACACCTATAATGCCAATCCAGAATCCATGACCCAGGCCCTGAAAACCCTGGGCCTGATGTCAAAGGGGAAAAACTCCATTGCCATTCTCGGAGATATGCTGGAGCTTGGAAAGGACTCCATTCGGTTGCACCAAAAAATTGGAGCCCTTGTTGCCGAGATTAAAATAGCCAGATTGTATCTATTTGGCAAACAAGTGGCCCATATCATGGAAGGCGCCCTTGAAAATGGAATTTCAAAGGACAAAATATTTTGGGGAACAAAAAAAGAGATAGGCCGGCATGCTTTACACCATGCAGGAAAAGGTGACTGGTTACTCTTAAAAGGTTCCAGGGGGATGGCCATGGAAACCATTATTTCAGACATGGAAAATCAGCTTAGAACCAAAAAAGGAGTTTCATGAGAAATCTTATCCCTGAAAATGAGAGGCGTGCAAGTACTGACAGAAGAAAATTTTGCTATGCTGCCTATGTCCCTGAAAGAAGGTCAGGTGCTGAAAGAAGATCAGAAATTGAAAAATGGTCCGGTGCTGAAGAATGGTCTGGAATAGAGAAGAGATTGAAAGTAGATGGGATGGAATCAAAAGTTAATAATAAAAATTTTAAGGTAATGTAAGGTCAATGTTCTACAAGTTTTTATACCCATTAAGTGATACCTTTAGTTTTCTGAATATATTTCGCTATATTACGTTCAGAACAATTTACGGTGGACTTACTGCCTTTTTAATCTGCTTTTTACTGGGGCCTTTTGTCATTAGGCGACTTGCCCAAATGCAGATCAGCCAGATAATTCAGACGGACGGGCCAAAGTCTCACATGGAAAAACAGGGCACCCCTACCATGGGCGGGATACTTATTCTTTTTTCGATTTTCATGGCCACTATTCTCTGGGCAAACCTGAACAACCATTATGTTTCCATCCTGCTTTTAACGATTATGCTTTTCGGACTTATCGGTTTTTTTGATGATTATCTTATGCAGGTCAAAAAAAGAAACATGGGGTTTACAGCAATTGGAAAATTCAGCATTCAGATCATATTTGGCCTGATCATAAGTTTTTTGATTTACAAATGCCCGGATTTCAATACCACCCTGACCTTTCCCTTTTTAAAAGATTTTTCACCTGACCTTGGAATTTATTATATTCCCTTTGCCTGCCTTGTAATCGTGGGAACCTCCAATGCCGTTAACCTTACAGACGGTCTGGACGGCCTTGCCATAGGCCCGTATATTGTTGCCAGTGTTACCTATATGATCTTTGCCTATGTAGCAGGTCACATCCATATTGCCGATTACCTCCATGTACGGCATATTAAATCAGCAGGAGAAATAACGGTAATCTGCGGCGTTCTGGCCGGGGCAGGCCTTGGTTTTCTCTGGTTCAATGCCCATCCTGCCCAGGTTTTTATGGGAGATTCCGGGTCCATTCCCCTGGGAGCCATACTGGGCACCATTGCAGTGGTCACCAAACAGGAAATCCTGCTGCTGATTGTGGGTGGGCTTTTTGTAATAGAAGCTTTGTCCGTTATTATCCAGGTTTCCTATTTTAAAATAACAAAAGGAAAACGTATGTTCAGGATGGCGCCTCTGCACCATCATTTTGAGCTAAAAGGCTGGCATGAATCCAAGGTTATTGTCAGATTCTGGATCATCGCCATTACCCTGGCATTAATTTCATTAAGCACTTTAAAGATAAGGTAGGATTAAGGCAGATCACGTGGAAATGAGCTGTAAAAAATATTATCTGGTGGTGGGACTGGGCCGTTCAGGCCTGTCCATGGCTTGTTTTCTTCATTGGAAAGGCAAAGAAGTGATAGCCACAGATATAGATTCCTCAAAAAAAGAAGCTGCAACATTTCTCAATGATCTGGGCATTAAAACTCAAATCGGGTTCCATGACCAGGAAATCTTTGATAACGCCCATGCCATCATTGTCAGTCCTGGAATCCCTCTGGATAACGCCTTTATTGAGACATCAGCCCAAAAGGGGACTCCCATTACCGGGGAACTGGATATTTTCACCCTTTATAACAAAACCCCTGTTATTGCCATCACCGGAACCAATGGGAAAACAACCGTAACCACACTGATCAGAGATATGCTGGAAGCCTCTGGAATCTCTACATTTATGGGGGGCAATATAGGCATCCCCCTTGTTGAATACCTGATGGAGGACAGAGATGTTGATGTAATTGTGGCAGAAATTTCCAGTTTCCAGCTGGATCTCAGCAAAAACTTTAAACCAGATGTGGCAATTTTGCTTAATGTGGCCGAGGACCATCTGGATCGATATGAAAGTATCCAGGACTATGCCAGATCCAAATGGGGGATATTCAAGAACCAGACCAATGATGACAAAGCAGTCATCAACCAGGCCATTGAGGGATTTGATATCTGGACCCATACAATTTCATCCAAAATATCTGGTTTTTCTTCTCTTCCAGGTTCCTGCTTCAGGGAATCATCTGGAAAAAGTTCTTCCTTTTGCCCGGAAGCCCTGGTCCTGGAAGAGAGCATCCAGCTCATGACTGAAAAAGGCCTGGAAAAAATTAACATCTCTGGACTAAATGAGCTACCCGGCATCCATAATAAGGAAAACATTGCCGCTGCAGCCCTGGCAACCCTGATTGCAAATGGCAGTATAAAAGGAATTTCCCAGGCCCTGACAAAATTTAAAAACCTCCCCCACCGCATGGCCTTTGTTAGAAAAATAAACAAAATAACTTTTTATAATGATTCCAAGGCCACCAACGTGGACGCGGTTATCCGGGCCCTTGAATCCTTTAAAAAAAATATCATCCTGATACTGGGGGGACGGGAAAAAAGCACAAATTTTTCCCAGCTCATCCCATGGGTCACCAAAAGTGTAAACCAGATCATTGCCATTGGCGAAGCAACCAGCCATATAAAGGATACATTCAAAAACATCTGCAGGGTTATACCGGCAAAATCCATGGAAGCCGCTGTAATATCGGCCCATGAAGCAGCCTGCACCGGAGATATAGTCTTGCTGTCCCCGGCATGCGCCAGTTTTGACTGGTATGAAAACTATGGGGCCAGGGGAGATGATTTTATTGCTATTGTGAATAAATTAGCTGACAAACCAGATGACAAATCAGCCAATGAATTGCCAGATAGAACCAATAATAAATCTGGCGCCAAACCTGATAAAGGAATTGAGAATGGATAAACCATTGCCCCATTCCCTCCACCCCTTTTTCAGTGAAAAGCGAATTCTCTTTCCGGTACTGCTGCTTTCCGGAATTGGCATTATCATGGTGTATTCGGCCTCATCTTCCATCAGCATGGAAGATCATAACAATCTGTTCTATTACATGAAAAGACAGGTCATGTTTTTCGGAATAAGCCTGTGTGTAATGTTTGTGGCAGCCTCTTTTCCCCACAGACTTTACAGGAGTTTTGCATATATCATACTGCTGGCATCCCTTGCCCTGTTAATTGCTGTACTTTTCCCGGCCCTGAATGTCGAGGCAGGTGGTGCCAACCGCTGGTTGAACCTTGGTGGTTTTATCTTCCAGCCCGCTGAATTTTCAAAACTGGCAATTATCATTTTCATGGGATATTCCCTGGCTAAAAAACATGAAATGATTGAAAATTTTTCAATTGGATTCATCCCCCATCTGATTATCTACGGCATTTTTGCAGGTTTAGTCATTATGCAGCCTGATTTCGGAACCATGGTGGTTCTGGGTATAATCTGCTGGGGCATGATGTTTGTCGGAGGCGTTAAAATAATTCATCTGCTAAGTCCACTGCCCCTGGTAATCCCCATTGTCTATTTTCTGGTTTACAAGGTTGAATACCGCCTTTTGCGAATCATGACCTTTATGAACCCTTGGGATGATCCCTATAATACCGGGTACCAGATCACCAATTCTTTAAAGGCAATTGGGTCAGGAGGCCTTTTCGGCAAAGGCCTTGGATTGGGAATCCAGAAAATGCACTATCTCCCAGAACCCCATACAGATTTTATTTTCTCCATTATTGGAGAAGAACTGGGGCTTCTGGGCATCATTGTAATTCTCGGTCTTTATACCATGATACTTATCACAGGAACCCAGATCGCCAAAAATGCAAAAACAAATTTTGGTACTATCACTGCAGCAGGTCTTACCTTATACATTGGTATTCAGGTAATTATCAATACGGGTGTTGCTTTAGGTGCGCTGCCAACCAAGGGGCTTACCCTGCCGTTTATCAGTTATGGCGGCACTTCCCTGGTGATTAACATGGCTGCCATGGGAATTTTAATGAACATAGGGGCGTCCAGTAAAAATGAAAAATAAAATCAATCTCATTATTGCCGGCGGGAAAACAGGGGGCCACCTGTTCCCGGGCATTGCCGTTGCCCAGGCCCTTAATGCAGAAAGCCCTTATTCCCAGATACTCTTTGTGGGTACAGGATCACCTTTTGAAATATCCACTTTAAAAACCTATGGATTCGCCCATAAATCTATCATTTCCAGGCCCATCAAAGGCGGCAGTATTTTTACCAAAATCTTTTCCACAGCCATTATTCTTGTCAGCCTGATTCAGTCACTGATTATTTTAGCAAAATTCAAACCAGACTTTGTGCTGGGTGTTGGTGGATTTTCATCCTTTGCCGTTGTGCTGGCGGCATGGATGATGAGAATCCCTACAGCAATTCAGGAACAGAATTCAATACCAGGCATTACCAATCGCCTACTGGCAAGGTTTGCCAATATTATCTTTACAGCCTTTGAAACCACAAAGGGGATGGATCGTAACCCCAAGACAAGATATGTGGGCAATCCTATACGTAGAAAAAACTCGGTCCATAGAAAAAGCCCGGGACAGACAAAGGCAAAGCCTTTGATGACTGATGTCAACCCCAATGATTTCACCATTCTTGTCACCGGAGGCAGCCAGGGCGCAACCAGTATTAACCAGGCTTTTACCAGGGCTGTAAAACTCATGGATAAAACCCAGGGTCTTCATATTATTCACCAGACCGGCACAAAGGACGTATCCCATATTCAGGAGTTCTACCGCCATTTAAAAATAAATGCCAAGGTACATGCTTTTTTCCATGATATGCCAGCCATTCAAGACATGGCTGACCTGGTTATAACACGGGCAGGGGCCGGTACTATTTCAGAATTGAGCATCAAAGGGGTGCCAGCTATTTTTGTACCCTACCCCCATGCTGCAGATGACCATCAGACTTATAATGCAAAAATCCTGGCTGACAAGGGTGCTGCCATTGTCATTGCCGACCAGGACCTGACAGGCAACCTGCTAAAAGAAACGATCCAGGCACTCAGAAATGATAAAAAAAAGCTCAAAAAAATGTCAGCTGCCTTTAAACAGCTTGCCATGCCAGATGCTGACAAAATCATAGCTAAAACAATTTTAAACACAAAGGATATAGGGGTGTAACCATGTATCAGAGCAACTATCATATCCATTTTGTCGGCATCGGTGGTATCGGTATGAGCGGGATTGCAGAACTGTTATTAAGCCTTGGATACAGAATATCCGGCTCAGACCTGAAACTCTCCCACATTACCCAGAGGCTTGAAAAAAAGGGAGCCAGAATTTTCCAGGGCCACGGCAAGGGTCAAATCACGGATGCCAATGTCATTGTCACCTCCTCTGCCATTGCATTGGAAAACCCGGAAGTGGTACAGGCAAAGCAGATGGGAATCCCCATTATCCCCAGGGCTGAAATGCTGGCCGAACTTATGCGGATTAAATACTCCATTGCAATTTCAGGGGCCCATGGCAAGACATCCACAACCTCCATGATCGCCCAGATCCTCAACCATGCAGGTCTTGACCCAACAGTGATCATCGGAGGGCTGCTCCAGGGGCTTGACACCAATGCTCTCCATGGCAGCGGAGAATTTATAGTTGCCGAGGCAGATGAAAGTGACGGGTCTTTCCTGAAATATGCCCCGGCCATTGCAGCTGTGACCAATATTGATCTTGAACATCTTGATTTTTATAAAGATATTGAAGATATCAAGGATAATTTTGTCAAATTTATCAATTCAGTCCCCTTTTACGGCCTTGCCATTCTCTGCCTGGACAATGAACATATCCAGGACATCCTCCCCAGAATTCATGTAAGATACACCACCTTCGGCATGACAGCCCAGTCAGATCTCCAGGCCCGGGATATCAGCTTACAGGAAGGCAAAAGCCAGTTCTCTGTATTTCACCACGATGTGTGTCTGGGTGAGATAAATCTGAACATTGCAGGCCAGCATAATATTTCCAATGCCCTGACAGGGATTGCCACAGCCCTGGAACTTAAAATACCCTTTCCAACCATTAAAGAGGCCCTGGAAGAGATCCAGGGAGTGAAACGCCGCCTTGAGATAAAAGGAGAAAAAAAAGGCATCATGGTCATGGATGATTATGGCCACCATCCCACTGAAATCATGGCCACCCTGACGGCTGTCAGGGAAAGCTATAAGGACAAGCGCATAATAGTTGTTTTCCAGCCCCACCGATATACAAGGACCCAGGCCCTGCTTGATGAGTTCACCCGATCATTTTACCAGTCAGACATATTGATTATTCTGCCCATTTATGCGGCCAGTGAAACCCCTATTTCAGGAGTTGATTCACAATCATTGTGCCAGGGAATCATGGCCCATGGTCATAAAGATGTTTCCTTTGCACCGGACTTTACCCAGGCCCTGTCCATGATCACCCACAAGGCAAAAAATGGCGACATGGTCCTGACTCTGGGAGCAGGCGACATATATACCCTTGGAGAGAAACTGGTGGAGATATTATAAAAAACCCATGACAGCGGACAAAATACATACAGACCTTCAGAAAGCCTTTGGACTTTTGTCCAGGGAACCCCTGGACAGATATACCAGCTTCAGGGTGGGTGGACTGGCAGATCTGCTTGCCCAGCCCAGGGACAGACAGACCCTGAAGGCCCTTCTCAGGGCAGCCGGAGAAAAAGATCTTCCCATTACCATTATTGGGGGCGGTACCAATACCCTGATTTCTGACAAAGGGATCAGGGGGCTTGTAATTGTTCTAAAAAAATTAAAATCTTCTCCAAGTATTATAGAGGACATTACAGGCGAAAACACAATACAAATTAAAGCAGATGCAGGAGAGCGACTCTCAACAATCTGCAGACTGGCTCTGGACAATGGCCTTTCCGGGCTTGAGTTTGCTGCAGGCATACCCGGAACACTTGGCGGGGCAATTTATATGAATGCGGGAACACCATCCAGGGACATTTCCCAGGCAATCATATCCTTGGACCTCATTAACTCCAGTACTTTAAAATTCCAGACCATTGAAAAAAAAGACCTGGAATTTTCCTACCGCCAGCTTAAGACTCACAATATGATTATCCTGGGGGCGGTTCTAAGCCTTAAAAAAACAGATCCTGAAATTGTGAAGAAAAACTTTGAAAAGAACCTGAAAATTAAAAACACCAGCCAGCCTGTGTCCCAGGCAAGCGCAGGCTGTTTCTTTAAAAATCCTTCCCCAGAAAACCCGGCAGGAAAACTGATTGAACGAGCTGGTTTAAAAGGCAAACAGATCAATGGTGCCCGGATTTCAGATCTCCATGCCAATTTCATAGTAAATGAAGGCAATGCACGGTGTGAAGACATCCTGGCCCTGAAAAATATGGTACAGGAAACCGTATTTGAAAAATATAAAATCAAATTAGAAACAGAAGTAAAGGTAATTGGTGAATAAAAACAACAAACAGAACAGGTACAAACCAGAACCTGGCAGCCCCCGGAAAAAAAACACCAGGATTTCTGGAAAATCGGGCATGAAATATCTTCTGGGCTTTTTCCTGTTTATCCTTATGAGTCTTGGAGCAATCTGGGGCAATGATGCAATTACTCAGAGTCCATTTTTCTCCATAGAAAAGATTGATATTTCAGGAAATAGAAGGCTTATGAAAAATGAGTTATTACAACTTGCAGGACTGGCAGAACCAGCAAATCTGTTTAAAATCAATACGACTGTCATTGAAAAAAAAATCAGCAATCATCCGTGGATTGCAGAGGCGACCGTCAAACGTTCTCTTTTTTCAACCCTTGTAGTGGAGATTGTTGAACATGAGCCCCTGGCCATTGTGAATATAGAAAACCTTGCAGATATTATCATCAATACCCAGGGACAACCCTTTAAAGAGTATGACCCCAAAATGGATCGCCTCAATTTTCTGCCAGTCATATCCGGGGTGGACATCACCTGTGTGGACAGTCACTATCTCTTTGATGGGCCATTATTCAACTCAATAATGGATTTTCTGAAGATCCGGGGATTTGGCCATGTCTCAAGAATCATGGGGGACGAAAATACAGGGATCACAATAGAAACAAAAAATATCTACAATGGAAATCCAATAAGTATCCAGGATATCATACCCATAAAACTGGGTTTTAACCGATTCGAAGAAAAACAGAAAAAGGCAGAAAAAATCAGCACCTATATAGATAAAAATTTTCCCGATAAAACCATCAGCGCCATGGATCTTTTTGATGTTGAAAAAGTATTTGTCAAAATAAAAGATAATGATGCTCTGCACAACAATCTAGAAAAGGGGGTTTAATTTTGCAGGGAACTGAAAATATAATCGTAGGTCTGGACATCGGAACAACCAAAATCACTGCGGTTGTAGGGGAGATGATGGATGATGAAATAAACATCATCGGCGTGGGCTCCCATCCGTCCACAGGTCTTCGCAAGGGATCTGTGGTGAACATAGAGTCCACGGTTGACTCCATACGAAAAGCAATCGAAGAAGCCGAACTAATGGCTGGCTGCGATATTTCATCTGTTTATGTTGGGATTGCCGGAAACCATGTCAAAGGTTTTAACAGCCATGGCATAATTGCCATCAAGGGACGGGAAATAATGGAAAACGATGTGGAAAGGGTAATCGATGCTGCAAAAGCAGTTGCCATCCCCACAGATCGAGAAATCCTCCACGTTATTCCCCAGGAATTCATTGTGGATGACATGGAGTCCATTCAAAATCCAGTGGGCATGACTGCCATCAGGCTTGAAGCAAAAATACACATTGTCACCGGTGCAGTTTCCTCGGCAAGAAATATTGTAAAATGCTGCAACAAGGCAGGCCTTGAAGTATGTGACATTGTCCTTGAATCCCTGGCTTCCGGGCAGGCTGTGCTCACCAATGAAGAAAAGGAACTAGGCTGCGTACTGGCGGATATGGGCGGGGGGACTACTGATCTTGCACTGTTTAAGGATAATAATGTTAAATTTATCTATGAACTTACCGTTGGCGGCCACAACCTGACCAATGATATTTCCATAGGGCTCAGAACTCCCCTGCCTGAAGCGGAAAAAATCAAAATAGAACATGGAACCTGTGTTCCCCAGAATGTTAAGGCCGGGTCCACCATTGAGGTACCTGCCGTGGGTGGCAGGGCACCCAAAAAACTGTCCAAGGGAATTCTGGCAGAAATTCTTGAACCCAGGGTGGAAGAAATTTTTTCTCTATTGAAAAAAGAACTGTTTTCCAACGGCCTTGAAAATTCATTCCCGGCAGGTTTTGTACTTACCGGCGGCAGCGTAGTGATGGACGGAATCTCTGAAATTGCTGAAACAGTTTTTAACGTACCCGTCAGAATTGGTGAACCCAATAAAGTAGGGGGACTAAAGGATATTGTGAAGAATCCAGCCTATGCAACAGGGGTGGGTCTTGTAATTTTCGGCAGCAATGCCAGCTGTAAAATTGATTTTAAGGACACAAACACACAAGGTTTAAGCAGCATTTTAACACGAATGAAACAATGGTTTAAAAATATTATATAACTCTTAGGGAGGTGGGTATGACTTTTTCTTATGTGGAAAACAACAACTCGGCAAAAATCAAGGTTATCGGTGTTGGTGGTGCAGGAGGTAATGCAGTAAACAACATGATTGATGCTAAACTCAAGGGCGTAAAATTCATTGTTGCCAATACCGATGCCCAGGCCCTTGAATTATCCAAGGCAGAGATAAAAATCCAGCTGGGAAAAAATCTGACCCAGGGTCTTGGGGCCGGAGCAGACCCCAACAAAGGCCGGGAGGCAGCAGTGGAAAGCATGGATGAAATCAGGGATGCTCTGGAAGACAGCCACATGGTTTTTATCACTGCAGGATTTGGCGGTGGAACCGGTACAGGTGCAGCCCCTATTATTGCTGAAATATGCAAGGACCTGGAAATTTTAACCGTAGCCGTTGCCTCCAAACCCTTTTCCTTTGAAGGTAAAAAACGGGAACGTCAGGCCCTGGACGGCCTTGACAAACTCCACGGCATTACAGACACTGTCATCACCATTCCCAATGACAGGCTCAGGGGCATTGCTCCTAAAGGCGCCAGAATGGTGGATATGTTTATAAAGGCCGATGAAATTCTTCACCATTCCGTAAAAGGAATAACAGACCTGATCATGATGCCAGGCCATGTCAACCTGGACTTTGCCGATGTAAAAACCACAATGCAGAAAGCTGGTAAAGCACTCATGGGCATTGGTATTGCCTCGGGGGAAAACCGTGCAACAGAAGCTGCTGAAAAAGCAATCTCCCATCCTCTGCTGGAAGATATTTCCATTTCAGGAGCCAAAGGAGTTCTCATGAACATCACCTCCAGTTCAGACCTGACCCTGGACGAAATGACCGAGGCTTCCGACCGCATCCACCAGGAAGTGGGTGATGATGCCGATATTATCTGGGGCCAGACCTTTGATGAAGAGCTTGGAGATGAAATGAGAATTACTGTAATTGCCACTGGCATAGGCATGGAAGAACCCGAGCTGGCAGAAAATATGCACCGATTGGATCCTAAATCCCAGGTAGCTGCCCAGGCAATGGTCCAGCCAACCAATCAGCCCATTCCCCAGCCGGTTTATTCCCAGCCTGCCTATGCAGCAGCAATGGAGCAGTCCCAGCCCACTAGCGCTTCAAAATCCCAGGAACCCATTGCCCGGGGACAAGTGAGAACCCCCACCCAGGAAGAACTTGCCAACTGGAATGAGTTTGACAATCCAGTCCGGGTAACCCAGAAACGGGCTGTGGGTGATGGAAATATGGTCAACGATTACAACACAATGGCATTTGATCACAATGATCTGGAGGTACCCACATTTTTGAGAAGAAAAGCTGATTAATAGATGAAAAAACGGTTCAAGCCGTCCAGGAAACAAAGACCGAATAGATATGGGCCCAGTAAATATGGGACTGGTGAATATGGACCTGATGAGCAAGGGGCCATTGTCAAACATGGCAAAAAGCTGATAAAAACAGCCCTTGTCTATCCCAACACTTACAAGGCCGGAATGTCAAGTCTTGGATTCCAGACGGTATACCGGTTGGCAAACCAGAATAAAGCAATTGCCTGCGAACGAGTCTTTTTACCGGATCATGGGCAGAAAATCAGGAAGGTCAAAAGTCTTGAAACTGGTTTACACCTTGATAGATTTGACATTATCATGTTCTCAATTTCATTTGAGAATGATTTCATAAATATTGTTCGCCTCATGAAAGAAACAGGCATCCCCCTGGGATCATCCAATAGAGGCCACATCCACCCCTTGGTGATCGCAGGGGGAGTTGCCTGTTTTTTAAATCCGGAGCCCGTTGCCCCTTTCATGGATCTTTTTCTGCTCGGGGAAGCAGAATGCCTGCTTGACCCTTTTTTTAAAGAATTCCAAAAAACCAAAGACAAGGCAGCATTACTCACAACTATTGAAGCAGATCTCCCAGGCGCCTATGTACCAGCCAACCACCTGCCCTTTCTCTATGCCACTGAAGCCAATACCCAGACCCCTTCCTCACTTCCACCGACAAATGACCCGCCATCCAAAGAATACTCCCAGGATAAAATTCAGGTGCAATACCTTAATACTCTTGAACAGGTAAAAACAACCACCACCATTATGACCTCCAATACTGCTTTTAAAAAAACCTTCTTAATTGAAACCCTTAAAGGCTGTCCCCATGGATGCAGATTCTGTACAGCCGGATTTATCTACCGCCCCCCCAGAATCTATCCATTGAAGACCCTGTACCAGGCCATAGATGAAGCAGGTCAAAAAACCGATAAAATAGGCCTGGTCAGCTCAGCAGTTCTCGACCATCCAGGCATCCAGGCCATCTGCCGATATGCCAGGGATCAGAATCTGAAAATTTCCTTTTCATCCCTCCGGGCAGACAAACTCAGTGACCAGATTATTCAGACCCTGGCAGACTCAGGGGTTAAAACTGCAACCATTGCCCCGGAAGCCGGGTCCCAACGAATGAGAGATATCATCAATAAAAAAATCACGGGCAGGGAAATTACGCATGCAGTAAAAAGGCTTGTGAACAAAGGAATTATCAACCTGAAGCTCTATTTTATGATAGGACTTCCATTTGAAAACGACCAGGATGTCCAGGATATCGTATCGCTGACCCTGGCAATAAAAGAGGTGTTTCTGGAAGCCTCAAGGAAAAAGAAAAAAATCGGCACCATTACCCTGAGCATCAACCCGTTTATTCCCAAGCCCTGCACTCCATTTCAATGGTGTGCCATGGCTCTGGAAGCCGATCTAAAACGAAGGGTTGCCATCATACAACAGGGCCTGAAAAAAACAGCCAATATTAAATTGAATTTTGAATCCCTGCGAGAGGCTAAACGAAATGCCCTTTTCTCTCTGGGAGACAGGTATGCATCTAATGTCATTGAAGCTGCAGCCCAATACGGATGGACCCGGGCCATGAAAATGAACAAAAAGTATTGTGACAGGGTAATGTACCAGGAAAAATCCATTTCAACGGCAACCTGTGATGCCCCCCCCCTTCCCTGGGACATACTGGAACATAGGATAAACGATGAATTTCTTGCGAAAGAATTTGAAAAAGCCGGGCAGAAAAAAAAATCACCTGCATGCCCCATGAAGGAATGCAGCGCCTGCCAGATCTGTATAAATGCCTGAACCTCAGAACGTGGACGTATGAATAGATAAAGTCTTAATATTTAAAATATCTTCTACTAATTTTTCCTTTGTGGATGGTTCTAACTTCTTCGACTGATCAAATATCGAGACCAAATATTCTTTTGGTAAAATTCTCCATTCTTTTTTCTAAGGATTGTTCTATATTGAGAAGAACGATCATTCTCTTTTTTTATTTTTTGATGTGTGTGTGGTCTATTTTTGATGTGTATATCAGATTTAAAGTTGCAGATCGTGCTTGTTTCATTTAATGAAATACCGTCAATTGATTCAACAAATGCAGAAAAAGAAGCATATCCCAGTTATTTTTCATTTCTCATCTTTTTAAAGATTTATTGAACGGTTAAATTCAGGAGAGACCGATATAAGTGTTATCTTTTTATATTTTCCATTCTCTTGACACTAAAAAAACGCTATTAGAAAATCTATTTTTAACTGTCCCTCAAACCCGTGGTTTTCCGTGATGACTGTTGGCGATATCTCTTCTTCTGGAAGTTCCGATATTAACTTCTTAGCATTCATACATCGTAGGGTTATCACTTATGAATCAAGTTGTTTACAATTTTTTGAATTAACCACTGAGTTTTTGAGATGTTACCTGATAATTATATAAGCTTATGAAATTACTGGTAAAAATAAAAAAATGAGTTATTAAATTTTTTCTTATTTTAATTGATTTACAAATTATTCACACACAGACTCTCACACAGTAATCGATAATAGTTTTTCTGATAGACCGATAAAACTTACATGGGATGAAAGGTTATTAGGTCTAACCGCATTCACTGGAAAGAACATTGCTTTATCCCATGATCAACTTGCTCAAATAATTTCTCGTAATTAACCAACTCTATTTCCGATTTGATAATATCAGTTATCAATTTTATATGTACCTACTAAAAACAGTTAAGCTTGACAAAACCCCAATATTTAGATATTAAAATTATAAAAATAAGGGGGTCTTTTTATATGCTAAATCGTTTTGCAGAAATCCATCTTGAAACTTGGTTCAATAAATCTAACCGAAAACCTTTGATACTGAGAGGAGCGCGCCAAGTTGGGAAATCCACATTAGTTAGAGAATTTGCCAAAAAAAGAAAAAAAAATCTTATTGAAATTAACTTGGAGCGCCATTTATTTCTCGATGATATTTTCAAGACACTTGATATGGATGCTGCCTTAAGAGAAATTGAAGCACTAAGCGAAATACCAATATCTGACCCTGATACTATACTTTTCCTTGATGAGATTCAATCCACACCGCATGCACTTCAGCTTCTGCGCTATTTTTTTGAAGAGAAAAAGGAACTGCCGGTCATTGCCGCAGGTTCACTTTTAGAGTTTACCCTTTCCGATCATTCTTTTTCAATGCCGGTAGGGAGAATTGAGTATATACATCTTGGTCCCATGACATTCTCCGAGTTCATCACTGCAGTTGAGCCGTCATTGACCAGATACATCGAAAAATTTTCCATGAGTTCCCCTTTACCAATAACAGCACATGAAAAACTTAAAAAAAGACAGCGAGATTATGTTCTTATCGGTGGTATGCCTGAAGCCGTACAGGTGTGGTGTAAAACTGGATCTATCAGGGATGTTGCAGATATTCACCAATCAATCACTGAAACCTATCAGGATGATTTTTCGAAATACGCCCGATCGCAACAATTGGCCCTAATGCAACGGGTTTTTAGAACCATACCAAGAATTGTCGGAAAAAAAATAAAATATAGCAATATCTCTCGTGAGCATCCATCAAGGAAAATTAAAGATACCCTTGAGCTTCTCTCAAAGGCAAAAATTTGTCACAGGATTTATCACAGCCATTGTTCTGGACTTCCTTTGAATGCAGATATCAAGGAAACAGTTTATAAATTATTATTTATGGACATCGGGATGATGAATCATATCTGTGGAAATGATTGGACGTTTCTTCAATCCTTTCCGGATCACGATCTTGTCAATGAAGGTGCCATAGCGGAACAGTTCATCGGCCAACATCTTTTGTCAGCTCACACCTCTTCTCCGTCATTAAATTATTGGATCCGGCAGGCTAAAACATCTAATGCAGAAGTTGATTATGTTATTTCCCATGGTCCATTAATCATACCAATTGAAGTCAAATCAGGAAAAAGTGGTTCATTGAAATCTCTTCAACAGTTTGTAACGAAAAAAGCTACACCACTGGCCGTCCGGTTCGACCTGAATCCACCTGGCATCCAAGATGTTTCACACCAAATAAGTACGAGGAATGGGATTGAATCTGCGAATTACAAACTGCTATCTTTGCCTTTATACTTGGTGGAAGCATTGCCTGATGCCTTAAATGACATCCGGACACAATCCTGAAAAATAAAAAGGCACAATATATAATTGCCTTAAAACGCCTTCAAATTATTGGCCTTGTTCTACTGCTGGTCTATTTAACATAAGGCGAGTAGAAACAAATAATCCCACAGATCAGATTGATAAAGTCAATCACTACAGGTTTATGCGCTAGCGAGTGTAACCCGCCCTCACATCCGTTTGCATAATACATATATCAGGATCGGCAATGGGTTTATGTATTTGACGGCCATAATCTTAAAG
>JAOZST010000162.1:0-8536 GCA_029939535.1 Desulfobacteraceae bacterium | reverse complement strand
AAAAAAGGCTTAATGGAATTTGCAAAGTTTTTTGCTTTTTTGCTAAAGTATTTGCCCGAAAAGCAAAATAATTAAAAATCCCTTTCATAAAAAGTAAAAATATAGTATATATTCTGGTCTTACGAAAAAATCAGGCCAACAAATTTATTTAAATTATTTTGAATCGTTGCTTACCTGTTAAGCAGAAACCACACCATAAACAATCTATTATTATTCATTATTATTTTAGGAAAATAAAATTATGGCAAGTTTAAAAGGAACCCAGACCGAAAAAAATCTATTAACTGCATTTGCAGGAGAATCCCAGGCCCGTAACCGGTATAACTATTTTGCCAGTGCTGCAAAAAAAGAAGGTTTCGTCCAGATTTCTGAAATTTTTGCTGAAACAGCCAACCAGGAAAAGGAACATGCCAAGCGGTTCTTTAAATTTCTGGAAGGTGGAGAAGTAGAGATTGTTGCCGCTTTTCCAGCGGGTGTGATCGGCACTACCCTGGAAAATCTCAAGGCTGCTGCTGCTGGAGAAGAATATGAATGGACCACCATGTATCCTGATTTTGCAGCCATTGCAAAAGAAGAGGGTTTTGATGCCATTGCCATGGTATTTGAAATGATATCTGTTGCTGAAAAACAGCATGGGAAAAGGTATGCAGAACTTGCCGCCAATGTGGAAGCCGGCACAGTGTTTAAAAAAGAGGCCAAAACCAAATGGCGCTGCCGCAATTGCGGATATGTTCATGAAGGGGAAGAAGCTATTGAGATGTGCCCGGCCTGTGTCCATCCCCAGGCTCATTTTGAACTGCTGGCAGAAAACTGGTAAAATTGAAAGAACAATAATAAAAATTGTCAAAAGCCGATTGTTGAAAAAACAAGAGACCAGGCCCTGTATCCGAACACTCCTGCAGAATGGATTATTAAACGGATTCAGGGCTTGAGTTATTTTAAGGCCTGCCAATTAATTTGAATATTGATCAATTGACAAAAAATAAATATGATCTATATTTATTAACAATTTTTACTATAAATATAGGATAATTACCATGGCAGAAAATATTATAGAAATAGATGACGATTCATTTGAAAAAAAAGTTCTACAATCAGACAAACCAGTAGTGGTTGATTTCTGGGCTCCCTGGTGCGGCCCCTGTAAAGCCATTACCCCCACCATGGAAGCCCTTGGTGAGACCTATGGAGACCAAATGGTCTTTACAAAGGTGAATGTGGACGAGAACCCATTAACCCCCAGTAAATATGGAATCCAGGCCATTCCAACTCTTATTTTCTTTAAAAACGGTGAAGTTGCCGAACAGATAACCGGTATGGTAGCAAAAGAGAAATTAGAAGAAACAATCAAAGGGATCTTGTAAGAAGGAGCAAATCATGACAGATAACAATTACGATCTTGTGATTATAGGGGCTGGACCTGCCGGTCTCACTGCTGGAATTTATGCAGCCAGGGCAAGGATGAACGTGCTTCTTCTTGAAAAGGCCGTGCCTGGGGGCCAGATTCTTGTAACAGACTGGATTGAAAATTATCCAGGATTTCCTAAAGGCATAAGCGGCTATGACCTGGCTGAAAAAATGAAAGTCCAGGCAGAAGAGCTGGGGCTGAAAATCGAAACAGTAGAAGTCCAGTCCCTGAATCTTTCTTCAGATGTAAAAGAAATAGTCCTTACAGACCGGACCATACAGGCAAAAAGCCTGATCATTGCATCGGGCGCATCTCCAAGGAAACTGGGAATCGGGGAAGACAAATACATGGGTAAAGGAATTTCCTTCTGCGCCACTTGTGATGCCCCCTTTTTCAAGGAGAAAACTGTTGTGGCTATTGGTGGCGGAGATACTGCTGTGCAGGAAGCCATTTATTTGACAAAATTTGCCAGCAAGGTAATTCTTGTCCATCGCAGGGATGAGCTTCGGGCTGCCAAAATTCTCCAGGAAAGGGCTTTTGCCAACGATAAAATTGAAATTCTCTGGGATTCCGTGGTTACTGGAGTGGATGGTTTGTTCGGGATTGAAAATGTACATGTTAAAAATGTAAAAACCAGTGAAACAAAAACGGTTAAAGCTGATGGCTGTTTTATATGGGTGGGGATTCTGCCCAATACTGAATTTGTCAAAGACACTGTGAAAACCGATGAATTCGGCTTTATCATTGCAGACGCAAAAATGCAGGCCAGCGTTCCCGGCGTTTATGTGGCCGGTGATGTCAGGGATACTCCCCTCAGGCAGGTATCCACTGCCGTGGGTGATGGTGCTGTTGCAGCTATCTCTGCTGAACATTATATTGAAAATTTATAATAATGAAAAAAATTTTTCTCCTGGGAATATTATTTTTTTTCATCTCAGGGTGCTCCCTGTTTGATGACTCAAACCAGATGAATAAAAATGCAGAACAGCTGGCCGCAGAAGGTGCCTTCGCCTTCATGAATGAAGACTACAGAGATGCTGTGAAGGCCTATACAGACCTGAAAGACTGGTATCCCTTCAGCAGGTATGCAATACTGGCTGAGCTCAAAATTGCAGATTCCCACTTTCATTTAAAGCAATATGATGAAGCAATAATAGCCTATGAAAATTTTGAAAAAATGCATCCAAGAAACGAGGCTGTTCCCTATGTGATTAACCAGGTAGGACTTTGCTGGTATAATCAGATTGATACAGTTGACAGGGACCACACCCCTGCCAGAAATGCCATGGCACAATTCCAGCGACTTCTACAACAATACCCCAACAACGAACTGAATAAACAAGCCATGGCCAATATTCAGAAATGCATTGAAAATATTGCAGGCCATGAACTATATGTGGCTGATTTTTATATGAAAACAAAAGAATACAAAGCAGCTTTAAAACGGTATGAGGGTATTGTTGAATTTTATCCTGGTACTGAACAAAGCAAAATAGCCCTGAATAAAATTCCAGAATGCTCTTCTCTGGCAGATAAGCAGGAAAGTGAGAAAACATCCCAGTAAATAATAATAGTTCTTTACTTTTGTTTTAGACTGGTGTATTGATATCGGGTTATTATTTTGTTAAAAAGTTTTTCTTTGAGGAGTTTAATATGTCAAAACAATGCGCAATTTGTGGTAAAAAACCAATGGTCGGCAACAATGTCAGCCATGCTCACAATTTGAACAAAAGAAGATTTAACCCAAACCTTCAGAGCGTCCGTGCAGTGATTAAACAGGGTTGCGTTAAAAAAATCGATGTATGCACAAGCTGTATTAAGGCAGGCAAGGTCGTTAAAGCCTCTTAATTATTTCCCCCCTGCATGCTGATGCTGATTTAAAACCAGGACAAAACTTTAAATTCGGATATTTACCAGATAAATATCCGAATTTTTATTATTTTTTCCCGGTTGTCTGTTCTGAAAAGAAAAAATCTTTATTCATTTCTAACGATTCGTTTCACATCCAATACTTTTTTCACCCGCCGGATTTCAGACATGATCTTGCGTAATTGCTCTGAGCTTTCCACCAGAATCGAAAAATATAATATACCACTACCGACTTCTGTTGTTTCAGTCTGGGCATTGAGGATATTGGACTTCGCTTTACTGATCACCGCTGCAATATCTGCCAGAAGCCCAAACCTGTCATCGGTCTTTATCCTGATACTGGCTGGATAGGATTCTACAGAATCATCGCTCCACTGCACCTCAATTTTTCGTTCATTGCTCATTTTCATGACATTGATACAGTTTTTCCTGTGAATGGTCACTCCCTGGCCCTGGGTAATATAGCCGGCAATGGGGTCACCTGGCAGAGGGTTGCAGCATTTGGAAAATTTGACCAGAATATCATTGAGACCCTTGACGATGATACCGGTATCTGCTTTCCTTTTTTTTCTGATGGCAATTTTCTGAAGAAAACTTTCTTCCTTCTGATCTTTTTCAAGATCAGGAAGAACCTTGTTCAAAATCTGCAAGGGTGTCAGTTTACCAAAACCAACGTGGGCGATGAGGTCATCCACTGTTTTAAACCCATAGGATTTTGATACAGCCTTAATCTCACCGGATTTTACCAGGGCATTAAAATTCTGGTTTTTCTTCCTGAAAATCTTTTCGCACATTTCCCGGCCCAGGGAATAACTACGTTCCTTTTCCCTGGCATTGATCCAGGCCCTGATCTTTGTCCTAGCCTTTACGGTTTTAACAAAATTAAGCCAATCCTGGCTGGGATGGTGTCCTTTGGTGGTGATAATTTCAATGGTATCACCGGTTTTAAGCTGATGGGCCAGTGGCACCAGTTTTTTGTTGACTTTGGCACCTGTACACGCTGCCCCGACTTCCGTGTGTATCATATAGGCAAAATCCACTGGTGTTGCCTTTTTGGGCAGGGTTTTAATCTCACCCTGGGGTGTGAACACATAAATTTCATCCGGGTAAAGATCAATACGGACATTTTCCAGGAATTCATCGGGATCATTGTAATTTTCCTGGTTCTCCACAAGATTACGAATCCAGGCAAACAATTCCCCGGTGGTTTCATCGGCCTTGGTCCCTTCCTTATAACTCCAATGGGCGGCAATACCTGATTCAGCAATTCTATCCATCTCCTGGGTACGGATCTGAATTTCCACCCGCTCTCCCTTGGGACCCACAACAGTGGTGTGGATGGACTGGTACATATTGGGCTTTGGATTGCCGATATAATCCTTTATCTTGTTATAAATGGGCTTCCACATGGAGTGGATACCACCCAGGGCAGCATAACACTGGGGCATTGAATCCAAAATAATCCTGAAGGCAATGATGTCATAGACTTCCTCAAACTCCAGGCTCTGGGAAATCATTTTCTGGTAGATACTGTAATGCTGTTTATACCGTCCTTTTATTTCACAGGGCATTTCCATCTCCTCCATTTTATAATGAAGGCTTGTACTAACCTCTTTTATATAATTTTCTTTTTCATCTCTGGCCCGGTTCACCAGGGCATCAATACGCTCATACTCCTCCCGCAGGGTATAATAAAAGGCGATCTCCTCCAGTTCATGCTTAATCCAAAAAATACCCAGCCGGGCAGCAATGGGAGCATAGATATCCAGGGTTTCCTGGGCAATGGCAGCCTGCTTTACAGCTGTTTTATGATATTTCAGGGTCCTCATATTGTGGATTCGGTCTGCCAGTTTTATGAGCACCACCCGTATGTCATCTGCCATGGCCAGAATCATTTTCCGTAAAGACTCAGCCTGCTGTGCAATCTTGGTGGAAAAGGGCAGGCTGGATAATTTGGTGACCCCTTCAACAATATGGGCCACTCCAGGGCCGAACATCTCTTCAATATCTTCCTTGGTGGCCGGAGTATCCTCAATTACATCATGGAGCAGGGCAGCGGCGACACTTTCCACATCCAGTTTCATGTCAGCCAGGATATCCGCCACTTCCAGGGGATGGGAAAGATAGGGCTCTCCAGAAAGACGTAACTGCCCTTCATGGACCCGGGCAGAGTAGATATAGGCCCGGTCTATTATGTCCAGGTCTGCACCTGGATTGTACTCATAAATTTTATCTAATATATCGGTAATTCGAATCATTTATGCGGCCTTGGCCCATTTTTAATATGCTTTGGCAAATAAGACCCTTTTTTCACTTGTATTACCGCAGCAGATACAGGATCCTGTTTCTTCAGGGCTGTCAAAGGGGATACAGCGAATGGTTACTGAAAGATCTTTTTTGATTTTTTCCTCACATTCCCCTGATCCGCACCAGTGTGACATGACAAAAGCTCCGTTGTCATATCCCTTTGCCTTTTTATAAAGATTATAAAATTCTTCTCTGGAGTCAATGGTAAAAGTATTTTCCTGACGGTATTCCAGGGCCCTGGTGAACAAAGTATCCTGGATATTATCCAGAAGGTCGGTAATATTGTTTATAAATTCATCCCTGTCCATGGCTTTTTTTTCATTGGTATCCCTCCGGGCCATGAACACGGAGTTGTTGGCAAGATCCCTTGGCCCCAGCTCAATGCGAACAGGGATACCTTTTTTCACCCAGTCCCATCCCCTGGCACCACCAATGTCCCGGCTGTCAATTTCCACTTCCACCTTACGGCCATGGAAATGTTTTGCATTTAATGCCTGTTTCAGGGCCTTTGTGCTCTCCATAACCTGGGTGTTGTCCCCGTCTTTCTTAATAATGGGTAAAATTACCACATGGGCCGGAGCTACCCTGGGGGGCATGACCATTCCGTCGTCATCGGAATGAACCATGATGATACCACCGATCATCCTGGTGGAAGTTCCCCATGAGGTTGTCCAGGCAAACTCTTCCTGGCCCTCTTCATTCTGGAATTTTATACCGGAACCCTTGGCGAAATTCTGTCCCAGAAAATGGGAAGTCCCGGCCTGAAGTGCTCGTTTGTCCTGCATCATGGCTTCGATACAGGTGGTGTCATCAGCTCCTGGAAAACGTTCCGATTCGGTTTTATGGCCTCGAATCACGGGCATGGCCAGATTTTCCTCCACAAACTTTGTATAGACATCCAGCATCTGCATGGTTCTTTCCATTGCTTCTTTTTTTGTGGCATGGGCAGTATGACCCTCCTGCCAGAGGAATTCACTGGTTCTCAAAAACATCCGGGTCCGCATCTCCCATCTGACCACATTGGCCCATTGGTTAAGCAGAATGGGCAGGTCCCGATAGGATGAGGTCCATTTGGCCATGGATTCGCCGATAATGGTTTCAGATGTGGGACGGACAATCAAAGGTTCTGCCAGTTCCCCGGCCGGGTTAAGCCCGCCATCTTCACCCTTTTCCAGCTTGTGATGTGTAACCACGGCGCATTCCTTTGCAAACCCTTCCACATGTTCAGCCTCTTTTTCAAGGTAGCTCAGGGGAATAAAAAGAGGAAAATAAGCATTTCTCACCCCGGTTTCCTTGAACATTCCATCCATCTGATTCATTATATTTTCCCACAGCGCAAACCCCCAGGGCTTGATCACCATACAGCCCCTTACCGGTGAATTTTCTGCCATGTCCGAGGCCTTGACAACTTCCTGGTACCATTGAGAATAATCCTGTTCCCGGGTGGGTGTGATCGCTGTTTTATTCTTCTTTGCCATTAAATTTCTCCGAATTATTTGTCATATTATCTATTTCATAAAGCAATTGATCCAATAGTTGATCCTGGCCCACTTTTTTGAAAACCTTTCCTTTTTTAAACAAAATACCTATTCCGTCTCCGCCTGCTATGCCGATATCTGCTTCCTTTGCCTCTCCAGGGCCATTAACCACACACCCCATAATAGCAACCTTAATCTTCGAAGAACGTTCAAGTAAAGCTTTTTCTACCTCTTCAGCAATTTTAAACAAATTAATCTTGCACCGGCCGCAGGTGGGACATGAAATCAATTCAGGCCCCCGGCTTCTTATGCCAAGGGCCCCTAGAATTTCAAAGCCTGTCCGAATCTCTTCCACAGGATCCCTTGTCAAAGAAACCCGCATGGTATCCCCAAGACCTTCAGACAAAAGCATTCCAATACCAATGGCTGACTTGGTAACTCCGGCAATGAGACCACCCGCCTCGGTTACCCCCACGTGGAAGGGGACATCGGTTTTTGATGCCAGCATGCGATAGGCCTCAACCGTCCGTGTCACATCCGAAGCTTTCAAAGAAACCTTGATATCATGAAATCTCAGTTTTTCCAAAATCCGGATATTGGACAGGGCGCTTTCCACCATTGCTCTGGCAGTTGTGCCCAGTTTTTTTTCAATCTCTTTTTCCAGGGAGCCGGCATTGACCCCCACCCGGATGGGAATTCCATGGGCCATGGCAGAATCCACCACAGCCTGTATCTTTTTTAAATCTCCTATGTTGCCCGGATTAATCCTCAGGCAATCGGCTCCTGATTCTGCCGAGGCAAGGGCCAGCCTGTAGTCAAAATGAATATCGGAAATCAAGGGGATGTGAATCCTGTCCTTTATCTGTCTTATGGCCAGGGCAGCTTCCATATCAGGAACCGCCACCCGGACAATCTCACATCCTGCCTTTTCAAGGGACAGAATCTGGGCCACTGTGGCATCCACATCCTGGGTATAGGTATTGGTCATGGACTGCACCGACACCCGGGCGTTTGAACCCACCTTTACATTGCCCACACTAATCTGCCTGGTTTTTCTTCTTTCCCGGACCAATGACATGAACTACCCTTTTTCTAAAGATTAAAGCCTGCACCAATTATATCTGGTCCGTCAATAAAATCTATCCATTTTTTGGCATCCTTCAATTTGAGTTTACAATTTAGCCAAATGAAAATCTAAAAATGCCCTTGTCTCTAACAAATACAATAACAGATTCACAAAAAATGGGAATAAAATTTATACATCGTCCCGATTTAAATTCTTCAAAAAGGTTGCACATTGCCACGACAGCACTATTAGCTATGCTTAACAACCATTGGGGCACAATATCTGGTATGGCAAAAGAATATTTGGTTTTAATTCCCTGAAGGGATAACTCCTTTCCGTCTTCATTCAAAACTGTTTTAAATGGTGTGAATCTTGGGACAAGATAATATTCAAAAGGTCTTTTTTCAG
>JAOZST010000161.1:0-8577 GCA_029939535.1 Desulfobacteraceae bacterium | reverse complement strand
GATAAATATAATATCACATCATCAAAGTCTTTTGAAATTGGGTTTGAGGTATGGTTCAGCGGCGATCAATTGTCTTTTGAGCCACTTGTTTTATTAATTCTATACCTTAGTGTGGCTCTGGAAA
The DNA here is from genome assembly GCA_029939535.1 of Desulfobacteraceae bacterium. Lineage (GTDB taxonomy): Bacteria > Desulfobacterota > Desulfobacteria > Desulfobacterales > Desulfobacteraceae > NBML01. The sequence continues at coordinate 8,453 of JAOZST010000161.1, read as the reverse complement.
GTCCCAGCAGCCTGGCAGCCCTTGAGACATTATTGTCAGATGCTTTCATTGCATATTTAATACAATAATTTTCCAGATCTTCCAGTCGAAACCCTTGATCATTAACCATCATGGGAATCAGCGCTTCTATATTTATTGGTTCAAATAATTTTTCCTGGGATTCATTGAGAATAATATGATTACTGGTGATTTGAGATCCCTTACACAGGATCATGGCCCTTTCAATAACATTTTTCAGTTCCCTGATATTTCCTTTCCAGGGGTAGCGTATTAATTTTTGGATTGCTTTTTCCGAGATATCCGGCGGTTTCTGGCCAAATGCCTTTGAAAAATTATGGATAAAATGACTGGAGAGTTTCGGGATATCTTCTTTTCTTTCTCGTAATGGCGGAATATGGATAGGAAAAACATTGATTCGATAAAAAAGATCTTCTCTAAACTCTTTTTTATCTATCATTTCTTCAAGATCTTTGTTGGTGGCTGCAATGATCCTGACATCTGCTGTAATGGTTTTCCCACCTCCAAGCCTTTCAAATTCCTGGGTTTCCAATATCCGTAAAAGTTTTGCCTGGACATCAAGTTCCATATCTCCGATTTCATCCAGAAAAAGTGTTCCACCGGAAGCTACCTCAAATTTGCCTTTTGTTCTTTTCTGGGCACCTGTAAATGCCCCTTTTTCATAGCCAAATAGTTCGGCTTCTAAAAGGGAGGTTGGGATTGCTGCACAATTCACTGTTAAAAAAGGACCATTTGAGCGAGGGCTGTTGATATGGGTGGCACGACTTAAAAGTTCTTTGCCGGTTCCACTTTCCCCTGTGATGAGAACGGTTGTGTTTGTATCGGATACAGAGCCTGCAAGCTTCAGTACATCGCATATCCTGGTAGAATCGCCAACTATATTTTTAAATGTATACTGGTCTTCAATTTCCTGCCTCAGATATCGTATCTCATAGGTAAGGCGGCTGATCTGCAATGCTTTGATGAGGCTGGATCGTAATTTTTCTTCTTTAAATGGTTTGGTAACATAGTCAAATGCGCCTTTCTGAATTGCCTTAACTGCGTTTTCAATGGATCCATAGGCTGTGATAACAATTATGGGAATTTCAGGATCCTTTTCCTTGATGGTTTGAAGCACCTCCATTCCATTTATTTTGGGAAGTTTCAGGTCGGTTATCACAAGGTGAATTGTTTCATTTTCAAAGATCTCCATTGCCTGTTCACCGTCGCCGGCTTCGTGAATATTCAGGTCCATATCTGAGAGCTGCATCACAATAAGCTGACGCATTTTCTCTTCATCTTCGACTAATAATACATTGGCGGCCATTTTTTAACTCTCCTCCTGAATTAAAGGAAATAATAACGTAAAACAGGTGCCTTTACCAGGGCTGCTTTTGATTCTGATCTGACCTTTGTGGGACTTGATAATCTGGGAAACAATGGACAGACCTAGTCCGATACCCATATCGCGAAAACTGACAAAGGGATCCAGGATGCTTTCCATTTGCTCATTTGTCATGCCGCATCCCTGATCCATGATGGATACCGTTAAAAAATCAGGATTGTGCTGGGTTACTCCTTTTAAGGGAATGATTTCCTCATCAATGCCTTTACTGCCTTTTTCAATGTCGATTCTAATGGTCAGGGTTCCACCATCAGGCATTGCCTGAACAGCATTTAAAAAGATATTCCATAAGACTTCTTTTATCTGGCCCTGATCAGCCATTACAAAGGGCGCCTTTGCAGTGCACTCTCTGTCTATTATATACCCTTTTTCATTAAATCGTTCTTCGATTGCGATAAAGGTTTCCTCCATCAGATTTGAAATATTAATTCTCTGGAAATTAGGGGAAGCGGGTTTTGCAAAATCAAGAAATGATGTCAGGATTTTATTTAATCTATCTATTTCTTCCATAATAAATTCTGCTGCTTTTTCCCTCATTTCCATGGGACGTTCCATATTTGAAATCAATTGGGCAGATCCTAGAATTATTCCCAGGGGATTTTTTATTTCATGTGCTATGCTTGCAGTCATCTGCCCCACAGCAGCGAGTTTTTCTTTCTGGGCAAGTTCGGCATAGGTGCTTTTCAGCTCTAGGGTGCTCTTTTCCAGGGAGGATGCCATTTGATTGAATGAACCTGCAAGGGAGGATGCAATATCAGGATCATTTATATTTACTTTATATTCCAGATCACCACCAGCGATTCTTTCAATGCCTTTTTTAAGAATCTTCAGGGGTCTTACAATGGTCATGGCAAGAAGATAGCTTAGAAAGCTTGAGAGGAGAATGCCCACAATCACCAGGGAAATAATCGCTTTTTTGATGGCTAGAATATTTTCCAGAAAATCTGAAACCGGGAGGGTAACACCAACTGTCCAGTCGTTTCCGGGATAATCTGTATAGGCCGTAAAAAAATTATCACCTTGAAAAGATGATATTCCAAAGGTTTTATTTTTTTGATTCAAATTAGTCAGGCATGTTCTTAAAAGATCAATATGGTAGGAATTCCAGGGAAGCTGAACAAGTGATGGATGTGCTATTACCCGGCCCTGGGTGTTTTCAAATATATAGGCAAAGCCCTGTTTGCCAATTTTAATTCCTCGCAAAAATTTTGAAATAGAAGAGATATCAATATCAATTCCACAGACAGATCTGACAGTTCCTTTTGTGTCATAAATGGGCACGGATACAGTCATTCCAGGCCTCTGGGTGGAGGCAAACAGGTAAACATTTGTCCAGTGGACATCTTTTGTTTCCATGGCCCCTTTGTACCAGGGCCTGACCCGTGGATCAAATAGTTTATGAACTTCCGGGATTTGAGCAGGAGACATTAAAAATCGGCCTGTTGCATCTCCAAAATTGATGTTGACAAATTCAGGGTGGTCCTTTCGAATCAAGCGAAAGTATTGGAGGATTTGTTTGTCGTCAGAATGGTTGATATGCTGGTTTTCAAAAAATGATTTTATCAGTTTTACACTGGATGTATGCTGGGATAGAAAAGATTCTACTCGTTTTGAAATCTGGGCAGCAGTACCAAGGGCATATTCCTGCATCTGTTGAACCGCTACTTTTCTAGCCTGTAAATAGCAGAAATAGCCAGTGCCTGGGATCACAATTATAACGATTAAGGTCAAGGCTAAAAAGACTCTGGCCTGAAAAGAGTGCCAGAAAATACTAATATTTTTTTGCATTTTCTTTTATTTCCCTTGCCAGGAATGGGTTTGCTATCTTTAAAGCCAAATAAGGCTGAATATAGGGCATCACCTTTTGACCAAGGGATTTATCCTTAAGCATTAAGTTGATGCCAATTCCTGTTGCAACAGTACCCCGGTATTTTTCCCATAAAGTGTCAAAGGCCTTAACGGTTTCAACCCTGTCCCGGGAATGCCGGATAATTTCCAGCAGAGCAAGGCTGGCCCATTTATTTTGTGTTGACTGCCTTACAGGTTGGTTTTTATTTTCTTTTAAAGGGTACACCAGGCTGACCCAGGGGACTGGCGAAGATATCCCCGTTTTTATATCTGGATATTTTTTTACAATATGCCAGAAATAGGATAACCCTGGTTTTGTCTGGTTTAACAGGTCACTGTGAATCCATCCAAGATACCAGTATGCTTTAACAAGGATCTGGGGGTGCTCTTTAAAGGTTTCAATCACAGCATGGTAGTCTGAAATGGCATTATGGTAATTTTGGCTTTCAGCAAATCTATAATCATTCCCAAGATTCATATAAGCAAGATAAAGGGCTGCATTACCGCATTGGAGCCTGGCCTCTGGAAAAATTTCAAAGAGAATCTCCAGGGCAGCCTTTTTTTTTTCAGGGTTTGCAAATCCAGATTTTGCAAAATTCAACTGGCCCTGGGCAGTCGGGAATCTGGGGATGCTAAACCCCTGAAAGGAAATCATCGGAAGTTCAGATTTGGGCAAGGAAAATGAGGCAGGCTCTTCACTGCAGGAGGTCAGTAAAATAATAACCAGGAAGATAAGGACGGCAGTATCAGCTGTTTTTTTCAACATGTCCAATCTAATTTACCTGTTATCCCAATGGGATATCAAGAACTGTAAAAAATAGATCATTATTACCTGCTATCAAAAGTGCTGGTGATTGGCAATTAAAATTTTTCTTTTTCGTAAAGATAAAACTCAGATGTGAGTTGTCGCTGTTGATTTACAAATAAAATTTGAGCTTTCAGTTGGATTTATATTACAAAATGATTTGATGAAATAATTCAATTTGATGAAATGATCAATTTTTAATTTATGCTTGAAATCCTTGATACCAAAGGTTATTGCTCTTTTATTCCTGAAAAGTTGATCAATTTGACCATATTTTATATTCATGAATTTTTACTGGAATGCCCGCCAACCAAGGGGATTAAACCATGGCACAAAGCTTGCTTTTTATACTTTGTTGTTTTGACGGGTAATGGCTTTATTATCTGCATTTACAATACCCGGCTTCAGGGAATAAAGAACAGAGATGAATTAAAACCAAATTATAAAAGGTGAACCCCATGGACTATGAGTGTATTATTTATGAAAAAAAGGATAAGGTCGGTGTGATCAAATTGAACAGACCCAAAGTGCTCAATGCGATGAACCGGCAGCTCTGGATTGAAATGCAGGATGCCCTTGAAAATGTAAAACAGGATAATGATATTAAGGCTTTGATTATTACCGGGGAGGGAAGGGCCTTTTCCACAGGAGCTGACCTGAAAGATTCAAAAGACAGGAGTATTGAAGATTACAGGATCTACCTTGAATCTCTCCAGGAGGCGTCCAGAAAGATCATACGGTTTGACAAACCCACCATTGCAGCCATTAACGGCTATGCCCTGGGTTCAGGCTATGAGCTTGCCCTGGCCTGTGATATCAGGATTGCCTCCAGCGAGGCTTTAATCGGGTCACCGGAAGCACGGGTAACCTCATCGGTTACCGGAGGTGCCTTCAGGCTTGTCCAGGACCTTGTGGGGCCTGGCAAGGCAAAGGAACTTTTATTTACGGCTGAAAATATTACAGGGGAAGAGGCGGAAAGGATAGGCCTGGTCAATAAAGCTGTACCTCTGGATAACCTCATGGGGGAAGCGTTGAAAATGGCAGAAAAAATTGTGGCCAACTCCTCTTTTTCTTTAAAACAAATTAAAAAGGGATTCCTCATGGCCCAGGGGGAAAGCAGTCTTGAAGCCTTGATGGATTATGAGATTGAAGCCTGTCTGTCCTGTGTTTCCACCAAGGAAAGAGAACAGTCTTTAGATAATTTTGAGCAGAGAAAGCAATAATAAAAGGAAAATATCATGTTAGATAAAGTGCTCAATGCCGAATCCGTTGCCATTATCGGTGCATCAAGAAATAAGACCAAAAGGGGTTATCAGGCCATAAATACGCTTTTGACGGACGGGTATGAAGGGCAGATCTATCCGGTGAACCCCAAGGAGGATATGATCTTGGGGCTTAGATGCTATAAAGATATCAGTGATATTGAAGGACCTGTGGATCTGGCACTGATTACCACCCCTGCCAGAACCATTCCAGGTATTTTAAAAAGGTGCGGAGAAAAGAATGTTGCCGGTGCCGTTATCATTGCAGGAGGGTTCAGGGAACTTGGGACCAAGGGGAAAGAACTGGAGCAGGATGTTGTTAATGCGGCCAGGGAAACCGGCGTCAGGCTCATTGGTCCAAATACTTCGGGAATGATCAATCTGAAAAGCAATATGAATCTCGTGGGTATCCAGAATGCACCCCGGGGAAATATTGCCCTGCTCTGTCAGAGTGGCAATATGGCGCTTACGTTGATTACAGAGGCCAGTATCAGAAAACATGAGGGCTTTACCTACTATGTGGGTGTGGGGAATGAAGCAGATATCAAATTTCATGAATATCTTGAATTTTTCAGAAATGACCCGGACACCAAATCCATTCTCATGTATGTCGAGGGTATGAGTGAAGGTCGGAAATTTTTACAGGAAGCACATAAAACAAGCAGTAAGAAACCAATTGTCTTGTTGAAAAGCGGCAGATCAGCCACAGGTAAAAAATCAGCAGGGTCCCATACAGGATCCCTTGCAGGAAGCGGTGAAGTGGCAAAACTGGCATATGAGAGGGCCGGCATTATTGTGATTGAAAATTCCGATGAACTATTTCCTGTGGCCCAGACACTTTCAAGCCAGCCAGCCATTAAAAACAACAGCATTGCTATTCTGGCGGATGGGGGAGGGCATGCCACCATTGCAGCAGACCTGTTAACAGATTATAATATCAACCTGCCGGAATTATCCGAGAAAACAAAGGAAAACTTAAGAAAGATTCTACCGGATGCAGCTTCGGTGGTTAACCCTGTTGATGTTGCCGGAGGAACAGATTCTGATCCCAGCGTGTTTGCAGATTGCGCCAAGATCATACTGCAAGACCCCAGTGTTGGCGGTCTGCTTGTGGTAGGCCTTTTCGGCGGATATGGGATCAGGTTTGAAAAAAGTCTTGCAGTTGGTGAAGAAGCTGCCGCTCATCGGTTCGGGGCAATGGTGAAAAAAAGAAATAAGCCGATTTTCATGCATTCCCTTTACGGATCACATGAATCTCATGCCTTGGATTTGTTACGGCATTATGATATACCGGTTCATGACTCCCTGGATATCTCATGTAAATGTGTGGCTTCGCTCTGTAAATACGGGAAGTACCTGAAATCATATCATGCCAGAACTAATTTTGTTTTTGACTGGAGGGCCAAGGCTAAGGAGGAAGGCAGCGGCATCATTGCTGCTGCTGAAAAGGAAGGCAGGCATGTACTTTTAGAGCATGAAGCAAAAAAGTTGATTCAGCTGCATGGTGCACCAACCTCGGTAGGCCGGGTTGCACAAACTTCCCAGGAAGCCTGGGAAATTGCAAAAAAATTTAAAGGTAGTGTCGTTCTTAAAATTGTGTCACCGGACATCCTTCATAAAAGCGATGCCAAGGGGGTGATACTCAACCTTTCATCAGAAAAAGATGTTAAAAAAGGTTTTGAGCAGATTGTTAAAAATGCCCGGGAGTTTTGTCCGACAGCTGATATCCGCGGCGTCCTGGTAGCACCCATGGCCCAAAAAGGACTTGAGATCATTATCGGAACTAAAATAGATGAACAATTCGGCCCGGTTATCATGTATGGACTGGGTGGAATCATGGTTGAAATTATGAAAGATGTGACATTCAGAGTCCTGCCTGTTTCTCCGGCTGCCAGTAGAAAGATACTGGAAGATACCCGTTCATCAATCCTTTTGGACGGTGTAAGAGGACAGAAAGGATATGATAAGAAATCATTAAGCAAGCTTATATTCATGTGCTCTGAATTGATTGAGTCCTACCCTGAAATTGAGGAGATGGATCTCAATCCGGTTCTTTTATATGAAAAAGGGCTTGATGTGGTGGATGCAAGAATTATATTGAAAAAATAAGTTTTAAATTTAAAATCATCAATGATAGCCTGACAATAATTAACAAATTAAGAAAGGGGGAAAGGGAAGAGAAGGCAGGATACATGTTTACATTAAGGATACTTCTTTGGCCATAAAGCAAAGAAGATAATTTATTATTTAAACTGGAGGTTCAGATGAAAAAATTAATTGTTTTGTGTGTAGCAGCATTGTTTGGATTGGTACTTTTCATGGGATCATCACCTGTTCAGGCAGGCGATCAAACTTTTGTAACCATTGGAACCGGTGGTGTAACCGGTGTTTATTATCCCACTGGTGGTGCCATTGCCCGACTGGTTAACAAAGGAAGAAAAGTGCATCACATCCGCTGTTCAGTAGAGAGTACCGGTGGTTCAGTTTATAACCTCAATGCCATTGCAGCAGGTGAGCTGGACATGGGTGTTGCACAGTCTGACTGGCAGTATCATGCCTATCACGGTACCAGCAAATTTGCCGCCAAAGGACCCAACAAAGAGTTGAGAGCTGTTTTCAGTGTTCATCCTGAGCCTTTTACTGTTGTGGCAAGAGCAGATTCCGGAATTAAAGATTTCATGGATCTGAAAGGCAAGAGAGTCAATATTGGAAACCCCGGTTCTGGTCAGCGCGGTACCATGGAAGTTGTCATGAAAGCCCTTGGCTGGACAAAAGACGATTTTAAACTGGCTTCCGAACTTAAATCTGCTGAACAGTCAAAAGCTCTCTGCGATAATAAGATTGATGCCATTGTATTTACCGTGGGACATCCTTCAGGATCAATCAAAGAGGCTACTACGTCATGTGATTCCGTCATAGTAAGCGTGACAGGTCCTGCCATTGATAAATTGGTTAAAGACAATGATTACTACAGGGTTGCAAGCATTCCCGGCGGCATGTACCGTGGTACCGATTCTGATACTCCTACTTTTGGTGTTGGTGCAACTTTTGTAAGCTCAACAAATACATCTGAAAATGTTATTTATAATGTTGTAAAAGCAGTTTTTGAAAATTTTGATCAATTCAAAAAACTTCA
>JAOZST010000160.1:0-8578 GCA_029939535.1 Desulfobacteraceae bacterium | reverse complement strand
GATGAAACCTGCTGATGAAACCTGCTGATGAAACCAAGTGAAAAAGATTTTTTTGAAGAAGTAAAAGTCAATTGTGCCTGTCCAGGCTGCCTGGGTGGCCTCACAGTTGACAACTCTTTTTTTTCCTGTGAAGGCTGCGTCAGAAAATATCCCATAATCGGAGGAATTCCCGATTTTTTAGCTGCCCGTCCCCAGTCAGAAAAAATTGTCAACACACTTTCCAGTTTGTATGACCGGGAGTCTGAAAAATATAAAGGGAGCCCAAAAAGTTGCGGATATGCCAGTGATTCATCTTTCCAGCACAGGCTGAACATTTTTAAACACTGGATCGATTTTTCCGGGCTGAATAATCTTAAAATTCTGGATATTGGCTGCGGTACCGGATTAATGACCCAAACCCTGGCAGACAAAAATGAGGTGTGGGGAGTGGATATCTCTTCAGGACTGTTAAAAGTTGCCCGGGATAAAGGCATCAGAACTATCAGAGGTTCTGGGGATTCCCTTCCCTTCAAAAATGACACCTTTCATTTGGTTGTCTGTATGGGGGTTCTGCCCTATTATAAAAACCCGGAGAAGATTTTATCTCAAATCTCCAGGGTCACCCGGCCCAATGGAAAGATCTTGATTACTTCCACTACAAATTCCCTGTTGATCCGTTCAGTAAGATTTTTGAAAAATCTTTCCTGGAAAAAAAGTCAGCTTCAGCGATTATACTCTCCTCTTGAACTGGAAATCTGTATGATGGATCAGGGGATTAATGTTTTGGATACCTGCCTTGGATTCAATGATAACATACTATCCTCCAGGGAGAAATCCCCTTCCTTCCAGTTCCAATTGCTGGCTCGCGCTGCTGCAGTACTTGGCAGGAAACCTGAAAAATTTTTTCCATGAAGTATATTTTTAGAATCGGAATTCCAATTGTTTTTTTTGTCTTTGTTTTTTCTGTTATTCAACCTTCAGATATTGCGGATGTGTTTTATAAAGCTGACTGGGTATGGTTTGTACTAGGTTGCTTTAGTGTGGCACTGGGCAATTATTTGAGCAGCCTGAGAACACGGGTACTGCTATTTGAAAACTCCCAGCCGCTTTTAATCCTTTGGCATATTCATGCCTTACGGGCAATGATTACAGGGGCATTGCCCTTTAGTTCCGGAGAGCTTTCCTATGTATATTATTTAAAAAAATATTGTATAACACCCGCAGCCGAAGGATTGGCTATTCTTGTATCTGTGAGATTTCTGGAATTTGTAATGTTTTTATGCCTTTTGTTTCTTCTGGCTGTAATTGGTATGTTTATGGATGCTTCGCCAATGAACCAGGCCGCTCTGGGCATCATTATCATTAATCTGGGAATTGTTTATTTTGCCCTATGTAAAACATCTTTCCTTATGAAGACTTTGACCTTTTGCATGGGTGTTTTGTCAAAAGTAATCAACAATAAAGAATTTTCAAACAGGATTTTCCAAAAGACTGAACATTTTTCCCAGGCAGTAAAGGGGTTGTTTTCCTCGGATAAAAGACCGGGCCTTTTGATTCTTACATTCTGTATAGTGATCTTACGAAATGTTTTTGTCTTATCCATGATACGGGCCATGGGGGTAAGTATCAGTGTATGGTTTATTGTTTATTTATTCATTTTTTTGTTTGTAACCCGGTTTTTTCAGGGGTTTGGAAGTTTTGGAAATCAGGAAGTTGGAATTTCAGGGGCTTTACTGCTCCTGGGGTATACTAGAACAGATGCACTATCCATTGCAATCGGAACCCATCTGCTGCAGTGGATTCCGGTTCTTTTTTTAGGGGTTTTTTCATATATTGGTATACAAAGCTCAAAATAGAAATATTGTAAAAATTGATTTTATTGTTGCATTTTTACTTTTGGCAGCAGGTGTTCTGCTTTTTCCCCTCAAAGGGGTGGTGCCATCTCCTGATTCCTCCTGGTACCTGAACAATGCCATAAAGATTTACAATGATCTCAACTATGAGAATTTAATGATCCGCAGGCCCTTATTCCCTTTTTTGATATCCCTTTCCTTTCATATTTTTGGGAAAAGTATTGAGAGTGCATTCTGGGTGGTTCGACTTTTTTTTGTGCTCAATATACTATTAGCCTATTTTATGGGATTGAAATTGTTCAGCAGAACAACCGGGATTGCTTTTTCCCTTTTTCTGCTCTCATCCTATGTCATTAACCAATGGTCTTCTTATCTGCTGGTGGATGCCATTATCCCCTTTTTCGTCCTTTTATATATCCTGACTTTATATCAGGCATTTGAGAATGAGAACCGTTCCCTTTTTGTCTTGTCCGGTCTGATACTGGGACTGGCATTCCTGGTAAAGGGTGTGTTTTCGATTCTGTTTTTGTTTCTGCCCATCTTTTTGTTTCTGGAAAAAAAATACAGAACCCGAAACCAGGTGGAAAATGTATTTTATGTTTTATTGAGTACAATATTGGTCCTGTCACCCTGGCTTTTATATTGTATTTTCCAGAATGATTTTTTTGTGCTGGTGGGTCCCATGTTTAAATCAAGTGAGATCAAGGCCTCGGGTGTGGTTCCATTAATCAGCAGCAAGGGGTTCTCCCTGGGAAGCTGGGCTGTGGATCAGTTCATGGATGCCAGGGTTTTTTTTAAGGTTTATATTGGCAGTAAATTCGTGTATTCAGGGCTGTTTGTTTTTAGTTTTATTTATTGTCTGGGTAAGTTTTTTTTTAATAAGAAAAGGAGTTTTTTTTATTTATTCATTCCATTGGTATTATTTTCTCCTGTCATTTATATCGGGATGAAATCAGGGGGTATGAATTTCAGAGCCGGGCAGTTTATGGTTTTATTTTTTTTATTATATCTCATGTCCGCCTTTATGGTTGCAGACATTTCCAACGTTATTGCAGGCTATTTTTTCAAAGGCTCAAAGGAAAAAGCACCAGGAAGAATCCTTTTCTCTGTTTTCCTGGGTTTGTGTCTGCTTTTTCAGGTTTTCACGGCTGCAGATGATGCCCGGGGCTTTTCAGAATTGTTGAAACGGGATAAGATAAAAAATTTTTATGGTTTTTCATTGTGGCAGGGCAGTTTCAATTCAAAGGATGGATGGGCCAATGAAACAACCCGTGAGGCTGCTGAATGGATTTCAAAGCATATCCCCGGGCAGGAAATTATTTTATGTCAATGGTATTATTTGAATATGCTGGATTATCTGACTGAAAATCAATATGATTTTCAATTTGTTGAGCATAGTTTTTTCCACGAAAATATTGATAAAAAAGCGATTTTTCTCTGGCCCCGGTATAATTTTCATATAATGGAAGGCAACAGTCTTGTGGCAATTTATGAAGAAAACCTTTTAGCACAGGTAAACAAAGACAGGGTTCAATATATTGTGGTTACTGCCAGAAGGAATTTTTTAACCCTGTACCTGCAGGGACATCCGGACTTTGAACAGATTCATTCCATTACCCGTGGCAGGTGGAATAATATAAAAATATTCAAAACACAGCGCTTCCCGGTTAGTTCTGATTCCACGTTCAGTGTTAAATTCCACGAAGATATTTATAATTTTTTTCAATTAGCAGCCAAAGAGAATAAACTGGTTTTTGATTATCAGAAAAATGTGATGAAACAGATATTAAACTGGAATGATGATCAACTTGAATTTTTTGTTTCTAACGTGACCAACCCTGATCCGGAGATGTTCTGGCAGGTGTATGAAAAAGTTAAACCCAGAACCATTTATTGATACAGCCAAAGGTCCCTTGCAATGATTGACAATTTAAATATCCAGAAATCTTCAAAAAGAAATAATTCTGAACTGAGCATCCAGGCACTTGGTGAGAAAATTATTGAAAAAACAGGGTTTTGGGCGCCCCCGGTGCCTGCATGGCAGCCGCTGAAAACAAAAAAAAACAGCACGCTGCGGATGGCATGCATGGTTGAAGAAAGGCTGTACCAGGGACTTCGTTTTGAAGGGGAGGTGATGCTTTTGATGCCTTCAAACTGGAAGCAGGTTATAGAATATGGCAAGCCGGATTTTATAATTATGGAATCTGTTTTGATCTCTTCCTGCGGGCACTGGCACATGGGGATACGTAAAGGTTCACCAGAGCAGGAAGAAATATTGCAGATTTTAGAGTGTGCTGCTAAGCAGTCAATTCCCACTGTTTACTGGATGACCAAAGGTCATGAATATCATGGCCTGTATAAAAATATTTGCCGGCTTTTTGATTTTGTGTTCTGTGCAGATCCCAGGGAATTGGAAAAAATGCAGGCAGATGGAATTGACGCAGACCTATTGCTTCCCTGTATTCAGCCAGCCATTTACAATCCTTTTCGCCTTTATGAGCACTATGATACCTTTGCCTTAAATGTACTGTTTGACGGGTGGGCAGATCTGGATAGATTTCAAGACCAATTAAAAATTTTAAAGGAAATACAAAAACACGGATTATCCATTATCGAATCCAGGTACCGGATTTTTCAAAACAGAAAAAGAAATTTTCCGGAGTACTTTGACAGTATTCTGGGGTGTACAACCCGCCAGGGTCGAATCTCAGCTTTAAAATATGCCAGGAGTTATATTACCTTTGAGCAAACACTTTCAACCCAGACAGAACAGCAGTGGATGACTCTTGAAGCAGCAGCCTGTCGTTTGCCTGCGGTTCATAATGGTGCACTGAAGGACGAAGATGTCCGCAAAAATATTGTTATTGAATGTTCTGATCCATTTGAATCCCTCCTTGAGTTAATCCGGTTTGAAAAAGATGGTCTTTATCAGGAGCGGGTCGCACACAAGGGGTGGAGGGTGGTACACCAATCACATACTTTTTCCAAGCGGGTGAAACATATTTGCGAAAAAATAGGGATTCAAGGGAGTTTTAACGAATTTCCAAAAGTATCAGTGATAACACCGACCTATAGACGGGAAAATTTGAAAAGATGCCTGGACACCTTTGAAAGGCAGAGTTATCAAAATCGGGAATTGGTAATTGTTTTTAACGGGAATACATTACCGTCCTTAAGAGAAGCAGGTGTGGAGCCCCCAGGGGAAAATGTGAAAATTATTAATGTTCCCGGCGATCTGTTTGCAGGCGCCTGCATTAATCAAGGTCATCTCCAGGCAACAGGCGATTATTGTTTTAGGATGGATGATGATGACCATTATGGGGCCAATTATATTTCAGATATGGTATTGAGCGCAAGGGCTGTTGATGCTGAACTTTTTGGGAAACCTCCGTCCCCACTGATTTTTGAAGATGATAATACCGTATACCTGAGAAAGAACAGGATGCCTTTTTGTATTGTGCCATACAATTTATTGATGCAAAAAGATATATGGATTGGTGGAAACTCCATTGCCGGACATCATCAATTTTTTAATAAAATTCAATATGATAATTTGTCTTTTGAAGCGGCAGACTCCAGCCTCATGTACCAGCTGCCTTTGATCGGGAATGGATTTTTCGCCATGGCAGATGGTTTGAATCTTGTGGCAGAAAGAAGAAAGGACCAGGCAACCCATACATGGAAAATAGATGAGTCTAAACTTAAGAACAATGATATTGCCAATGGTATTGGGGATTTAATGATTTGAAAATTGCATTCTTTTCAGCAGTATCCTTTGGTGCACTGGGTTCTCCTGGTACATATAAATTTATTGAAAAATGCCAGGATAGTTTTGACCTCATTGCTTTTGCCCCCCCGGGGGGAGAAAAAACGGTATTTTCAAGTTCTACCATTCCCCTGGTACCGGTTAAGAATCTGAATTCGGATGAATCTATTGAAACCATGATACAATGTCTTGGGTTTTTTAATCCAGATATCATCTATATATTTAATTTCCCCGGATGGCATGGTTTGCTCATGTCGTTAAAAAAAGTTTTCCCAGATAAAAAATATATTTTAGATATTAAATCACCCCTGTTGGCAGATGGCCAAAAAAGAAAAGAAATTCAAAAAAATGGAGAATCAGCCCATGTAAATCTTGATGCAATTGTGACGTTATCGGAACATAATGTGCCAACCTGGATTCCGAACTGCACTATAAAGCCTATGGTTTATCCTTTGGGTATTGATCTTTCTTCCTTTAATAATCTATCGGTTTTAAATCGGAAAAAGTGTTTTAAATTTATTTATATTGGTGTCCTTCATGCAAAGCGGCAATTGGAATTACTCATTGAAACATTTTCTAAATTTCTGATGAAAACCGATCAAGAAGTCTGTTTGGATCTGTATGGCACTGGGCCTGATCATGAAAGATTACAAACTATAGCTTCTTTTTTACCCAAGGGAAATTGTATAAAATTTCATGGGTTGTATCCTCAAAAAGAATTGATTCATATTCTCCCTACATATGATGCTGGCATTGCATGGGTTCCCTGTGATGAGTATGATACCTCACCCTCACTCAAAGCAATCGAATATATGGCGGCAGGTCTTCCCATTCTTGCTTCAGATACAAAAGCACATCGCCTGCTTGAAAAAGAGGGCTGCTCAATTGATTTTTTCGAAAATACATCTTCATCCCTGGTTAAAGTATTATTAAAAACATATGAAAGCGGGTTTACAATTCAAAGAATTCAGCAGAATAGCGGGGTTGTTAAAATTTTTGACTATACCAGGATTATTCATGATTATTTCTGTCCATTTTTTGAAAATATTACTGAGAATACTTTTAAACAGAATAAAAACAGCACAAAAACAGGTACAATAAAAAAGACGCACCGAATCCTTTTCATAGGGCCTTTGGGCTTCAGGCCAGGCGTATGGGAGACAAGGGTATCCTATATTTTCCCGGATCTTTTTGAGGCTGTTCCGGAACAGTTTGAGATTTATATGTTAACCGAAACCGTGCCTGAATTTGCCAGGAACAGTCTTGAAATGTTTTGCAGACGGTATGGTATTACTCATACTGAAGTTCGCTCAACGTCAAAAAATCTGACAATTTCTGAATATTGGAAAACAGAGATCTCATTTGCAGCCAATGAAATAAGGCCGGATGTAATAACCAATATTTTTGCACCTGCTACACTGGGGACGGCAATGGGCCTTGCCGGTAGAGAAACCGGCGCCCGGGTGATTTTACGGGTGGCAGGGGATCAGATTGGAGCAAGAATTCCCATGGGGTTCTACCATGAGCGATTGGAAAATTTTGATGTGGACATGGCAGACCAGACCTTGGGAATTCAAATGGCAGACACAATTATTGTTATGTCTCCATTGGAAAAAGAACGCGTTTGCAAGGAGTTACCAACCTCACAATGGAAAAAAGTTCTGGTTTGTATCAGAGGGATAGATGTTGCACGTTTTTCCAAAATCGAGGAACAACGATATCAATCGACACAGGTCAATTC
Organism: Desulfobacteraceae bacterium; assembly: GCA_029939535.1. Classification (GTDB taxonomy): domain Bacteria; phylum Desulfobacterota; class Desulfobacteria; order Desulfobacterales; family Desulfobacteraceae; genus NBML01. Next base: position 1,239 of record JAOZST010000160.1, on the reverse strand, counting down.
GTTTTTGTTCGTTGGCCGGAAATCCTTGGAAAAAGGGTATGATATTTTAGAAGATGTGGCGGATATAACACTTTCTTCAAACAATCGCATTCAATTTAATTTTGCAGGTTCATTTGAAGTTTCGAAAATCAAAAATCGAAATTATATCGGCTGGATCGACAATAATGATTTACAAAAAACTTTTTTTGAATCAGACGCATTTATCATGACGTCGAGAATCGAAGGGTTTCCCCAGGTAGCTGCAGAGGCGATGGCCACAGGATTGCCGTGTATTCTCCCCAAACATCTTTTCGAAAGTATTCTGGAAAATGGTAAACATGCCCTTTTAACCTCTTTGGATGCCAGGGAAATTTCAAAGGTTGTTTTACAATTAAATGAAAATAAAGAAATGGCTGCTGCTCTTTCCGTTGAGGCTCGAAAATTTGCTGAAAACAAGCTCGATAAAACCATATGGTTTAAAATTTATCATGATATCTTGATGGGAGAAGAAAAAGGGATCAATGATCCTTTTTCACAACTGAAAACAAAAAACAACAAAAAGGGTTCCGGAAAATCAAATAAGGCATTTTTGAAAATGGTTCTTCTGGTCAGTCCTTCAATTTTATCTGTTGGAAAGACCCGACATAAAATAAATCGGTTTATCATTGAAATGGTAAAAAGAAACCATTTGCTTTATTTAATGTTTCCAGCCGATGAAATCCTGTCATTTATTACGTCTGAAAAAATTGTTTTTCTCCCTTACAGATCTTTTCAGATGGCAAAAGGTCAGGTTGAAGCCCTTGCTCCTGATTTGTTGATTATTGCAGCCGACCATAAAGATCGGTTAAAATATTCTTTATTGGTCCATGGAACAGATATTCCCCTGGTGATGTTGGAATTATTATACTCCCATGGTGGAAATGACAGACAAGAAGACCAGAATAGCCTTGATATTGCTTTGGCGGTATGGGAAGAAGAGATGGTTTTGTCTTTTGCTGCGCTGGTTTTAACGATTCAAAAAAGAGATATCAACTATCTGTCAGATTCTATCCGTAAGAGGATAGTGTTTTATCCACAGATTGTTTTTCAAAATGATAAACGCCAGGAAGCTGCATTGAAACCTGGAGATGAAATGGACTTCCCTGTATTATTTCCAATAAAACATTTGACCCTGAGACGTTGGGAAGATTTAAATAATAGAATGTATGATTATATTGAAACAGCACTCTTAAATGCATCTAAATATAAAAAAGAAGCAAA
>JAOZST010000159.1:0-8595 GCA_029939535.1 Desulfobacteraceae bacterium | reverse complement strand
GGAACAAGAGAATATGCTCACAGACCGCACCCGGGAAAAGAAGCAAAGAAGTATATGGTTGAAAAAATTCGTGAATGGTTAACAAGTTTGGAGATAACGCCATGAACAGTATGACTTATAAAGGATATTTTGCAAAAATCAACTTTGATGAAAGGGATAGTATCTTTTGGGGCAAAGTGATTGGAATAAAAGATAGTATTACCTTTGAGGGTGAAACTGTCGCACAGCTCACAGAAGATTTTCACAACGCTATTGACCATTATCTTGCCGACTGTAAAAAGGAAAACCACGTCCCTGCTAAGCCATATTCCGGCAAGCTCACACTGCGCGTTCCCCCTGACATACATGCTGAAATAGCAACAGCAGCAGCCCACGCCGGAAAAAGTCTTAACAAATGGGTAACTGATACACTGGATAAGGTTGTACATTCTCCTTAACTATTAAAGAGAACTCCAAAACAAATTAAAATCCAAGGGTTGTTGATTACAAGTGGTGAGTGGCTGGCAGTTTAAAACTGACAACAAAATAAAACCACCGCAAAAAAGGTTGTTCCGACTCATTAGAGATGCCAGCAGGGTCTATTTTTTATCCCAGAACGGTGCCACTTGGGCACAGCTTATCTCAATTTTTTCCCAGACCTTGCCCAGTATATAGGGTTCATTATCCAGCCAAAGGGTTTCCATTTCCTGCCTGGATTCAAAATCACAGACAATCAAGGAGCCTGCCATTTTTTCTTCATCATTTAAAATAGCCGTGGCAAAAAGCCATTTATGATTTTCATACATTTTTTCTGCCATAGCCAGATGTGCTTCCCGGACCGACATACGCCTGTCAAGGGCTCCTTCATCCTTGCCGTCATATCCTGTTACAATAAATTGCATCTTACCTTTGTCTCCATTTTTAAGTATTGTTATCCGGTTTGGTGCTATTTGGTACCAGCGGTCAACAATTCCCGCAACCCGGTCTGACGCTGGCTGATATCCTGATTTTTTACTGCCATACCAAGGGCCCTTCTGGTTCCCACAAATATTGCCAGCTTCCTTGCCCTTGTGATTCCAGTGTAAACAAGATTTCGAAAAAGCATTTTAAAATGCTGGGTCAGCACCGGAATAATCACCACTTCAAACTCGCTTCCCTGGGACTTGTGAATGGTGATGGCATATGCCAGATCCAATTCCATGATATCAGTCTGTTTATAATGAACCACCCTGTTATCAGGTGAAAATTGAACCATGCAGGTCAAATCCATGGTGTTAATCTCAATTATTGTGCCTATATCCCCGTTAAACACTCCCAGATCATAATTATTTTTCCGATGGATCACCCTGTCCCCTGTCCTGAAGATCCGCTGGCCCACACTCAATTGTTTTTTTCCCTGGTCAAAGGGATTTGCAGTTTCCTGGATCACTTGATTGAGGCTGATGGTTCCCATGCTGCCCCGGGTCATGGGGGACAGGATCTGGATCTCTGCATCCATACCCACATACCTGGGAATCCATTCCATATACAATTTTTTTACAACATCCACGGCAGAAAGGCCATAGCGGAGAGAGGACCAGGGATGGACCTTTTTCAATACAGCCATGAGCTCTTCAATGGGATTGTCGGTTTGTGCCAAAAGCTCCAGGTTTACATGGGCAAATTTTTTGGGAATTGTAATTTCAGTTTCATAGGGAGATGCAGTCTCATTGATTCTGAATTCGAACAGACTGCTTCCACTTGCCTGGTATTCATTTCCTTTGGTATCCCCTGTTTCATCCACACTGCCATCAATAATTTCATCCCCATTGTTTTCCCTGGCAGATTCTTTTTCATCATAAATCCGTTTTACCCGGCGGACAAAACGTAACTGCTCTTTGGTGGCCTCGTCTGAATCCAGAAAAAGGCAGTCAACCCTGTCCTGCCAGACCCGGGGCTGCTTAAAGGGGGATTTAATCCAGGGCATCTGCCCTGAATTGATCTGGTGGGCGTATTGGATGATCAGGGATTCTTTTGCCTGGCGGAATATCTCGGTTAAACGGAAACAGGGCACCCTGGCCGAGGCAATGATATCCTTGAGCACATTGCCGGCCCCCACCGAAGGCAGCTGGTCATAGTCTCCGATGAAAACCATCTGGCAATTTTGAGGGACAGCTTTTAGCAGGGAGGCTGTAAGCCCTATATCCAGCATGGAACATTCATCCACCACCAGGAAATCCACCTTGAGCGGTGTCTGCTCATTTTTCTTGAACTTCCCCCCCTGCCATCCCAAAAGTCTGTGGATGGTTTTGGCTTCTCTGCCTATTACCTCAGTCATGCGCTGGGCTGCCCTGCCGGTTGGTGCGGCCAGCAGAACCTTTAACCCCATTGCTTCCAGAAGTTTTACAATCACCCTTGTGGCCGTGGTTTTACCGCACCCAGGCCCGCCCGTGAGAATTGAAAATTTTTCCCCGGCAATTCCTTTTACAGCTCTTGCCTGTTCCAGGCTCAATTCCATATTATTTGCTTTGCAGAATAGGGAAATCCACCTTTCTATTCTTGCCGGGTCCACCTCTGGTGAAGGTCCCAGACCCAATATTCTTGAGGCAACATATTGTTCGTCAAAATATAATGATTTGGAATAATAACAGGAAAGGGTTTCACCCTGGGCACTGATGATTTCCCGCTTCATGAGCAGTCTTTCTTTTTCCATGGACTGCAAAAGTCTGGGAAGTTTATCAGAAAGGTCCAGATCCAGAAGTTCCCTGACCTGTTCATTTATCTGGGAGGCTGTTAGATAACAATGTCCAAAATTCCTGGCAGCAGCCAGGACATGACGGATTCCTGCCGAGATTCTCTGGGGACTTTCAGGCCCCAGACCAATGCTCATGGCAACCTTGTCCGCAGAAAAAAACCCGATTCCATAAAAATCACTTGCCAGCCTGTAGGGGTCCTGGCTCACATGGGAAATTGCATTATCCCCGTATTCCTTGTAAATCCGGACTGCAAAAAGGGTGGAAATCCCATGGGACTGCAAAAACATCATTACATCCCTGATGGCCCTGTGCTCTGCCCAGGCCGTTGAGATCATTTCAAGTTTTTTATGGGCAATGCCCGGGACCTCTACCAGGCGCTGGATCTCCCCTTCAAAAATCTCAAGGGTATTATCCTTAAAATGTCCCACTATCTTTTTAGCGGTTTTGGGCCCCACGCCTTTGATGAGGCCGGAACCTATATATTTTTCAAGGGCCGATGAAGTGGCAGGTTTATTTTCCTTTGCAAGCCTTGCCTGGAATTGACGGCCGTATTTGGGATGAACAATCCAGGAACCCTGGAACTCCATGGTGGCACCGGCAAATACCTTTGTCTGGTGGACAATCACAGTCTCCCTGTTTCCAGGGTTATCAAAAGGTTGTACCTTTAAAATGGACCACCCGTTATCCGGGTTGTGAAATGTGACCCTGTCCACCACCCCTTTAATTATTTCCGGGATAAACCCGGTTTGATATTGGCCTTGTCTTTCCATCGTTATAATCCCAAGCAACCATATCTTAAAACCCTTGCGCAGTACAACCTATTTTCTTTCACCAAGGATTGCTGACTCAACTTTAAAGGACTTAACACTCTTGTAATACAGTAATACTATATGCATTGGGATACAAATCAAAAAAAGGTTGTATAATATGGGATCTACCATAGACAAAATACGTGTAACAAGCAAGCTTACCACCAAAAGCCAGGCCACCATTCCTGGAAAAATCAGAAAGATATTAGGATTATTTCCCGGTGATTCAGTGGTTTTTGAAGTAAACCAGAATAAAAAAGTTGTGATCCGCAAGGCCACGCCCATAGACTTTGAATTTGCAAAGGCAGTTGAAGGAACACTTTCAGAATAGTCATCAAAGAATGATCAAGAGGCTTATTGTGATCTTTATATCCTATTTCCCATGTCCCAGGCAACACCTGAAAGAATGATAAATGTGGTAGTCTACAACTATCTGTTCGGCCATATCACAAAATTTGTCCTGGCCGAGTTCAGACAGATTGTGGAGTCTGACCTGGCACAACTTGTTGTAGAAGAAAGAAATGATGAAGACCTTGGTGCCCAGATAAGCATGGTCTGAATGTGGTATTTTTCAGTCTATAGATTTGGAATACACCATCACCTCAGGACCGTCAAGGTCAATTGCCTGCTGCCAGTATTGTAAAAATTCTTCACGGCCCTCATCTGTTCTATATCCCAGACACGTACCAAAATCTGACCCCTTTGGGTATCCGCCCAAAAGGGCTTCCGGCATTACCAGCAAATCACAATTTGAATGTTTAATTTCTGTTTCAAAAGTTAAAATTCGATCCAAAGTTGCACTTGTGCCCTTTGAATCAGAACCAATTTGCAGTGCTGCAATAATTTTATTTTTCATATTCATCCCTTTCATCTCTGGAAGAACAATTTATTAAAGTCAGGGTCAAAAACAGTTGCCAACTGGACAGCCTATTTTGACCCCAGAACCTGACAATACCTTACCCACCTAGATCTGACGAAAAGATGAATCACATTGTATACAAAAAAACTTCAAGGAGGGTCAAGGCAAGGACGATCTATTGACGGCCATAGTCAAAATTCAATACTCTAAGACAGCTGTCCTAATCAGAGCTGCAGATCTCGTCAATATCGAAAATTTCGATTTTCAGCCACAAGTTCCATACCTTCTGTAACAGCTTTGAACGTTGTTCTGAGCTTATAATCAAGGGTATTATGGCAATGATAACAATCAATGAAATCAAAAAATAAAGCATTTGCATACTCCTTTTCATACAGGAACGCCAGACTCAAAAGCCCCTTGTTCACTTTCATATGCTCATTTGATTTTAACAATAATCTTTGCAACAACAGTGCCAAATAATCAAAATTCAAATCGCCTTTATGGAAAGGCTTTTCGCTTTTTAACAATATACCTCTATGAAAAAAATGTTAGAAGATGAGAAATGTTTTCCCTAGGAAGCGAACAAGATTTATCTCCTTCTAAGGTTTAAAAAAAAATACCCCATTGATTCGACAAAAAGTTTTCGTTAACAATGACAAAAAAAGTATTGACAACTCAAATAAATTATAATAATTTTTTATTAGAATAATAATTTTTTATAATTTAATCACAAATTAACTGATCTTATAATGGAGAAAATAAAAGATGCGAAAAGTTCCGTTCTCTGTATATGATGCTTTTACAGATAAAGCTTTTGGAGGCAGTCAAGCCGGTATTGTTTTAGAGGCTGACGGAATAGATAGTGCTACAAGATTAAAAATCGCACAAGAATTAGGGTTTCCTGCAACTTGTTTTGTATATGAGTTTAATAATAATTCAATTACAGTTCGCTTTCAGTCCACTGAACAGGAATACAGCATGTGTGGCCATGGCACGATCTGTCTTATGACCCGGATGATTGATATGGGGATATTGGACTGGCAGGATCGGAAAATCATGAATGTGGAATTGGTTGTTAACTCGACAATTGCACCCGTTGAAATTCACAGGCAAAAAGATGGCCGTGCACTGGTAATGCTTGATATTCAACCGCCCCAATTTAATATCGAAGTACCTGATCCACAGATTTTAGCACCTTTATTAGGAATAAAACCTGATGACTATGACAAGGAACTGCCCTTTGAAAAAGCATGTGGTGACTTTAACCACCTTGTTGTTCCTGTAACCAGTATTGAATCCATGGGCAGGATAGCGCCTGATTTTTCAAATTTAAAAAAATATTGTCTGGATAATAAAATTGATACGGTTGCTACCTTTAGCCGGGAGGTAAAGCAATCTGGTTATGATATCCATGTGCGGGATTTCTGTCCCGCTGTCGGCGTGGCTGAATCCGCTGCTGCCGGGACAACCAACGCTGCTTTAACCAGTTATTTAATTAGACATGATTTAATGCACGCCGATACCATTGGGCAAATCAGAGTCATGGCTGAGCAAGGTCTTGAAATTGGACGTCCCAGTACTATTCGTTCGGTTGTCTCAATAAAGGCCGGAAAAATAAGACGGTTGCAGGTTGGCGGTGTTGCGACAAAAATTTTTGATGGCGATTTATATTTACCCGCAGGTGAACGGTAAATACAGAAATGGGGGGTGGTAAAACGTGGACATAAGTAAAAATAAAAACAAGATAGAAGAATTCTGCGACAAAGAACTTGTATGGGATGCCCATGCAGGCGTTTTCCCCAACAACAAAATTGACCTTAGCCTTTTAAAGGAGTGGCAAAAATACAGAGTAAATTATGTCAGCCTAAATGTTGGTTTTGATGTTATGGATTATCAGCAAACCCTTTCTACTCTCGCGGCATATAGAAGCTGGATATTGAAAAATCATGATCACTTTATTTTGGCATCCAAGGTAACTGATATTGCCAAAGCAAATAAACAAAAGAAGTTAGCTGTTTCATTTGACATCGAGGGCATGAACGCCCTTAACGGTGATATTAATATGATCGGCCTCTATCATGGCCTGGGTGTGCGCCAGATGCTTTTTGCCTATAACCTTAATAATGAAGCTGCAGGCGGTTGCCATGATATAGATATGAATCTGACAGCTTTTGGTCGTGTAATTGTTGAAGAGATGAATCGAGTCGGCATAATAATTGACTGCTCCCACACAAGTTTTAAAACTACCATGGACATCATGAAGAAAACAACAAAACCCGTTGTTTTCTCCCATTCGAATCCCACTGCAATCTGGCAGCACCAGCGGAATATCAATGATGAGCAAATTAAAAGTTGTGCAGATACCAAAGGGGTTATCGGTATTAATGGAATGGGCATATTCCTAGGTGATAATGATATCAGCATAAAAACCATAATAAATCATATCTGCTATATCAGTGATCTTGTCGGTGCAGAGCATGTAGGGTTGGGATTCGACTTTTCACCCCAGCTTGACATTGATGTGGGTGAGATACTGGCAAGCCGGCCGGATTATTGGCCGGCGGGTCAAAACTATGACACTCCTGGGATTAAACATGCCGGTCCTTTTCAATTGATAGAGATTGTTTCAGGACTGATTGGCAAGGGCTTCAGGACAAACGAGATAAAAGGCATACTTGGAGAAAATTTCATGCGTGTCGCATCACAGGTTTGGCAATAAGATTTAGATCCTTTTGAGTCTGTTAAACGTATTCTGGAAATTAATTTCTCTGTTATGAGAAAAATTTAAATTTGGAGATTATACCATGAAAAAAACATTTGATAGTGTGGCAGGTGTTCCCAGTGCAGTTGGACCATATTCCCTAGCGGTTTCAACGGGGAATATATTGTATACTTCAGGACAATTGCCCATGGATGCAGATACCGGAGAAATTGTTGGCAACACCCCTGGAGAGCAGGCAAAATTCGCATTGCAGAACTTAAAAACAATCATTGAAGAACTGGGCTCAGATATGAAAAATGTCTTAAAAGTGACCATTTTCCTGACTGACATGGCCAGTTTTACAGCAGTTAATGAAGTATATTCTACTTTTTTTCAAGAAAGCTGCCCTGCAAGATCCTGTGTTGAAGTCTCCAATTTACCCAAAGGAGCTCAGATAGAGATTGAAGCCATGGCAATGATCAATGAATAAATGCCCAATGAATAAATGATCAATAAATAAAACTGATCAACAGATAAAGGTTGATCAAAGGCAAAGAAACCAGCAGGCATGGGTATATGTTAAACAAAAATATATGGGGTAGACTATAGTGTATAATTACAGCAGAGATCCTGGACTTGATTTCGCAAAAGCCAGAAAAGGCAAATTAGGGTATGGGATGGGATTGGGTATTATGATCCTGGATGAGGAATATACTGCTTTCCCCGGCGATTTGAGGAATCCCAGCGCCTATCCCTATCCAATACAATATTCTGTCGTACAAAATGTTACTTGTGAAATGCTGATAAGGGGAAAAGATAAATCCATCTGCCGGGATCCAATTTTAGCTGCGGCAAAAGAGCTGGAAAGGATGGGATGCAGGGCTATTTTAGGGGAATGCGGATACTTTGCATGTTTCCAGAAAGAGGTAAAAGAACATGTGAATGTACCTGTTTTCATGTCCAGTTTGATGCAGATTTCATGGATACGACAATCCATAAGTTCGAAAAAATCCATTGGAATAATGTGTGCGGAAAAAAAATATCTCCAGGATGAGCATCTGACTGCATTGGACATAAATTTGAGTGATAATTTTTTAGTGGCAGGTGCAAGGGATGATTATACCTGTAAAGAATTTGAAAACCTGTGGAATCACAATTCAGGTTCTTCCCAGGCAAATTATGAAATAAATGAAAAAGAACTGGTCGCAATAGCCAGGGATATTGTTCAAAAAAACCAGGACATGGGAGCGTTGCTGCTGGAATGTACCGGAATGACACCCTTTGCCCGGGCAATACAACGTTGTGTTGATCTTCCGGTTTACAGCTGGGGGACGTTATTGGACTTTGCTTATTCCATAGCGGTTAGCCGGGATTATTATGGTCATGTATAGACCCGTAAAATTCAACATTTACAGCAGTTATTCTTTATAAAATAAAGAAAAGATAAGGATTCCGCCATGAAAAATGTTTTAATGTTAATTCTCAAACGAAGTGGAGCCAGCCTGATAACCG
>JAOZST010000034.1:0-27291 GCA_029939535.1 Desulfobacteraceae bacterium | reverse complement strand
TATTTATATGCCGGCCGACCTCGACCAGTTTTGGTGAAATAATTCACATGGCACAGTCGTTGGTAGGAAAAGTCTTGTCCAGCTGAGCCATAATACCGCCAATGGAAGGCGACTTTTCCACAAGATAAACATAATATCCGGAATCAGCAGCATCAAGGGCTGCCTGCATTCCTGAAATCCCACCTCCAACCACCATGATTGAACCGATTTTTTTCTGTGACATTTTTTCTCCTAATATACAACCTGACTTAATAAACAACCTGATTTTATAAAAACCGGGCTTTAAAATTTTTTATACAAAACTTTATTCAATTGTCTGGGATTCTTTTTTTGCTGGTTTTGTTCCAATTGATTTTTTTTGGGTTGATTCTTTTTGGGCCGATTTTTTTTTGGCTGGCTTTTTCTTTTTGGCTTTTTTCTCAGTTTTATCTCTGGTCTCAAAAAGTTTGGAAAACGCCTGGTTCAAAAGTTCATTTTTTTTATAATCAGAGCCAGTATGGTTTTGACCCTGATGATCAGGCCTGGCAAGGCCTAATTCTTTTTGGCCAATACCCAGGCGAAGTCCTAAAAGCTGAGTATAAAGAATTGAGGGAAGCTGGATTTCTTTATCCCTTTTTGAAACAATAAGATCCTGAACCTTATCAAACTGGGTATGACACCATGGGCAGGCCACACAAATAAAATCAGCACCAGCCTTTTTGGCGTTTGCCAGTTTTTTTTCTGTAAGGTCATAGGATAAATTGTCATTGATTCCCAGAACAGGTGCTCCGCAGCAATCCAGTTTGGATGCCCAGTCAATGCTTTTTGCTCCTGTCACATTGACAAGATTGTCAATGATTGATGGGGATACAGGATCATCAAACTCCATTATTGCAGATGGCCTGAGGGCGTGGCAGCCATAATGGGTTGCTATTTTAAGATCCTTGTAATGATCAATGGTTTTTTTATTAAGTTCATCAATTGTAATGTCATTATGGAGTACGGACAAATAGTTTGTTACAGAAGAGGTCCCTTTGTATTTGAGGCCTTCTTTGCTTAGAATTTCATTGATTTTAAGGGCAATATCATTGTCATCCTTTAAAAAAGAATTTGCTTTTTTAAGGCTTCCAAAACAACATTGACAAAGGGTCAGGATATCCAGACCTTTTTTTTCAGCCAGGGCAATATTTCTGGCAGCTGACAGCAGCCATGCCATCTGATCGGTATTTTTCATGGGATAACCACAGCAGTTGAACTCTTTTATATCAGTGATTGAAATATTTAATTTTTCTAGCACAGCCCTTGCTGAAGTCTCATATTGCTGAACTTTTGCCGGTATGTTACATCCAATAAATAATGCATATTTTTTCATATTTTTTTCCGTTGCTGTAAACTATTTAATAAGGCACCATTTAGATCTCTTCTTGAGAGTAAAAACAATCTTTGGCTACTTTGTTTTTAAGTTCATAAAAAATATCAGTTATTTTAACATTCTGGGGACAATGCTCCTGGCATTGATAACAGGTAACGCAATCCCAAAGCATATTAGATCCAAGAGCAAGGTCTGTAAGCCCGAGACCCAGGGATCTCATCATCTGGTGGGGAAGCATATTAAGGGCTTTGCCAGGGTCTTCATAGTTCATGACCACTGGACAGACATTGGTGCAGTTTTCGCATGAAAAACAATATGAAAACGTGCTTTCCAGGAGAGAATTTTGTTCAGTTAACTCATTGTCCGTATTCGTTAAAGACAGGGTTTCTTCTGAATCGGTCTTTTTTCTGTATTTGGAAGCGATAATGCCTTTGGCATGTCTGGCCGGTATGTCGGAAAGTTTTGCATTGAAATCTTCCTGATGATAGGTGCGGTTATAGGAATAGGGTGATAATACAAGGGGAGTGATGGAAGTGCCGGAACGAATAAATTCTTCCCTTACATCATACCAGAGCTCTTTAAGGTTTATACCTGCCGGGCACACAACAGTACACCGGTCACAATTTGAACAAAGGAAAATACCTTCCTGAATTGCCATGAATTGTGAGGAGCCCAGGTCCTTGTTTTTAAAATACTGGCCCAGGGAAACCATTCTTTCCGAGGGCAGGATGTTTACATTGTTTTTTACATCATAGGCAGAACCTGCTGAACATGTTTTGCTGCAAGTGTTGCAATGGACACAGGCATCAAGCTCAATAAGCTGACGTGTGGCTATGTTCAATGGGCTGGAACTTTTTCTCTCCATTATTCCGTTGGCAATTAAACTGATGGGTGTGGTAAAAATATGAAGCATTTTGGTAAAGGGCAATAGAGCAAGACCAATAAAGCAGGCAAGGATATGGAAGTAATAGAAAAAACTTACAATGCCCATGCTGTCAAGGAGTCCGCCAATGGGTTTCATTAATTTTGAGGCGGCATATCCGGTAAATGCAGATTGAGGTGTAGTGTGACAGTCAAGGCAGCTTTCTGTATGTATCTCTTCACCAGTCGCCAGAATTTCCTGGGAAATATCTCCTTTAATATTTGGAGAAACAAGGCCGTAATATTTTACCCAATAGGATTCCAGGGCCAGTATATCTTCTTCATATTCCAGGGCTGAATATTCTTCTTCCATATTTTGAAAATCAGTATGGGATATGATTTTAGCACCCTCTAGAAAAATTCCGGAAAAGATAATAACAGCAACAATAAAAATTGCATAAACATCAGATTTGTTTGTTGTCATCCTGTGGATTTTCATGAAAAAACGACGGAAAATGGCAATGGCAATTCCAATTAAAACCATGAAACCGAAAAAATCTCTAAGGAACATATAGGGATTAACAGTTGATAAATAATAGGGCAAAAATGCTTCAGATACAATGGATTCCAGGGCATGCATGAAAAACAGCAGGATAAAACCCCAGGATATCAGCATATGCATTACCCAGCGTAAAACATCCTGTTTCAGAATCCTGTATTGAAATAGCACATCAAGGATGAATATTTTCAATGCAATAATGATTTTAATATTGAAAATAATTCCAGCCATTGCTGATAGACTTGAAATTAATCTTTGGGGAAAAGAGGAATTTTCAGTTTGAATTCCTATTTTATAGGAAAACCATTGGAAAATCTTAAAAGCCATCCCAATGGCAAGTAATATAAGTGATGAATTAAAAAAAAGATCAAAAGCCATACCCCAGGTCTCCTACATCCGCAAACATAAATGATTTTAGAACAAATAAATTTAGATATGAATTCTAATCATCTGTTTTTGTTTTGATTGTAATTACGTTCTATTAGTTAAGAAATTATGTTATAAGGGGTTCTTTCAAATATTGTCAACCCTTAATGAAGAAAAGGCAAAATACTTCAGCCACCATGGTAAAAATCATCACAATCTGCGGTCCCACCGGTATCGGTAAAACCAGTTTTGCCCTGGCCATTGCCAGGTGTTTTAATGGGGAAATTATCGGGGCAGATTCCATGCAGATCTACAAATATCTGGACATTGGGACTGCCAAGCCAGACAAGGATGAGTTAAAAATGGCTCCCCACCATCTGGTTGATTTTCTGGACCCAAAGGAGTACTTTGACGCTGGCCAGTATGCATCCAGGGCAGACCAGGTGATTAATTCCATCTGTAAAAGAGGAGCTCTTCCCATTGTTGCAGGAGGCACAGGGTTGTATATCCGGGCATTGCTTTATGGGCTTTTCCGTGCACAACCGGTTTGTGAAAAGACCTTGTCTGATCTGACCCGGATACTCAAGGAAAAAGGAGGACTGTTTCTCCATGGGCAATTAAAAAATTGTGATCCTGCAGCAGCAGAAAAAATCCATCCCAATGATCATTTCAGGCTGATACGTGCCCTTGAGGTCTTTAAGACAACGGGTCAGCCCATATCTGACAAACAAAGGGGCCATGATTTTAAAGCTCCAAGATTTCAGAGCCTTACCCTGGGCCTCCATATGGACCGGAAAAAATTATATGAACGAATCGACAGGCGTGTGGATAGAATGATTAACCAGGGTTTACTCAACGAAGTTAATCTCCTGGTTAAAAAAGGATATCCCCTTGATCTTAAATCAATGCAATCCATTGGCTATCGGCACATGGGTATGTTTTTAAAGGGCGAGGTGGATTTTGAAGAAGCAGTGCGGCTGCTGAAAAGAGATACCCGCAGATATGCCAAAAGACAATTTACCTGGTTTAAAAGGGAGCCTGGTTTGATCTGGTTTGAACCCTCCCAGACTGATAAAGCCGTGGGCATGATAAAAGATTTTTTGACATAACTTTTAAAGTTACATATAGTCGAATTTTTAAAACTTTATTAAAAATTAGCGAAATAAAATGGATATAAAACCAAAAAATATCATAGTCTGTTTTCTTGTTCTTGCCTTTTTGTCAGGTCTTGGTGGGTGTGCACAAAAAATTGAAAAAAAACCTATGGACCAGGAATCAGTTCAGGAACCTGTAATTGAAAAGCCAGAGCCAGAACCAGAAAAAGTTTCCCTTATCCAGATCCTCATGATAGAGGCTGAAAAATTTTTAAAAGATGGCAACAACCAGGATGCTCTGTTCATATACAACCAGGCCCTGGCCCAGGCTGAAATCCAGGACAGGGAAATGGTTCTATCAGGTATTGAAAAGGCTTTGATCAAAACTTCCCCCAGGGTAATTGAAGAGTTTATCCAGATCAAAAACCTGAATATTCCTAATTCACTTTTGCAGTATTGGCTGGGATTAAACCTTGCAGCCCAAAACAATTATACCAGAGCCGGAAAAGCATTAAAGCTTTTTATGGACAATTATCCAGACCACGCCTATGCACAAGATGTCCTGGATCTTCTGGCCGGCATTAAGCTGGCAACCTTTAAAAAAGACACCATTGGATGTTTACTCCCATTGTCTGGTAAATATAAAATTTTCGGACAAAGAGCCCTTAAGGGCATACAGCTTGCCGTCCAGGATCTGTCTGAAATCCATGGCAAAAAATTTAATGTTATTATAAAAGACACCCAATCAAATCCTGAAAGAGCCCTGGAATGTGTGGATGAACTGGGACAGAAAAAGGTTATGGGTATTGTGGGCCCTTTACTGACTGTTGATTCAGCCGGTATTCAGGCAGAAAAACTGGGGATTCCCATCATTGCCATGACCCAGAAGGATGAATTCCCTCTCAAGGGAGATTATCTTTTTTCCAATTTTATTACTCCCCAGATGCAGGTCCAGTCCCTTGCATCCTATATATTTATGGAACTTGGCATTAAAAAAGTGGCAATTCTTTACCCTGATGAACGGTATGGGAAAAGATACATGGAGTTATTCTGGGATGTTGTTGATGAATTTAACGGTGAAGTTGTGGGGGTAGAATCCTATGATGGTAAAAATACAGATTTTACCATTCCCATTAAAAAATTAACTGGAGAATACTATCCCCTGCCTGGTTTTTTAAAACCTGAAATACCTGAATCGGAGATTGACCATGAATTAAAAGACTCAGAAGGGATGAATCCGGACCTTTCCACAGAGTCTGAAAACCTGGTTGAGGATGCTGTTGTCCAGGACCAAAACACTGAAAAGAAGCCTATCCCCGTGGAAGAAAAAATTCAAATCGATTTCCAGGCCCTGTTTATTCCTGATTCCCCGTCAAGGGTCAATTTAATTCTTCCTCAACTGGCCTATTACGATGCAAAGGGCATGGTACTTCTGGGTACAAACCTCTGGCATCAAAAAAGTTTGCTTGCCGGTTCAAAGGGATACAATAAAAAAGCAGTGATCACTGACGGATACTTTGGGAACAGCAAAAAGGAAGTTATACAAGGTTTTGAAAAAAGATTTAATTCCCTGTTTGAAGAGAGCCCGGGATTTATTGAGGCCATTGCCTATGACACAACTTCCATTTTGTTTTCAGCAGCCATGGATGATAGAGTTGATTCAAGGGAAAGTCTGAAGAATGCGCTCCAGGGAACCAGAATGTTTGAAGGTGTGACTGGAAATACAATTTTTGACAAAACCGGCAATGCCCATAAACAATTATCTCTGATTACCATAAAAGGGGGAAAGTTTATGGAGATCAGTCACTGAAAAAATTATTCTGACCTGTTGCCTCAAGAACAGACTGCCAAAGCCTGCCATTGGGGTCAAGTTTTTTTCGTTTGCCGGCTGAGGCATCCATGGGCACATGTACATAGTGGTTATTCCAGAAACTGATTAAAAGATTTGTTTTTCCTGCCATGCCTGCATGGACTGCATCCCTTCCCAGAAATCCGCAAAATACAGAATCATTGGCATTGGCAGGAAGACTGCGAATAATATAGCTGGGATCAATATATTTTAAGGAAATGGGAATATTTTTTGCTTTAAACCATTGGGTGATTTTTTCCTTTAAAAAAATTCCAATATCCTTGAGTATGACATTGCCTGATTCATCATACTGGCTTTCCTTGTCTTCAAAAAAATTCTGACCAGCCCCTTCCGCCACAATGATAACAGCATGTTTTCTATCTTTGAGCCGGTCTTCAAGGGCCTGGAGAAATCCTGTTTTCCCGTACAGGAATATATCCACTTCCGGAATAAGTACAAAGTTGGCATCCTGCTGGGCCAGGGCAGCTGTTGCTGCCAGAAATCCAGAATGCCTTCCCATGAGTTTTATCAGGCCAATGCCATTGGGATAGGCAGCTGATTCGTTGTGAGCCCCCTTGATGGCAAGAGTTGCCACGTCAACAGCTGAATCAAAACCAAAGGACCTGGAAACCAGGAAAATATCATTGTCAATGGTTTTGGGAATGCCAATGACGGATATTTTCAAATTTCGCTGGAGGATCTCATCGGCTATTTTTTTTGAAGCCACCAGGGTTCCGTCTCCACCCACCATAAAAAGGATTCCCACATTCATCCGCTCAAGACAGTCCACCACCATGCCAATATCCTGGGTTCCCCTGGAAGAGCCCAAGATAGATCCACCCGTATCCTGGATGCCGGAAACAGATTCCGGATTCAGGTCCATGACATCATGTCCAAAATCAGGAATAAATCCCTGGAGGCCATGGCGGATACCATAAATATTTTTAACATGGTAGATATGGTAAAGTTCAAGAACAACAGACCGAATAATATCGTTCAGGCCCGGACAGAGTCCGCCGCAGGTGGCAATGGCGCATTTGAGCTTGCTGGGATCAAAATATATTTTTTTCCTGGGACCTGTCTGCTCAAAGCTGGGCAAGCTTTCTTTTTTTACAGTAAAATCTTCTATATATTCAGTCTGAACATCCACGGTGATCCTTGCATCATCTGAAATAAACCGGGAGCCATTTTTATTTGAAACATCGTGTGCTTTCAGTGGTGAATCAATCTTTGCCTCACCAAGAACGGAAATTTCAGTACTGAAATCATAGGTTTTCATTGATTTCCTCCATTGAATTTAAATGATCCTTTGCCAAGGATATCATGCAGATGCAGCAGTCCTTCCAGTTTATTGGTTTTGTCAAGAATGGGCAAAACAGTTATCTGGTATTTTTCCATGAGGTTCAGGGCATCGTATAGGAACGCATCCCTGGTCAGGCTCTGGGGAGTTCCTGTCATTACCTCTTCCACTTTTATGGACTCAAGGTTCTGGCTGCCTGCTGCCAGGTAATGCCGGATATCGCCATCTGTAATTATTCCCACAACCCGCTGCTCTTTATTTAAGATAATCACTGCTCCCAGTCTGTATTTGTCCATGTGTTCAATGGCTTTGGGCATGGAAGTCCCAACCGGCACGCAGGGGGCAGTGGATGCCTTAAACATGATTTCTCCCACCCTGCAGGAAAGCCTCTGACCCAGGACTCCTCCTGGATGAGATTTCATGAAATCACTTTTTTTGAATTTTTTTTTATTGATGAGCACCACTGCCAGGGCATCTCCCATGGCAAGCTGTGCCGTTGTGCTGGACGTGGGTGCCATATTAAAGGGGCAGGCCTCTTTTTCAACCCCGGTATCAATGACCAGGTCACAAAATCCAGCCATGGTTGACAAGGGATCTCCTGTAAATCCAGCCACTCTGCAGCCAACATCCTTGATCACTGGAAGCAGCTGGTTTAACTCACTGGTTTCACCGCTGTTGGAAATTGCAATAAAAACATCATCCAGGCTGACCATTCCAAGATCCCCGTGAACTGCTTCCACGGGATGGAGAAACATGGAATTTGTACCTGTACTGCTCAGTGTGGCTGCGATTTTTCTGCCGATAAGGCCTGATTTTCCAATTCCGGAAACAATTACCCTTCCCCTGGAATTGTAAATATCATTTACAAGGTTTTCAAATGAGGTATCTATTTTTTTGGTAAGATTCAATATGCTCTCTGCTTCAATTTTTAAGGCTTCAATAGCTATATCTTTAATCATAATTTATTGTTTCTTTATTCGTTTATTGTTTGTATTGGTTTGGTAAGCATTTTATTCATAATATTTATATACAATAGTAAAAGATGTTTTCCCATAAAAAAATGATTTCAAACATTTATTGACAGAATTTATGCCTTATGATACTTGTCTAAGGTTTATAGGATAGATTAATAGCAGAGGAAATAAATAACTACACCAAAATAAGCTTTGGTTGTAAATTTTATAAATTTAAACAACAGGATTTTTTATTATGATTTGTACTACTATAAGAGAAGGTGACGATTGCGTATTCATGACAGCTAAAGGTTGCAGCTATAATGAAGGCCATTGTCTGCCAATAGTTGATGAATGCAATGGCTGCCAGCGATGTTCTGAATTTCCAACCGGTGTTTATTGCACAGCAGCACCAGATCCCTCACTTAAATGGAAAAACGGAAACTGTAATATTGCTACCCATGTTAAAACCATGGCAGCTACTAAAAAACAGAAAATCAATCCAATCAAGGCATCCAAGAGAAGATAATTTATCTATGGCTGTTGTTTGGAAGTTGTTGGTTTCCAAAAAAACTCTGTGGTTTTCGTCTGAAATAAAGCTGCAGAGTTTTTTCTTTTTATACGGCTACCTTTTATTGTTAAATGTGTTTGCCCATTACTTTTATCAATTAGATTTTTTATTAAATATATAGAATTATTTTAGAAGAAAGAGTGAATATATGAATGTCATCGCACAAGAACTAAACACGACTATCAAAGGGGCCAACCCTTATATTTTTGAAATGCTGTCCGATATGGGAAAAGCGTTATTTTTTCCAAAGGGTATCCTCAGCCAGAGTGCTGAAGCCAAGGCCAAAGCAGATAAAATCAATGCAACCATAGGTATTGCAAAGCAAGGTAATTCTGTGTTGAGCCTGTCTTCCATTACACAATATATCAAGGGTATTGAACCTGATAATTATCTGACCTATGCACCATCTTTTGGTATACCTGCCCTGCGGGAACAATGGAAAAAGGATTTATACAAAAAAAACCTCTCCCTTGAAAATCAGGAGATCAGTCTGCCTGTTGTTACCTCTGGAATTACCCACGGGGTAAGCCTGGTTTCTGACATGTGGGTTGATAAAGGAGATGTAATCGTGCTGCCTGACATGATGTGGGGCAATTACAACATGACCTTTTGTGTTTGCAATTCAGCTGAAATAGTTCATTTTAAAACCTATGATGAGAATTTAACAAAATTCAATCTTGATTCCTTTGAAACAGTTATCCGGCAGCAGGCCAGGGAAAACCATAAAATAATAACCATATTGAATTTTCCCCATAACCCCAGCGGCTACACTCTGAACAAATCAGAAGCCCAGAGGGTTGCAGATATCCTCATTGATATTGCCCAAAAAGGCACCAATGTTGTGGCTGTCTGTGATGATGCCTATTTTGGTCTTTTTTTTGAAGAGGAAACAAGCAAAGAATCCTTGTTTGCAAAGATCATCAACAAAGACAAACGGCTTTTGGCCATTAAGCTGGACGGAGCCACAAAAGAAGATTATGCCTGGGGATTTCGCACTGGATTTTTTACCTATGGAATTACAGCTGATACTGGACTGGAATCCATTTATGATGCATTGGAAAAGAAAACAGCCGGCTGCATCCGGGGAAATATTTCCAATGCCTCACATTTGAGCCAGACCATTTTGCTCAAATCCATGTGTGATGAAAATTATGATGCGTTGAAGCAGGAAAAATTTAACCTGTTAAAACAGCGGGCCCTGAAGATGAAACATGTTTTAAAGGATACGAAATATGCAGATTATTTTGATGTCTATCCCTTTAACTCAGGATATTTCATGTGCATCCGCTTAAAAGATGTCAATGCAGAAACCTTACGGCTCCATTTGCTTGAAAATTATGGAACAGGGCTTATATCCCTTGGCGATAAAAATATCCGGGCGGCCTTTTCATGTCTGGAAGAAAAGGATGTGCAAACACTATTTGATATTATTGTGAGCGGAATTAACGACCTTAGAAAAGGCTAATCCAGATGAGTATTGCAAAAAAAGCCAAGGCAAAGGAAATTGCCGTTGCAGGGAGATGGCTGTTTTATTTTGTCATGATCGGTATTATTGCAGGACTAGGGGCTGTTATCTTCCATTACCTGTGCGGCCTTGGCATGCATTATTTTCTGGATCTCATGGCTGGATACAGGCCTGGATCACCCGCTGGGGAACATTTGCTTCTGCACCATACTGACACTCCGTTTAATCGCTGGATACTGTTGATCCTTCCGGCCCTTGGCGGGGTCGTGTCCGGATGGCTGGTCTATACCTTCGCTCCGGAAGCAGAAGGCCATGGTACGGATGCTGCCATTGACGCCTATCACCATAAAGGCGGACACATAAGAAGCAGGATTCCCATCATAAAAACCATTGCATCTACCTTTACCCTGACCACAGGTGGTTCCGGCGGCAGGGAAGGACCCATTGCCCAGATTGGTGCCGGGTTTGCTTCTTTTCTTGCCACAAAATTCAAACTGTCTGAACGGGAGCGGAGGATCATGATGGCAGCCGGCATCGGAGCAGGTGTGGGCAGTATTTTCAGGGCTCCCCTGGCAGGAGCATTGTTTGCTGCGGAAGTCCTTTATCGGGATCCGGATTTTGAATCAGAGGTAATCATTCCCGCCGGGATATCCTCGGTTGTGGCCTATTGCCTTTTCTGTATTGTTTTTGGCTGGGGATCTTTGTTTGATTCCCCGAATTTTAAATTCCAGAACCCTTTGGAACTGGGGCCTTATATTGTTCTTGCCGGTGTATTGGTTGTGACAGGTGTCCTGTATGTAAAGGTGTTTTACGGGGTAATAGACCTGTTTAAAAAACTAAAGATCCCCAATCATATCAAGCCTGCAATAGGGGGGCTTTTAACCGGTATAATAGGATTTTTCCTGCCCTATACCCTGGCCTTTGGATATGGCATAGCCCAGGACGCCATTTTTAACAAGGTAGCCATTCCCACTTTGATTGCCCTTGCAATCGGTAAAATACTCACTACTTCTTTTTCCATAGGTTCCGGTGGCAGCGGAGGGGTTTTCGGTCCTTCCATTGTAATCGGTGGTGCAATGGGCGGTGCTGTGGGAAATATATTCCACATG
The DNA here is from genome assembly GCA_029939535.1 of Desulfobacteraceae bacterium. Classification (GTDB taxonomy): domain Bacteria; phylum Desulfobacterota; class Desulfobacteria; order Desulfobacterales; family Desulfobacteraceae; genus NBML01. The sequence continues at coordinate 15,813 of JAOZST010000034.1, read as the reverse complement.
TTGATACCCACGGTGGTAACAAATCCAGGCACCTTTGTTATCGTGGGTATGGCTGGATTTTTTACGGCAGTCTCCAACACTCCTATTTCCACCATTATTTTTGTCAGTGAGATGACCAATTCCTATCATCTTCTTCTTCCAAGTCTTCTGGTGTGTTCTTTGTGTTACCTTCTGGCCCGGCGCTGGACAATTTTTGAAAATCAGGTCAAATCAAGGATTGATTCTCCTGTGCATGCAGGTGAATTCATGATGGATATTCTCCAGACCATGCGGGTGGAAAATCTTGTCCACCTGGTCAAGGATGTCAGGTGTGTGAATGAAAATATGCCCTTCAGTGAATTTAAAAAAATTTTCCAGACCACCAAACAGCATTATTTCCCGGTCATGAACAGCCAGGGTGCCTTTACAGGGATTTTCTCATCCACAGATATCCGTGAAGTAATATTTACCATTCACCTGGAGGATCTGGTGGTCATGAAGGATATCATGATTTCCAATCTCATCACTACCAGGCCATCAGAAGACCTGAACACGGTCCTCTTAAAATTGACCCAGAAAAATATTGATGCCTTGCCAGTTGTCAAAGAGGATGATTCAGGAGTTTTTTTAGGCATGATCTATAGACGGGATATAATTACCCATTATAATGAACATGTCAAAAAAATCAGGGATCAGGAATAATTCACCTGCTTTAAAAACAACCCCCTTGCCGGAGCAGTTATTCCGGCAAGATTTCTGTTTCCTGCTCCAAGAATTGCCTCAAAATCTTTCACACTGATTTTTTTCAGTCCTGCGTCCACCAAAGTTCCAATTAAATTGCGCACCATGTTTTTTAAAAATCCAGTAGCAGATATTTTAAAGACCAGTCGGTTTTCTGCCTGGGGTTGTATCCTGGCAAAATAAATTTCTCTAATGGTTGATGACCTGGGACTGCCAGCATTTTCAAAGGATTTAAAATCGTGGGTTCCAGTGATCAGATCGCAGCATTTATTCATTGGATCAAGCTCCAAAGGCTTTTTTACATACCAGATGTATGAGGCCCCAATAGCACAGGGATCGGGTTGGTTCAGGATAAAATAATTATATTCCTTGGATTTTGCACTGTACCGGGCGTGGAACTCTGAATCTGCATGTGAACAGTTGCGAATCACAATGGGGTGTTTCATCAGGCTGTTCACCCCTTTTTTTAATATCTCTGGATCCATATTGGTCTCTGCGTGGAAACTGGCAACCTGGCCCAGGGCATGGACCCCGGCATCTGTACGTCCTGAGCCATGGATTTTTATTTCCTGGTTCAAAATAATGCCCAGAACAGATTCCAGTTCACCCTGGACTGTGATTTTTTCCGGCTGGCGCTGCCATCCGAAAAAAGGGGTACCATCGTATTCAATAATCAGTTTAAAATTTTGGATCAGTTTAAAGCACTTTTTCATGGTTTTGTAACGATTCCATCACCTGTTTAGTGGACCTGGCTATCTGATGGGAAAGGAGCATGGCAGTTTCTACCCCCAGAATTTTTGTATAGTTTAGATATAGTCTTTTATATGCCTGGGCAATGGATGCCTTCATATCCAGGCTCCGCTGGGTAGGGAAAATAGATACTGTTTTACCTTTATTCCTGCGGAGTACCATTTTTTTTTTAGCAAGGGAATCAATAAAACGGGTGATGGTGGATGGAGTCAGTTGTAACAGACGGCTCAATTCCTTGGGGCTGATACCCGGTGTATCATAAACCAGCATAAGTAATGATGCATGGGCCGGGGATATCTTCAAATGTTTGAATTCAGCCTCTGCAAGTCTGAGCAGTTGCCTGGAAAAAGCATTGGTATTAAAAAACAGACAGTTTTCAAGAAAATTTTTTATTGGTGGTTCTTTTTTGGGTAGTTCCATGGTTACGATCCTATTGTTTTATATTGTACATACAAATATTGGTTTTTATAGTTTCTGTCAACCAAAACCCTTGAAGTTTTATGAATCTTAATTCCCATTTACTTGGCATAAGAATAATGCTAAGACATTCTGTAAATTTAAAATTGTTTATTAATTCAAACGAAAATCTTATCTAACAGGACGGCTATCCCATGAAGAGTATGGATTATAAACATTATGTAACCGTTTCAACAAAAAAAACTGTTAACGGAAAAATTGTCAACGAAAAAGGATTTTCCTTTCTTGAATTAATGGTGGTTGTGGTCATACTGGGTATTCTTGCAACCTATATTGCACCAAGATTTATGGGTAGGACAGATGATGCAAAATCTGTCAAGGCAAAGGTTGATATTGCTTCCATTGAAACTGCCATTAAACTGTACAAGCTGGATAATGGACATTATCCAACCACAGACCAGGGACTTCTGGCCCTTATTGAAAAGCCTTCAACGGAACCTATTCCCTTACACTGGAAAGAAAAAGGATATCTGGCAAAGGCAAGGATACCCAAAGATCCATGGGGCAGGGAGTATCTGTATCTCTCTCCTGGTATTCATGATGATTATGATATCATTTCCTATGGCGCTGACGGGGCTCCCGGAGGAGAGGGTAAAAATAAAGATGTCAACAGCTGGGAGTTTGAATAATTTTAAAAAACCTTCTGGTTTTACCTTGATCGAACTGATTGTCGTTATCAGTATCGTTGCAATGCTTCTTTTGTTTTCATTACCTGTGTTCAGAGATATTGTTCTGTTTTCTGACTCTGCAACCCAGCTAGGGAATATGGTTCATTTAATCGATGATTTAAAAAAACGGGCTGTATCCAGGAATCTTGATTATTGGATGCATATTGACCCTGGATCAAGCCTTGTATGGGTAACAGATGAGTCCATGGACGATGAAACAAGGGAAGGGGTGAAAGAAAAAGGGGTATTTTTATCTGAGGATATCGAGATTATAGATGTCGAATTTCCCGGCGCAAGAGAGACCGGAAACATGGAACATATGATCAGGTTCAGGAAGCAGGGGTATTCTGACTTTGCTTTGATCCATATCATTGAAAATCAAAAAAATATAACCTTGAAAATAGAGCCGTTCCTTTCCCAGGCACAGCTTCTGAACAAACATGTTTATCTTGAAGACTGTATCTAATTTTATTTCATCACAGGAAAATATTGGGGGCTTCACTCTTTTGGAGGTCATGATCAGTATTTCTATTATTGCCCTTGTATTGACATCTCTTTTCCGGATGCAGTCCTCCACCATTGAACTGGCGAATGCCGGTAAGTTTAACAGCCTGGCCCCGGCATTGGCACAGCAACTCCTGGTTAAAATAGAACAGGATCCTGCCAACTGGTCTGAGTTTGAAGGGGACTTTAACGAAACTTATCCTGAATTTATATGGTCATGTAATATTTCTGATTCATTTTTTGAAGAAATAGATTTTATCAGTGAGGAGAATACAGATAGTTTAAAAAAAATTGAGATAGCAATAATCGATTCATCCAGACAGAGATCCTATAAAATCACTACCTGGAGGTTTGTAATTGAATAGGACGGTTTTTTTGGATAGCCAGATCAATAATGTGCCCTTAAATAACAGCCCGGCAAATAATGATTTGATCAAGCACAGATGCCCAGGGTTCACCCTTGTGGAGGTCCTTGTTTCAATTCTTATTTTTTCCATCATTATTGCAGTGCTTTTTTCTTCCTTCAGAGCCTTTATCATTTCAGGTGAAAGCCTTAAGGATCAGGTAGTTAATACTGAAACCATAAGGAATGTCCTGAAAAGAATTCATATGGATATTGAATCATTGTATGTTTTACAGACTCCAAGATATAAAAAGCCTGAATTAAATTCAGATCCTGATCCATACAGGCTGACTGGCCGTGAAGTGACTACGGGGCAGGATCTGTTTTCATTTCTGGAATTCACCTCCAAGGCCCATGCAATGATTGGTTTGGATCAAAGGCAGGGTATTGCACGGATCGCTTATTATGTAAGGGAAAATGAAAACAATGGGTATGACCTTTATCGGGCCGATTCACTGGGACCTTTTCCAGAAGAACTGGAATCCTGTGATGATCCAATTTTATGCAGGGATGTTTCAGGGTTTGAAATTTCATACATGGATTTTAACGGAGATGAGTATAAATATTGGGATTCAGAGGCAAAGGAATTTAGATATACATTTCCCAAAAGTATTCATCTGAAAATTATTCTGGGGTCAGAAGAAAGACAGCAATTCTTTGAAACTTCCATTGGCCTGGTTTCAGGAAGGGCTTCCATTGACTGATATCCTTTTTAATGAAAAAGGGGTTGCCCTTGTTGTGACCCTTGCAATTGTTGCTATTTTATTGGCTGCAGCCCTGCAGATGGGTAAATTTACCGGTGATTCCGCCATGGAGACTTTGGCATACAGGGACCAATTTCAGGCGGATCAACTTGCATTGTCCGGTATAAATATTGCAGCTCTTATCCTTGTTGATGATGCAGCAAAGAATAATATCGATACAATCCAGGAGGCCTGGGCAGACCATGATAAACTTTTACTGGCAGTAAATGAGCTGAAACTGGAAAAAGATACACTTACCATAAAAATTACAGATGAATTGTCTAAAATACAGGTAAATGCCTTGCTTCTGGAGTTTCCAGGCAATCAGATCAGCCCGGTTCAGACCCGGATCTGGGAAAATTTTTTAAGACCCAGGTTTTCAAATGATAAATCCCTGGATACAAGAGATCCTGACGAGATTATCAATTCACTGAAAGACTGGCTTGATTCAGGAGATGATGATCTCATAAGCGGGGTTTCAGGAGCAGAATCAGATTATTATATGGAACTTGATCCTCACTATGTATGTGCCAATGGACCCTTTGATCATATCGACGAATTAATGAATGTAAAAGGTATCTCAAAGGACCTGCTAAAAACTGAAATTTTGGACCAGGCAGACGAACCAGTTGATCAATTGGGATTAAGTGATGTATTTACCATTTACGGCCTGGATCAGGAAAAAACCGCAAAAGGGGGTTTCAGGTATCCAGGAAAAGTGAATATTAATACAGCCGGTGTTGATGTGCTGGCCGGGCTTCTTCCCGAAGGCATGGAAGAATTTGCCCGGGATCTTGTGGATTACAGGGAACAGAGGAGTGAAGAAGGCGATGTTTTTGTAAACCCACTTGACAAGGGGTGGTATAAAAAGGTTATAGATCTGTCTGAAAAGGAACAAGAATGGTTGGATAACACCATAACCTATTCAAGCCATATCTTTAAAATAGAGTGCATTGCTCAAAAAAATGATGCAACAACCAATCTTGTATCTTTTTTGAAAAGGGAAAAGCAGAAAGACTCTGGAAAGTGGACATATCGAATAATCCAGATGGAAAGAAAATAAAGGGAATAATACATGGCAGGTTGTTTTCTAAGCCTTGAAATAGATGATTTTGGAATAAAAGCCAGTATCGTTGAATCAGGATATAAGCAAAATTTGGTTCAAGATCACTGCCATGTCCTGTTTAAAGATCTGCCTGTTTCAGAAGAAAATCCTGTACCCTTTGATGCGGGAATGGATATGGTTGCCCGTCAGCTGGGTCTTCAGACATGTTCAACCGCAACTATTTTTGTGTCGCCCCTTTCCATATGTTTTAGAAACCTTTCACTTCCCTTTGGTTCAAAAAATAAAATAAAACAAATTCTGCCCTTTGAACTTGAAAATTTGCTGCCCACTGTCCAGGAAGACTATATCTCTGACTTTCATCTGCTGGATACTGGAAAAGAATCCAATCTTATCTTGAGTGCCTCCATTGGTGAGGCCTGGATTGAAAAATATTTTTCAAAGTTAAACAGTTTCGGTATTAAACCGTTGATCATTACTCCTGGCGGGTATGCCACAGCCATGGCCTTTTTAAGGAAAAACAAAAATAGTTCAAATTTTGTATTTCTTCATATTGCTGATTTTGAGAGTACCATTGTGCTGGTGAACAATGGACAACCCTGTACTGTGCGCAGCTTTGCCCGTTCTTTATATTCTTCTGAAGACCCGGACAATTCAGACCATATGAAAAATCTGGACAATCTGGAAACGAGCATTAAACAGACCATCATGGGGTTTAACCAGAGAACCGGGGCTGATATTTTATATGATATTTTTATCAGTTCGGATGGGGACAATCCAGATGCTGAACGTATTTACAATGCTTTGAAAAGAAAAGATCTGCCCAGACTGCAGCAAAAAATAGATACCAAGGGTTTATTGGTAAATATTTCACCGGATAAACCAGGTGCATATCTGTTTAATTTCTGCCAGGGAGCCTATGGATCCAGTTCTTTTGTAAAGACATATTTTTCAAGCATTGCTGCTTGCGCTGTTCTCTGCATCATTAGTTTTTCTTTGTTCATGATCAGTTCTGGGTTTGATAATGCTGGACTGAATAAAAAAATAGCTGCCATGGATAGCCGAGCTCTTTCCATTTTTACTGCAACCTTTCCAGATAAAAAAAAGGTCCATGACCCCTATCTTCAGATGAAGGCAAATGTTCGTGCGGAATTAAAAAAAACCAACACATCAGGGGATAAAGATTTATCAATCAACAAGGTAAAAGTCGTGGAAATCATGGGCGAGCTGTCCCGGAAAATTCCTCCTTCCCTGGACATGGAAACCTCAAGATTTTTATTCAATAATGGTCGTCTTATCCTGTCCGGATCAACGGATAACTTTAATAATGTGGACAATATTAAAAGCAAAATCGAATCCTCAGATTTATTTGAGAATGTCAGTATCACCAGTGCAGCAGTTGACAAAAAAGGGAACAGAGTAAACTTTAAATTTATTATTGAAATGTGAATACATGGGTATGCCTGATTTTTCTAAACGCGAAATAAATGTATTACTATCCGGGGCTCTTTTTGTGATTTTGTTTCTGGGCTATCAGCTTGGAATTGTGGGTGTTTTGGATAAACGGGATAATCTAAAGCGCATTGTAAATGAAAAGCAGGCTTCTCTGGAAGAAATGATCATGCTTCAGCAGAAATTCCGGGCGGTTTCCAATAATTTTGATACAAAGACCCAGACCCTGGCAGGAAGGAAACCAGGGTTTTCACTTTTTTCTTTTCTGGATGCCCAGGCCCGAAAAAGCAGCGTAAAAGAGAATGTCGCTTACATGAAGCCGTTTACAAAAAAACTTGAAAACTCATTGTATGACCTTGAAACAGCCAAGATTAATCTTAAACAAGTCTATTTAAAGAATCTGATTGATTTTCTTTATTATATAGAATCATCGAAAAACGGTGTCACCATAACTTCTTTGTCATTGTCAAAGACAGGCAGGGAAAATGTAATGCTTGATGCGATTATTGAAACTCAAACTCTGATGCCCAAGGACAGAAACAGGACAAAGGATAAGACATAGAGGATGAAGCCTAAATCTATATTTTTTTATATCCTGTTTTTTCTTGTATCCTCTTTGGGGTTTGTCTTCCTCCTATTTCCTGGAAAGGAATTTGCCGTCTATCTATCCCAGGTCGTAAAAAATCAAAATCTGGCCTTGCATATGGACGATGTCAAACCTGCCTTTCCCTTTACCCTGGGCTTTGAAAATACAACGCTTCTACTGGGACCGGATATGGATCAAGGTATGCAGATAATACCCGAATCTTTTCAAGTGTTTTTAGATTTTTTTTCCATATTCAAAGAAGAAAAACAAATAAAATTTCAATCTGGTTTTTCCCAGGGCTCATTAAAGGGTCATCTGCTTATCAATAGCCTTGATCCTTTTTTATTTTCAAGTGTAACCGCCTCAATGTCCGTGGTGAAAATAGTTGATTTCAGGTATAAAACAGATTTTGCAGATATTAGCCTGGGTTGTGAACTGAATGGTGAATATAAACAAATCAGTACCGGGAATGAAAAAGATCTTGGAAAAGGGAGCATGTCGATCCGGAATTTTTCTGCAGTTTTTTCCACAGCAATGAAAGGTTCATTGTTTACTGCGTTGAATATACCAGCAATTGATTTTTCAGATATCACCCTTGAATTCATACACCAGCCAGCAAGATTGATCCTGACCCGGTGCACAGCCCGGGGATCCATTATAAATGTAAAATTGAAAGGCGGGATGGATATTGTTTTCCCTGTTCAAAAAACCAGATTGAATCTTTCAGGAGTACTTCTGCCTGATTCACCCTATCTTGCAAAGTTTGCAAATTACCCAGCCTTTACGTCTATTGTAGGGAATATTAAAAAAGAGGGAATCCTATTTACCATCAAAGGAACATTGGAAAATCCGGAGTTGGGGATATGAAATATATATTTGCCGTAATAAAAGTGGCTCTGGTTGCATCCATTGCATATTTTTCTGTTGATATTGTGTATAAAAATATGCTGGCAGAGAGTTTTGTTCTTCCTGAACTGCATTCTTCCGGAACAATATCAAAAAACAGCATCCAGGAGTCATGGAAACTGGATTCAAATAAAAATCAATATGATATAATTGTTCAGAGAAATCTTTTCAAGGTTGAGGTTGAAGAAAAAGCAGAAGAAACAAATACCCGGAAAATAGAAGAACAAGAGCCTGAAAAACTGCAGCCAACAAATCTCAGCCTGGTTTTATGGGGAACCGTGACAGGGCAGGGAAAGGTCTATGCTGTGATTGAAGATAAAAAATTAAAACAGCAGACCCTGTATGAAATCGGGGATGTGATCCAGGGCGCAACGCTCAAAAAAATTTACCGCCATCAAGTGATTCTCAGCTACCAGGGGAAAGATCAGGTTCTTGAAATGGAAACAAATAGCAAAAATGTTTCAAAAGCCCGTATGCCCAGGGAAAATCTAACCAACACTCCAAAGTCTGTTCATGATCTGCCCTCCAACCTGCCCTTTAATGAACTGCCGGGCCATAGACTGATTCAAGGTGATTCTTCCGGTGATATCACAGCCTTGATGAAACAGGTTAAGATGAGGCCCCATTTTACCCAAGGTGAACCAGACGGTATAATGGTATATGGTATAAGACCGAATTCTGTTTTCAGGCAGCTTGGACTGAAGAATGGTGACATTGTAAGGAACATAAATGGAATGGAAATTGTATCACCCGAGGATGTTTCCACCCTGTTCAGCGAAATAAACGAGGCAGAGGAAGCCAGGATTACTTTGTTGAGACGGGGGAAAATTCAAGAATTGAATTATCAAGTTAAAAACGGACAATATCTGATTACAAATTTTTCAGAGGGTATTGAGTAAAAAAAGGAGATGAATAAGAATGTTTTGTAGCAGAAAATGGATGGTTTCAATTTCCTGTATAATGGTTTTTTGTGCAGCATTTCTATTGTTCCCCCTTGACAGTGATGCTACTGAAACTTTGGAAAACCCGGACCCGGACCCAGATTCACAATATGTATCAATAGATTTTAATAATGTTGATATTAATGTGTTCATTAAATTCATGAGCAAATTGACTGGGAAAAATTTTGTTGTGGACAACAGGGTGAAAGGGAATGTAACAATTATTTCCCCCACAAAAATATCCGTAAAAAATGCCTACAAAGTCTTTGAGTCTGTTCTTGCAATCAATGGTTTTTCCACGGTGGAGTCAGGGCAAATCATTAAAATCATTCCAACACCCAAAGCAAAAGGGGACAATCTGGATACAAAAATAGCCACCAAACCTGGGAAACCCGGCAGCCTGGATGATAAAATTGTAACCAGGATCATTCCCCTGGAATATGCAAGATCCGATGATCTGAAGAATTTATTTGCCCCTCTGGTCCCCAAGGGTAGTGTTGTCCTCTCCTACCGTGATACCAATATGCTCATCATAACAGCAACACTTTCAAGTATTGACAGGCTGTTAAAAATTATAGGGGTCATTGATATCCAGAGTATTGGGAAAACCATATCCGTGATTCCCATCAAATATTCAGATGCCAAAAATATGGTTCAAAGCCTTTCTTCAATCTTTACCGCCCGGGTGAAATCTATAAAGGGAAAGAAGAATATAGATCAGATAGTGAAGTTTGTTGCAGACGAAAGAACCAACTCCATTATTCTTCTGGCCAGCAAAGTAGAAACCGACAGGGTCAGCAAGTTAATAGACCTTCTGGATCAGCAGGTTCCCAAGGGGGAAGAAAAGATACGGGTATATTATCTGGAGCATGCATCGGCTGAAAATCTAGTGAAGGTATTGGTGGAAATTCCCACAACAGATACAAAAAAGTCAGCTCCAGGCCAGAAAAAATCACCTATTTTATCTGATAAAGTAAAAATTATGGCAGATACTGCCACCAACAGCCTTATCATCATGGCTGACAAGGAGGATTATCCAGTACTGGAAGAGGTCATCAGCAAACTGGATATTCCCAGGGCCATGGTCTATATTGAGTGCCTTATCATGGAGGTAAATATAAGCCGGGGTTTGAATATAGGGACAGAATGGAAAACTATCCAGGGGTTTGATGGGGATACCAAAGCCGGTTTTGCAGGATTCGGCGGCACCGGAGACAGTGGTTTTACAAATTTGTCAGAAACTTCTGGAGGATCTCTTCCCAAGGGATTTTCTGTGGGGGTTCTGGGCGACTCTTTTAATATCGGAGGTGTGACCTTTCCTGATATCCAGGCAGTTGTTGCGGCATATCAGAATGATAAGGATGTGAATATCATTTCTACGCCCCAGATTTTGACAACGGAAAATGAAGAGGCCTCCATTACCGTTGGTAAAAATGTTCCCTACCAGACAAGATCTGCAGCAGAATCGTCTACGGAAACCTATAGCTCATTTGAATACAAAGACGTGGGCACCTCTCTTAAAATCACCCCCCAGATCAGCAAAGGAAGACTGGTTCGGCTCAATGTCAATGTGGAAATGACCGTTCTTGATTCTGTGAATCAATCAAATCCTGACAGGCCCACTACTTTCAAACGCCTAATTGAAACAACCATAATTGTAGAGGATTCCAACAGTGTTGTGATCGGGGGTCTTATTGGTGAGAATTTGACCAAGTCAGATTCCCAGGCCCCTTGCCTGGGAAATATTCCAGGGCTGGGCTGGGCATTTAAATCCACATCCGAAGGAAAAGAAATCACAGATCTTTATATTTTTTTAACACCCAGGGTGGTTAAAAACCCTCTGGAAGCAAAGAAAATTTATAAAGAGAAAAGCAAAGAAATCAATTCCATAAAAAAAGGTGAAATCACAATCTATAACAAGTTGAATCCAGAGAAGGACAATGAGATGAATGAAATAATAAAGAATCAGCAAAATTCCAATGATTGATGAATTCTTAGATATTATTGCTGCAAAGACATCCCTTTCAAAGGAAAACTGCGAAAAACTCAGAAACACCTATGTCAGGGAACCGTCAATCTTTGTTGAATCTGCAATTGAAACAAAACTTGTCCTGGAAATTGAAATTCTTGAAGCCCTGGGCCATCTCTACTCAATTCCATTTCATACGATTCTTACCCTGGAAAATGTCAGGGATGACTGGACAGCAAGCATCTCCAGGCAATTTTTAAAAAAAATCTGTGTGGCTCCCCTGGTAAAGGCACCGGCAGAGGAAAAGGCAAAGGGGAGTTCAATCATTGCCGTTAATGATCCTTCTGACCTTAGTTTTGTGGATGATATCTCAGCAATTCTCAAGCTTGATGATTATTCCCTGGTGCTGGCTCCCAGGAGCCAAATTCTTTCCGCAGTCAACACACTCTATGATCGAGCCGGAGAAAGTGCCCAGCAGCTTGTTGAGGATATGGAAAGTAATGGATTCACAATTATTGATGATTTTGAGAGGACCGCTGACCTGCTGGATGACACCAGTGATGCTCCGGTCATCCGGCTTGTGAATCATATGATCTCCCAGGCTGTTAAAGCCATGGCCAGTGATATCCATATTGAGCCTTTTCAGGATGTTTTAAAGGTCAGATATCGAATAGACGGTATTCTCTATGAAATGCTCAATCCGCCCAAGGGGATACAGGCATCTTTGATCTCCAGAATTAAAGTCATGGCAAAGATGAATATTGCCGAGAAAAGAGTTCCCCAGGATGGAAGGGCCCAGGTTAGAATTGGAGACCAGGAAATCGATATCCGTATTTCCACTGTTCCCACCTCCCATGGCGAACGTTTAGTCATGAGACTGTTGAACAAGTCAGGATATTTTCTGGAGTTTTCAGAGTTCGGCCTTTCCAAGGAAAATTTCAGTCTGATAAATAAAATTATCCAACAGAATAATGGTATTGTTCTTGTGACAGGTCCCACGGGAAGCGGGAAAACAACAACACTTTATTCTGCCCTTTCAAAAATTAACTCTCCAGATAAAAATATTATCACCATAGAGGATCCTGTGGAGTATAACCTCAAGGGAATCGGCCAGATCCAGGTGAATGCTAAAACCGGCGTTACCTTTGCAAAAGGATTACGGTCCATTGTGCGTCAGGACCCTGATATTGTGCTTATCGGAGAAATAAGAGATATCGAGACCGCAGAGATTGCTATCCAGTCCGCCCTGACCGGCCACCTTGTTTTTTCAACTCTTCACACCAATGATTCTGCAGGGGCCATTACAAGACTTGTGGATCTGGGTGTGGAACCCTATCTTATATCCTCCTCTGTAAATGCCGTGATTGCCCAGCGTCTGGTGCGGCTGCTCTGCAACCATTGCAAACAGGCATACAAATTGGAACCCTCCCATATAAAAGCCCTGAACGGACTTGGAAAAGAATATATCGGACAAAATGTATATAAACCCCAGGGCTGTTCAAAATGTTTTCAAACAGGGTATCTGGGCAGAGAAGCAATTTTTGAGGTCATGCTCATGAATGATGGATTAAAAAGCCTTGTACTGGAAACATCAGATTCCAACCAGATCAAAGATGCAGCCTTGAAATCTGGAATGACAACCCTTCGCCAGGACGGAATGTCAAAGGTTCTCAAGGGGATTACATCCATTGGAGAAGTACTTCGTGTTACCCAGGAATGATAAAATCACCATTTCCAGGATTCCAATGGGAAAAATTATTTTGACCATCCTCGTATTCCTGATTTTTATCTGTGTTCTTCCCTCTGCCAGGGCAGAGAATTTATTTATTAAATTCTACCAGGATCACATTTCAGCCATAAACGGCAATCGATGTCCCATGTATCCTTCCTGCTCATCCTATGCATCCCGGGCCATTGAAAAGCATGGTCTGGTTCTGGGGTGGGTGATGGCCTGTGACCGGCTTGTACGATGCGGAAGGGATGAAGTTTATCAATCCAGAACAATAATTAGTAAAGGTCGAAAATTAATTTATGATCCTGTGAAAGCCAATGATTTCTGGTGGTTTGAAAAAGAAAAAAAATGATGAAATTTCAAAAATCCTATTATTGTATACTGTTTACCATATTGAATCTATTGATGATACTTCCAAACAATTGTTTTGCCCAGAAAAATCAGATGATTATAGACTCAGACATGCAGTTTGAATATGCTGAAAAACTCTTTGCAGAAAAAGACTATGAAACAGCCATGGTAGAGTACAAAAGGTTTATTTATTTTTTTTCTGACAGCCCTTTAAAGGACCAGGCGCAATTTAAAATAGGGGTTTGCCTGTTTAATATGAAAAAGTTTCATGGGGCAGCAGGTATTTTCAATGGAATCATAATGGATGACAAAGAAAATGAAATCACAAAAGAATCTTTTTTTTTCCAGAGCCGAGCATTTATGGAAATGGGCAATACCGGATATGCCCAGATTGTCCTTCAAAATTATTTAAAGCTGGCCAAAGACCATGAAACCAAAGACAGGATTTATTTTACCCTTGCCCAGATACATCTTGCAGACCTAAAAAATGGGAATTCTGATTCCCTGGCCCTTGTCCGGGACTCTTTGTCGAAAATATCAGCACCTGGTGAAGATATTTATCATACAGATCAATATTTGGATCTTATCACAAAGGCGGAGCTGGCCCCCAGAAAAAATCCAAAGCTTGCCGGTGCTCTGGCCATTATCCCGGGGGCTGGGTTTTTCTATAATGAAAGATATCGGGATGCCTTTACCACTTTTTTACTCAATACTGGATTGATTTATGCTGCCTATACAGCTTTTGACAACAACAACAGGGCCCTGGCCGGAGTGATAGGTTTTGTGGAAACAGGATTTTATTCCGGCAATATTTATGGTTCAATCTCTTCTGCCCACAAATATAACAGGGAGCAGACCCTTAGAATACTCAATAAAAAATTTTCCATTATTCCCAGGATTCATCCAAATGAAAACCTTTATGGATTGTCCTTTAGCTACGGATTTTAAAACATAGTAAATCAATTGCCTATTGAATTAATTGATTGATTTCAAATATGGGCAAACAGATGGCAAGAATAATACAGCCCACCACAACACCCATGACAAGGATAATCAGGGGTTCGATCAGGGATGTGGCAGCAGTAACAGCGGTTTGAACATCTTTTTCAAAAAGATCGGCTGTTTTTTCCAGCATCTTTTCTATTTCTCCACTGGCTTCCCCGATCTTGATCATCTGGGATGCAAGGTATGGAAAAGCATTGCTCTGGGAAAGGCTTTCACCCAGTTCTCCCCCTTGTTCAACCCTTTCACAGGCCTCTGAGATAAGTTCATATATCACCCGGTTTCCTGCAATGGTTTTGGTGATATTCAGGGCTGTGAGCATAGGGACTCCATTTTCCAGCAAAGATCCCAGGGTCCTTGTAAAACGGGCTGCGATGAGTTTCTTTAAAAGGCTGCCCATAATCGGCAGGGAGATGACCAGGTTATCAATAAACCAGGCGCCCTTTTCAGATTTCCGCACAAAGAAAACTGCCAGTAAAAAAAGAAAAGGTGTCAAAACAATACCCCACCACCAGGATTTGAAAAAAGAGCTGACAGAGATAAGAATCCGGGTGGGCAAAGGCAGGGTTTGGTTCATGTCGGAAAAGATATTTACAATACCTGGCACAACATAGGTCAGCAGAACAAGTAAAACCCCAAATCCGATAAAGGACATTAAAAAAGGATAGGCAAGGGATGCCTGGATTTTTTTTTTTGAATCCTCCCGGTTTTCATTAAAATCCGCAAGCCGTTCCAAGACAATTTCCAGGGTTCCCGAAGACTCACCCGCATTTACCATATTTATAAAAATGGGTGAAAAAACATTTGGATACAGTGCCAGGGCTTTTGCAAAACTGCTTCCCTCTTCAATGGCATCCTTGACCCGTGAAAGCACCCGCTGCATTGTTTTGGATTTAGTCTGGGGAACCAGGGTTGAAACTGCTTTCACCAAGGGAAATCCAGCAGACAAAAGCGTTGACATCTGTCTTGTAATCATGGAAAGTTCAGACGAACTCACCTTTGAAAATAACTTGAACTCTTTAAACACAGAGCTTGATTTTTTTTTAGATAAAACAGATTTGGATTCTATTTTATTCAATATCGTCGGGAAAATATCCTTTTGCCGCAATTTTAATTTGGCAGCAGAACTGCTCTCGGCATCAATGATCCCAGATATTTTTTTTCCTCTGATATTTAAAGCTTTATATTCAAATACTGCCATGGTTTAAACTCCCTGGTGCAAGTTATACCCGATCCAGTGCTATTGTCAAAATAAAAAATAGCCTGGTTTGTGACATGTTTTGTAGCCTTTATAGCTTATGGAAGCCTTAAAAAATCTTTGTTACCAGGCTAAAAAGCAACAAGGCTCTTAACGAAAATCGCTAAGAGCCTTGCTATTAATGGTGGGCCGTCAGGGGATCGAACCCGGGACCTACTGATTAAGAGTCTATTTTTTTATAGTATGAATATGATGTTAAGTGAAATTAAATTATTTAAATTAAAAGAGATATACCGGACATTTCGCGCTCTTTGATCATAATTTATCCAATTTCATTCAGTGGTATTT
>JAOZST010000158.1:2526-8701 GCA_029939535.1 Desulfobacteraceae bacterium | reverse complement strand
GTAATCACTCAAAACCCTGCAAAGTTGTTCCAGCTCACTGGAAAAGGAGAATTGACCAAAGGATTTGATGCTGACATTGTCTTGCTTGATAAAGATCTTTCCATCACAACGGTATTGGTAAAAGGAAATTTTCTCATAGATCAAAGAAAAATTATTTTTCCTTTAGAATTGTAAGATTCTAAAAATAATATCCTCTCCGTTTTCATGTTATTGCCCTGCATTTTCATGATCCTAGTGGAAAAATATCAAAAAAAGTATTATATAGTATTGAAACCGTCTTTTAAAATATGTGAGGTCTTCAATGACACGACTTTTTACATTCCTGATTCTGTTGTTTATTATTCCCCTGACCCACTCCTGTGCCACTTTGCCCAAAAACCCCATGCGCCAGGACCCCCTGATTGGTAAAATCATTAATACAAGCACACATAAAACAATTTCTTTTAATGCTCTGATAGACGAAATCACAAATTATGATGTGATATATTTATCTGAAAAACATGACAATCCCATGCATCATGCCATTCAGTACAGAATCATAAAAACACTGATTGGAAAAGGGAAAAAGCCGATTCTTGGATTTGAGTTTTTTTCCATGGAGGACACCCCTCTGCTACTAAACTTTGCAGACTCTGGCAAGGCAGATCACTCACAAAAAATTGAATCTGCAATGGAAAAACAGATGCGCAAAAAGCTAGGTTGGGATTCCCAGTCTGACACCATGTGGGGGTATTATTATGATCTGCTCAAACTTGCCAGGGACAATGGCCTGCTTATTTCCGGCCTGGACCTGTCAACCTCCCTTAAACGCAGAATCACCAGAAAAAGCATGGCAGGACTTACGGATATTGAGAAAAAACTTATTTTTTCAACAAACCTTACCAATGAAGCATATAAGACCCATATGAAAGAAATCTTCAAAGCAGTCCACTGCGGCATGGGCAATGAAACAATGGCATCCCGACTCTATGATACCTGGACAGCCAGGAACGATAAAATGGCCCTGTCCATTACCCAGTTGAAAAATACCAAAAATCCCATTGTAGTTATCATTGGTAATGGCCACACAGAGTATAAACTGGGTGTCATGGACAGGGTAAAGGCCATGGACCCTGATATTTCCCAGACAAATATCGGAATAACTGAAATCAATCAAACACCTTCCAGTCTGGACGATTATCTGCATCCCCTTGATTTGGAGGGTTTTGATCCAGTGTCCTCGTCAGACTATCTATGGTTTACCCAGCGGGTATCCTACAAAGACCCCTGTGAGGAATTTAAAGCATCCTTTAAAAAAATAAAAAAGAAAGAATAAACCCATAACCCATGCCCTGTATCTGATAAATAGAGGGCATTATTATCTGGCTCATCTCACCCAATCAAATAAGTGGCGGTTCCTGTTGCAATTCTGATCTTTTTGTCGTTAAAAAGATCAATTTTTGAAACCACAATGCGGGAACCGGCCCGGATGATCCGGCTTTTGCATTGAAAAGAAATTCCTTTTCCCGGCCTGAGATAATCCACCCGCATGTCAATGGTGGCAGAACCTATAAGTTTTTCCTCAATAATTTCAAGGGGAGCACCCTCATTTAATTTTACACAGGAGATGAGTGCGCTCAAGCCTCCGGTAAGATCAATCACCGATGCTGTAACCCCCCCGTGGAGGATACCTGCTGCAGAATTTCCAATCAGATCCGGTGCCATGTTAAAACTTACCACAGCATCACCGGAATCATAGTCTAAAAGGTCAATACCAATTCCCAGCACCTTGTTAAAGGGCAAAAGTTCAAGATAGTATTTTTTTATTTTTTCTAAAGCCTGTTTACGAACCATAATTCCTTTTAAGTTATTCCTTTTGAATAATTCCTTTTACCTGGTTCTTTTGTAGATCCCCTTAGTTTCTCTGGAGAACTCCAAGAGTTTTTGTCATTTCAAGTATGGTATACTCCCCTGTTGCCATGGCTTTTTCATAAACCTGTCTGGGGGCCTGCCCTCCCTTTGCCGGGTCCAGAAAAATATCATGGATCGCCAGAAATCCGTTCTTCAAAAGGTGGGGAGACCAGGTCAAAAAATCATTATAAGCAGCCTCAAAGGAATGGCCTCCGTCAATAAACACCATGGACAAAGGAGTCTGCCACATTTTCCCAACAATAATTGATTTGGAAACAATGGGAATTATTGTATCTTCAAGGTCTGTTTTTTTTAAGGTTTCCCGGAAAAAAGGAAAGGTGTTGACTTGACCAGTCCTGTCATCAAACAATTCAGGATCAAAATATTCTTCCCCGGGCTGCTGCTCTTCTGATCCATTGTGGTGATCAAGGGAATAAAGGATACCATTATTTTTTTTGCATGCCAGGCCCATAATGGAGGCAGAACGGCCGCAATAGCTTCCTATCTCAAGAACAGGTCCTGTCTTGGAAGCCTGTTTTGCCAGTTCAAAGAGCCGCATGGCTTCATCTTCATCCATGAAGCCTTTTATGGTATTGACCAGGCTAAAATCAATCATCATAACTCTTCACAAGTATTTCCCTTGGTTTGGATCCAATCTGGGGACCTACAATCCCTTCATGCTCCATCATTTCAATCAAGCGGGCTGCCCTGTTATATCCCACTCGCAATCTTCGCTGAACATAGGAAATGGAGGCCTGTTTGGATTTTGTCACCAGGGCAACAGCTTCATCATATTTTGCATCATAGTCAGATTCATCAAACTCTTTTTCTTCATCATCTCCATCACCCATTGTGATTGCTTCATTATATTCAGGTTTTTGCTGTTCCCGTAAAAAACCGGTTATCTTTGCAATCTCTTTTTCAGATATAAAGGCCCCCTGAATCCTCATGATTTTTCCCGTACCTGGCGGGCAGAAAAGCATATCCCCGTTACCAAGGAGTTTTTCAGCTCCGCCCTGGTCAATAATAATCCTGCCATCAATTTTAGAGGACACCTGGAACGAGATCCGGGTGGGAAAATTGGCTTTAATGGTTCCTGTAAGTACATCAGCCGACGGGCGCTGGGTGGCAATAATAAGATGAATGCCTGCAGCTCTTGCCATCTGGGCCAGACGGGTCAGGGCATATTCCACATCCTTTGAAGCCACCATCATCAAATCCCCCAGCTCATCCACAATCACCACAATATAGGGTAGAGGTTCAAGGGGACAAGCTTCCAGATCAGTATCCACTGCAGGGCCGGGATTTTTAATTTCTTCTTTTACCATTTCATTGTATTGAACCAGATTTCTCAACCCGTTTTGTTCCAGAAGTTCATAGCGGCGCTCCATCTCCTTGACCGCCCAGAAAAGTGCATTGGTGGCCTTTTTCATATCTGTTACAACAGGCGTTATCAAGTGGGGAATATCATTATAAACAGACAATTCTATGCGTTTGGGATCAATCATAAGTAATTTGACCTCATCCGGAGTTGCTTTGTACAAAAGGCTGATGATCATGGAATTAAGTCCAACACTTTTTCCGGTTCCCGTGGCCCCGGCAATGAGCAGATGGGGCATCTTATCCATCTGGGTTGCAATGGCTTTCCCCAGAAGATCTTTTCCCAGGGCCAGGGTCAGAAGAGACTGGGACCGAACAAACTCCTTTGAGGAGATCATCTCCCTTAAATTAACCAATTCCCTTTCTTCATTGGGAATTTCAATCCCCACCACATCCCTTCCCGGAATGGGAGCCACAATACGGATACTGATGGCACTCAGGGCCAGGGCCAGATCATCGGACAACCCGACTATTTTGCTGAGTTTAATGCCTGGAGCAGGACGATATTCAAAAGTAGTAATAACAGGGCCGGGTAAAATTTCCACCACCTCCCCGGAAACATTAAAATTCTTTAATTTTTCTTCAAGTATCCTGGCTTTGCCCTGGAGGACCTGAGTATCGATATGCCTCTTGACTTGGGGTTTTTCATCCAGAAATGCAAGCAGGGGAAGTTTAAATTGAGTCTTTTCCCGGATATCCACAATTAAAGGGTCTGACATATATTCCGTATCATCGGTCTCAAGCTCTACAATGGCAGGCTCAAACAGATCATCCAGGGCAATACCGGCTCCCTGTTTTTCCACTGGTTTATCATCAATTTTAATCAAAGACTTCTCTGGCGGTACAAAAGCATTACCAATCTCTTTTTCTATACCTTTAATTTTTTCCAGATCTGGTTCGTATTGAACTGGTTGAAGTGGGTCTGGTTTGATACCATGGACCCTGACCTGCCTTCTCCTTATTTGAAACTGGTTTATCTTTTGTCTGAGATAATCTGTAAATTCTTTAAAATCATCCTGCACTATATTCTTCAGGGAAAAAAGTTTCTGCCGGATAAATGCAAAAAGAGTAACAAGGGAAATTCCAGTGGCAAGGGTGAATCCAATGACCAGAAAAAAAATAAGAATAATGATACAACCGGTAATATTAGCATATTTTAATAAAAAGGAGGTCAGGGTCCTGCCGATTACCCCGCCTGCGGAAACAGTTGTATTGGAAAAGGCATAAATATCCTTGAACAGAAAAAATATGCTGCCTGTGCTGATCATAAGGACTATCCCACCTGCCAGGGTCAGCAGGACAATTCTTCTGGACTGATTTTTCTCCTTGGATCTGGTATTTCCCTTGGACTTACCATTTCCATGGGACTGGCCATTTCCATAAGATTGGTCCTTGAGATACCAGATACTGAGCAGGGAAAGGATGAGGGGCACCCACAAAGCACCAAGCCCGAAAAGGTACACAAAAAACCCTGCCACATGGGCTCCGGTAAGTCCAAACAGGTTATGGACCACATCGGGAATAGTAAAAAATTGGTTCCCCACACAGGGATCTGCTGCATCATAGGAAAATAAACTTACTGCTGTTAAAATAATGGAAAAAAACAGCAGAATGCCGTATAATTCTTTTTTCATACTTCGATAATAATTGGAACAATCATGGGTCTGCGATTGATGGTAAAGGAAAAATATTGCTTCAAAGACCGCTGAAGTTTTTTCCTGATCATGTCAACCCTTGACTCAAGCCCTGTCTCAACCTCTTCAACAATTTCAAGGATAACACACTGGGCATCGTCCAGCAGATGCCCTGTGATGGAATCAAAAACAAACCCCCTGGAAATCAGTTCAGGTCCGTAAAGCACCACCCCTGTTTCCTCGTCAATGACCATGGTCACCACAACAAGGCCCCCCTCGGAAAGATCTCTGCGTTCTTTAAGAACACTTCTGCCCACATCCCCGATCCCTTTTCCATCCACAAGGACCCGGCCGGTACGAACCTGGTCCTGGATACCGGCACCCTCTTTATCAAAGGCAATCACATTACCATTCTCAACCACAAAAACATTCTCCCGTTCAAGCCCCATTTTCTCCGCCAGCCTGGCATGGATAACAAGGTGCCGGTATTCTCCATGGATGGGAATAAAATATTTGGGTTTGGTGAGACTCAGCATAAGCTTGAGTTCTTCCTGGTGGGCATGGCCCGAGGCATGGACATGGGCAATTTTTGAATAGATCACCTCCGCACCCCTGCGGTACAGCTTGTTAATGATATTTGCAATGGCTTTTTCATTTCCCGGGATATGTTTAGAAGAAAGGATGACTGTATCCTTTTTTTTGATATTGATCTGTTTATGAACCCCGGAAGCCATACGAACCAGGGCAGACATGGGTTCTCCCTGGCTCCCCGTGGTAATGATCACTACTTTATTATCTGCACAGGACTTAATTTCTTTGACATCACGAATCATATGGGGAGGACACTGGATATACTCCAGTTTACTGGCAACAGAGACGATCTGCTCCATACTCCTGCCGTTGAAAATCACTTTACGATTATTTTTGATGGCAATATCAATCACCTGCTGAATCCTGAACACATTGGATGCAAACAAGGCAACAATGACCCGGCCCTGGGCCGCTGCAATAATCTTATCCAGGTTCTTGGCCACCTCCTGTTCGGACACGGTATACCCTCCCACCTCTACATTGGTGGAATCCGACATCAGGGCCAGCACCCCTTCCTCTCCAAATCGGGCAAAGCTTGAAATATCTGTATTTTTCATCTTGTCGGCATTGTGGCAGATCCTGAAATCCCCTGTGTGCACCACCACCCCTTCAGGGGTTTTAACGGCAAGCCCCACACCGTCTATGGTGGAGTGGCTCACCCTTATGAATTCGATTTCAAA
>JAOZST010000158.1:0-2426 GCA_029939535.1 Desulfobacteraceae bacterium | reverse complement strand
GTTCCAGTTCCAGCCAGTAAACACCGTTGATGGTAGCCGGTTCCAGATATTTGTCCAGGTATTCTTTTAGGGTATGATAGTCCTTACGCCCTAGTCCGTCTATCACATATTGTTTCATACCGAATCTAATTAGCATAGAACCAATTCAATATGCAAATGGTATTGATAATAATGCAGGGACTCAGGCGGCATTCCCGGGTTTTTTGTACAATGCCAGAAAATTTCCCCCCAGAACAAGTGAAAGACCGGCAATGGCAAAAAAATTCCAGGTATATCCTTCCAGGAAAGAAGAAATGATCAGGGCAACAACCGGTACCAGCATAATTGTATAGGAAGCCTTGTTTGCCCCAAGGGAACCAATAAGGGTAAGGTAACACCCAAAGGCAATGATGGACCCGAATACAGACAGAAAAATAAGAGATCCCACATAGGGGAGAGAAAATGAAAACGTGAATTCCTTACCCAGTAAAAGGGCAATAACCATGAGGACAAGGGTTCCATATCCCATGCCAAAGGCATTGGCCTGAATAACAGGAATATTGTTTTTTGTATTCCTTGCCGAAGTTATATTACCCAGGGAAGCCAGGGCCACACTGGAAAGCCCCAGTACGATACCCAACAGGCCCTTGTCTGACAGAGTAAAAGATCTTATTTCCGGCCAGAAAATCATTCCTATACCAACAATGCCCAGTAAAGCACCTGCTACCATTTTTCTTTCAACAGGTACTTTCATGAAGATAAACCCATTGGCAATATTAAAAAATACAATGGAAGAAAAAAGTACTGCCACAAGCCCGGAAGTCAGATAAATTTCTGCAACATAGACCAGCCAATAATTAAGGGAAAACAAAAATATACCCAGAACCAGCATGAACAGGTGTTCTCTAACGGTAAATTTCAGACTCAGCCCCCTTATGCAACAAAAAACCATTAACAGGACTGAAGCAAGACCAAACCTGTAAATAACTGATACCATAGGGTCCACAGATCCCAGCTGGTATTTGATGCCAATCCAGGTGGAGCCCCAGACCAGGACGGTAATAATATATAGAGTTAGATTCTTCATTGTGTTTCCAATATTAAATCATTGATTTTCAGCCGAGTATATATTAAACAAAGCATAAAAACAGTTACAGAAGATATTAAAATCAACCATAACAGATCATGTATCTCATGAAAACAACAATTAACTTTCGGTATGTAGCCTTAGCAGATGAAATCCAGGAAAATATCATGGAAGGCAGGTTTGCTCCGGGTGAAAAACTGCCTTCCCTGAGAAAACTCCACAACCAGCTGGGATTGAGCATAACCACCATTCATCAGGCCTATATTGAACTTGAAAAACGTGGGAGGATGGAAGCAAGGGAAAAATCAGGTTTTTATGTCAAAAGTGTCATCCAACAACATAAAAGCCTGCCTGCTGAATCCAAATTTTCTAAACCCCCTTGGGTCTGTAATTTCCAAAAAAAATAAAAAAGCCATCCTGGACATTGCCAATGCCTGGAACCTGCCCATTATTGAAGATGACATATATGGGGATCTTTATTTTGGGAATAAAAGACCGCCCACCTTTAAAAGTATGGACACAAAAGGCCTGGTATTGTATTGTTCCTCTTTTTCAAAAACCCTGGCACCTGGGATGAGAACTGGATGGACAATCCCGGGACGTTTCAGGGAAATGGTCATCCGCATGAAACTCAACACACTGCTTTCCACTCCCAGTATCAATCACAGAGTGGTTTCCAGGTTTCTTGAGACCGGTGCCTATGACAGGCATTTAAGAAAACTCAGGCATCAGATAAAAAACCAGGCATCTGCCATTGCCGTTGCAAAGCATTTTCCTTCAGACACCCAGATTACTTTTCCCAAGGGGGGAATGCTTATCTGGATTGTATTGAATAAAAAAAAGGAGAAATACCAGAATGTCAGAAAACAAAAACCAATACGGATGGGATTCATCCATGGGGGTCTCCCTTCACGATAAAATCCGCCAGGACATGAAAACCGCCATGATTAAAAAGGACCAGGCTGTCCGGGATACCATGCGGCTGATAATTGGAGCCTTTCCCGGCCTCACCATCTCCATTACCCTGGAAAGCGGAAAAAAGACAACCCGGGTCAAAAAAACGGATGAGATCATTGATAATGACATCCTAAACATCATCCGCAAATTTGTAAAATCGGAAAAGACCATGCTGGAACTTAAAAAAGAAACTTCTTCAGATTATTTGGAGCTGCTCAATAGCTATCTCCCAAAAATGGCAACCTCCCAGGAGATCCAGCAATGGATTCAAGAAAATATAGACCTTTCCCAGTTTAACAGCCCCATGCAGGCCATGGGTAATGTGATGAAGCACTTTGGAAAACTTGCCGACGGCAACCAGGTAAAAGATGTCCTGAAAAACATGGGAAGTTCTTAACTATAA
>JAOZST010000033.1:24587-27315 GCA_029939535.1 Desulfobacteraceae bacterium | reverse complement strand
CTAAAGTGGTGTTTGGCTATCCAATTTTTCTCGCAATATATACACCATAGCTGTAATATGATTTATATTTCTCATACAGAGTAATTTCATTTTCTTCAGCATCCACTATGGCCCGGGCTTCTTCACTGTTATTGTTTCGCTTAAGGAATTCGGAAAAGCTGTTCTGCATAGGTCCATAATAATTATCCAACCAGCAATACTCCGGTAGTACAAAGTAGGCAACCGGAGAATAACCATTCTTTTCCAGGATGCTGATCTTGGAGGATGCGGTATCTATTTCAGGGTATTCATTTTCCCAATATTCTTGAAGTTCAGGTGGGCGTGCGGCAGTCAGCCAGGTAATTTCTGAAAGGATCAGCAGCCCTCCTGTTTTCAGGAATGGTTTCCAGTCCTTTACACCTTTTTCAAAACCGATATTGTAGATAGCCCCTTCAGACCAGAGCACGTCATATTCTTCATTGTTGAACGGCAAATTATCCATTGAACAAGCAAGTGTCGATAATTTTTCAGTCAGACCCAGGTTTTTGGCATTTGCTTCAAGTACTTGAAGAAAATCAGGTAAAAAATCTACTGCAGTAATTTGAGCATTCAACAGGCGGGCAAGCAACATGGAAGAGGAACCTGTTCCACAGCCGATATCCGCAATTTTTAAAGGCATTGACGGATCTATCCCGGCCAGGTCTATAATTTTTTTCGTTTGTGTATCCCCGCCGGGACCCTGTCGTTTTGCTCTTTTATGCAGGTCTATTAACAATTGATAGTCTTCCATGGGGTATCCTTCTTTGTGTTTAGCTGTAATAGAATAATGAGAAGTCTAGTACATCTTATATTATATGATGGTCAATCATAGTTTGAAAAAAAATAAAAAAACCTATAAAATTTACCATGGACCAGGGAAAAATATTGATATTTGAATGAAATGGGAGAATAATAATTTAACCGTGGCGCAGTTCCAACAATACGCCCTTGCAATTGAAAACATAAAATAAGAAGTAAAAATGACTGATATTGATACCCTGATTGTGGGCGGGGGCCTGAGCGGCGTCTATGCGGCCTGGCTTCTGTCCAGGGAAAATAAATCCTTTGTATTGCTGGAGGCCCGGGACCGGATAGGCGGCCGAATCCAATGCCCTAAACATGACAATTTCTCCACCGACCTTGGTCCGTCCTGGTTCTGGCCGGCCTTTAACCCGAGAATTTCCCGACTGGTCAAAGAGATGGGCCTTAATGCCTATCCTCAGTATGAATCCGGGTTAGGTAGATTTCAGCTGTCAGACGGCACCATTAAAACCATTTCAGGTTACCCCATGGAGCCTGAGGGATGGAGGATTTCAGGGGGTATGATCGCCTTGGTAGACCATTTTTATAACGATCTTCCCCGGGATGCTGTCCGCCTGAACCACCCTGTCTGTGAAATCCAAAAACGGGAAACCGACATTCGGGTTGGGGTAGGCGAGTTGGAACAAGAAGAACGAACCTGGTTCAAGGCCCGAAAAGTGATCCTGGCACTTCCTCCAAGGCTGGCAGCAGCCGGGATACTGTTTACTCCGGACTTGTCTCCAGCCCTGACCCAGGCCATGCTGAAAACCAAAACATGGATGGCAGGACACGCCAAATTTTTTGCTTTATATCCCTCTCCCCATTGGAGGCAGGCTGGATTTTCCGGCCAGGCCTTCAGCCAGTATGGCCCTCTGGGTGAAATCCACGACGCTTCCAACCTGGAACCTAACGCCCCATACGGTCTCACGGGATTCGTCAGTGTTCCGGCGGCCCAGCGCAGGGAGCCGAAAACCCTTAAACAGAGTATCCTTGCTCAGCTCGACCTGATATTCGGATCCCCGGCTGGCCATCCACATGTTTTTTATTTAAAGGATTGGGCCCGGGAACGGTTCACGGCAACTGAATTTGACCAGAGAGGTCCCCATGAGCACCCCATGTTCAACCCGCCGGACAGAAAAACTGGTATCTGGGACAACCAGGTTCTGCTGGCCGGAACAGAAACCGATTACCAGCTGGGCGGTTATCTGGAAGGCGCTCTGGCCAGTGCCGAACAAGCCGTTAAAGAAGAAATTCCGTGTCTCAACAGGATTTAAAAAACGTCAATTGACATATTTTTTATATCCTGTGAAATTTTCCAATGGTACCAATGGTATTTTCACAAAAAGAGAAGTCATTTTTGAAGAACTGCCAGCACCTCTCTATTTTCATCAGTTAAACTATCTAGTGGTGAAATAATGGCGGTTTCCAATGCGTGACGGCAGGAGCAGTCTGATATTTCAAATTGCTTTTCAAAAGATTGTTACCATGACGTGGAATAAAAAAAATCTGATTTTCCTTATAATTGAATTCAACTACAGGGGCTGAAGGTTTTCCAAAGGGCGTTGTTATTTCATGCTCTTCTTTTATCTCTAAATCTTCAACAGCATATAAACCTGTGCCACCAAGGATACCAAACATTTTTTATACTCCTTATGTAAAAGGGTTATGCATTATATTTAAAACGCAATTCCTGAAAATCTTTTATTTTTGATAATTCCACCTGGGATGTCAACAAAAGTTGTTCTAAAAAGTTAGGTCTTCTTTCTCATGTATAAAAAATAATTTTTCAAAATTCCTCTTGACAAGGAATAATTGTATACCGTATACCGTACACATATTATAATTACAGTAAACCCTATCTGTTTATCTGCCATCATTGTTTAATTGTACTCTGTTGCAATGGTGAAAT
>JAOZST010000033.1:4567-24487 GCA_029939535.1 Desulfobacteraceae bacterium | reverse complement strand
TGTTTAATTGTACTCTGTTGCAATGGTGAAATTTTTTAACCCCAATCGTTAAAATTTATCGAGGATCTTGGAATGAAAGAAGAATTTTTATTAGGAAACGGTGCAATAGCCCTTGGGCTCATGGAGGCGGGTTGCCAGATCTTGACCTCATATCCGGGCACCCCCAGTTCGGAAATCCTTCCCGAGGTGGTTAGATTTTCAAAGGCAGCCAATTTAAATACGAGTATTGAATGGTCTGTAAATGAAAAAGTGGCCTTTGATAATGCCTTTGCCGCTGCCATATCAGGAAAGCGGGCTGCCTGCTGCATGAAGATGGTGGGATTGAATGTGGCGGCTGATTCCTTTATGTCATCCGCCTATATCGGGAATATCGGGGGATTGGTTATTATTTCCTGTGATGACCCGGGTCCCCATTCCTCCCAGACCGAGCAGGACTCCAGACTAATGGCAAGACTGGGAAAGATTCCTGTATTTGATCCTTCCAGCCCGGAAGAGGCCAGGGAGATGATCAAAACAGCCTTTGACCTGTCCGAAGAATTCCAGGTTCCCGTAATGGTAAGGCCTGCCATCCGAATCTGCCATGCCAGGCAGAATATTCAATATGGAATCCTTGAAAGCAACCTAACAAAGGCTGATTTCAAAAAGGAACCCACCAGATGGGCTTCCACTCCAAAGTTTCGGTTTATACAGCACAAGGCATTGAATGAAAAACATTTAAAGATCAGTGAAAAATTCAATACTTTGACCCCCTATAATATGCACAATTTAAAAAGCAAAACCTCTTATCCCTTTGGCGTGGTTACCGGCGGGATTCCTTCATCCGTTGTCCAGGATCTTTTTGAAGAGTATGAAAGAATTGATATTCCAATCTTAAAACTTGGGGCACCCTACCCCTTCCCGGAAAAACTGGCCGATGAATTCATGGATGCCTGTGACAAGGTGTTGGTCATTGAAGAGACTGACACAGTTATCGAATATATGCTCAGGGACAAACGCAAAACCCTGGGACGACTCTCAGGCCATGTGCCCATGGAAGGGGAGCTGGTGCCTGAAAAAATTGAAATAGTCCTGAACAAGGCACTGGGCGACTGTGGTCTGGCTCCTTTGTCAGATTCTGACAACGGCCTAGAGGCCTTTGATCTTGTGGGAGGTCTTGAACTTCCCAT
Source organism: Desulfobacteraceae bacterium (assembly GCA_029939535.1). GTDB lineage: Bacteria > Desulfobacterota > Desulfobacteria > Desulfobacterales > Desulfobacteraceae > NBML01. The sequence goes on along the minus strand of JAOZST010000033.1, from coordinate 23,321 downwards.
CAGAAAGCCAACCCTGTGTCCGGGCTGCCCCCATCGGGCCTCCTTTTATTCCATTCGAAAAGCATTGCCCAAGGCTATTTTTCCTTCAGATATAGGGTGTTATACCCTGGGCTCCAACCTGGGGGTTGTGGACACAGTTCTGGACATGGGAGCTGGAATTACCATGGCATCGGGATTCTGGAATGCCTATATCCAGGATGATGTAAAAAAGCCCATAGTTGCCACCATGGGAGATTCCACCTTTTTTCATTCCGGCACCACCGGGCTGATCAATGCGGTTTACAATGATTCCAGATTTCTACTGGTTATCCTGGATAACCATATCACGGCCATGACCGGGATGCAGCCTTCCATTACCCAGGGAGACAGGGTGGACGGAAGAAAGGGCAACCCCATCTCCCTTGAAACCATTGTCAAAGGCTGCGGGGTGGACTACATAAAAGTGCTGGACCCCTATGATACAAAAAATATGATCCAGGAGGTCAAAGATGCCTATGCCCATGTAAATGATCCCGACGGCGGTATTGCTGTTATCATCTCCCGGCATCCCTGTGTCATTGGATTCAAGGAGACTGCCATACCTGAAAAAATTGAAGTCCTGGTTACCGAAGATTGTGATGACTGCGGATTCTGCCATCTCAGGTTTGAGTGCCCGGCCATGGTCAGGAATGAAGAAACAGAAAAAACTGAAATCAATCCTGTTTTATGCGTCCAATGCGGTGTTTGTCTACAGATCTGTCCCAAAGATGCGGTTGAAAAAGTTTAAAAAAAACGGAGAACATGAATATGAAAACCATTAATTTTGTATTAAGCGGCCTGGGGGGACAGGGAATTCTATTTATGACCAAAATTCTGGCCATGACGGCCCAGAATAAGGGATTTAATATACTGGGAGCTGAAACCCACGGCATGGCCCAGCGTGGCGGGTCTGTGGTGTCCCACCTGAGAATCGGGGATGCCAGATCCAGCTTAATCCGGGCAGGCGCTGCTGATTTTTTAATATCTCTGGATGAATCAGAAGCCTATAGATACCTTCCCTATCTAAAAAAAGGAGGCATGCTCTTTGCTAATGCAGGGGCCAGGGCATTCCCAGATAGTAAAGTTGTTGAATATCTTGATCAGATGCAGATAAAACCCAGGGCCATGGAAGCTGGCAAAACCGCAATGGAACTGGGATCTCCCAAATCAACTAACCTTGCCATGGTAGCATTTTATTCTGCATTTGGCGTGGGACCTTTGGATGCCGATGATTTACGGGCAACGGTAGATAGTATCAGTCCCGGGCCTTTTAAGAAGATGAACTTGAAAATCTTTGACACCTGTCATGAATTCGGCAGGAAAATGAATCTGGAAGATTAACAGAGTCTATCTATATTATATCTAACTACGTTATAAATCTATAAATGGAGATGTTTATGGAACTTTTTAAGAATCTTACGGTTTTATCACTTGAACAGGCAACTGTTGCCCCATATCTCACCTATAGGCTGGCCCAGGACGGAATGAATGTTGTCCGGCTTGAACACCCGGTATATGGAGATCCCAACCGGTTTATAGGTGAAAATGTTCTGGAAGAAGATCGGATGAACTCCTATTTTCTCTGCATTAACTCCGGAAAAAAAGCATTGTCCCTGAACCTGGCAGTACCCGAAGGCAAAGAAATATTTAAAAAACTGGTGCGGGAACTTAAGGTGGACATCTTTGTCACTAACCAGCTTCCAAAGAATTATGAAAAACTGGGCATTGCCTATGAATTGATGAAGGAAGTCAAGCCTGATATCATCTGGCTCGGCCTCACAGGATTCGGGCCTGACTCCAATGAAGGTGCCTATGATCCAATCCTCCAGGCCAGATCAGGCTTGATGGAGCTGACAGGAGAAGCAGATGGTGATCCCCAGGTGTTGGGAATTCCCCTTCCGGACATGGGTACTTCCGAACATGGCTACGGACTTTTGATGAAAGCCCTGTTCAAACGGGCAATGACCGGAGAAGGAACCCGCATTGACCTTTCCATGTTTGAATCCACGGTATCCTGGCTTACGGTTCCCATTGCCCTGTCACAAAGCTTTGGAGCCAGTATTTCAAGACGGGGCAACACCCATGAATTTTTCAGCCCGGTATCGGTTTACAAAACCAGCAACGGATTTGTCTACCTTGCCGTGGGAAATGACCGGCAATGGGAATCCATGGTTTCCCTTGAGATGTTCTCCTCCCTTGCAAAGGAAGAATATAAAAAGAACAAGGGCAGAATTGCCGACGTTGCAAACCTTAATATCGCCATTAACGCCATAACGGAAAAACATACCTCGGAAGAGCTTATTGATTTATTCACCTCCATTACCGTGCCCATATCCAAGATTAAAAACGTCAATGAAGTGGTGGAAGATCCTCTGGTGGCCAGGAGAATTTTGTCCTCAACAGATCCTGTTACAGGGAAAAAAGTAACCCTGGCTCCGCCGCCCAATATGACCCCGTTTCTTGAGGATAACGATCAAAAACTTACCTTTCCGCCCAGGTTTGGGGAACAAAACCAGGAAATATATGGGAATCTGCTGGGATATGACGAATCCACCCTGGCTGAATTCAAAGAAAAAGGAATAATTTAAGGGAGACGATTATGAATATCATCGTTCTTGTCAAACAGGTTCCCAATACAACCAATATCAAGCTGGACCCAAAGACTGGCAATCTTATACGGGAGGGCCTGGAAAGCATTATGAATCCAGATGATCTCCATGCCCTGGAAGCTGGTGTTAAGATCAAGGAAGAGACAGGAGGCAGGGTTATTGCGGTTTCCATGGGTCCTCCCCAGGCAGTGGATGTACTGACCCAGGCCATGGGCATGGGGGCTGACAGGGCAATTCTGCTTTCAGACAGGGCCTTTTCCGGTGCAGACACCTGGGCCACCTCTTATACCTTGAGCAAAGCCATTGAAAAAATCAAAGACTATGATTTGATTCTCTGCGGCCACCAGGCCATTGACGGAGATACCGCCCAGATAGGCCCCCAGGTTGCGGACTGGCTTGATATTGCCCAGGCCACCTATGTCAGGGAGATTGAATCCATAAATCAAAATAATGCTGAAAATGAAATCATTGTAAAAAGAAGGCTTGAAGATGGTTTTGAACGTGTTGCCTGTAAAATACCTGTGCTTTTGACCATAATTTCCGAGTTGAATGATCCCAGATATCCCCACATGGGGCAGCTTATTTCTGCCTGTGAGCAAAAAGCTCCAATTCAGGTGTGGAATGCGGCAGATATCGGTGTAAAGACCATTGAAGTGGGCCTGGAAGGTTCAAATACCCATGTGATCAAAACCTTTACACCCAATTTCAAACGACAGAATGAATTATTGGAAGGTTCAACCAAAGAGGTTGTGTCCAACTTAATAGACAGGTTGAAAAAAAGCGACACCAGTATCAGCCATCGTTTGTAACCTTTTTATACGACTGGATCTTTTTATGAGTGGGCTTTTTGTATGAGTGGACCTTTGTATGAGTGGACCTTTTGGAGGAAAAAATGACAATCTGGATTATAGAAGATAAATGTGACGGGTGCCAGAGATGCATCAAAGTCTGTCCCTATGAAGGCATTGAAATGAAAGGCAATATCGCATCCATTACTGACCGTTGCACATCCTGCGGCGCCTGTATTGAAGCCTGCAAAAAAAATCACGCCATCGAATCGGATATTGAACCAAGACCTGTTCCGGATTTTTCCGACAGACAGGGGGTCTGGGTCTTTGCAGAACAGAATCAGGAAAAACTTGCCAGGGTTTCCCTGGAGCTTCTGGGAAAGGCCCAGGAACTTGCAAAGGCCCTTGGCCAGGAAGTTTCTGCCCTGATCTGCGGAAAAGATGTTTCCCATCTTGTGGAAACCCTCCATGACCATGGAGCTAAAAATGTCTATCTTATTGAAGATGACGCTCTGGAAAACTTTAGAACAATTGCATATGCAAATGTTATTGAGGATCTTGTTCTTACCCATAAGCCTAATATTTTATTGATGGGAGCAACCGGCCTTGGCCGGGACCTGGCACCCAGGGTTTCAAGGCGTGTGGGTACGGGCCTTACAGCAGATTGTACCCAGATTACCATTGATCCGGAAGAAAAACTCATGTACCAGACAAGGCCGGCCTTTGGCGGAAATGTCATGGCAACCATCGCCTGTCGATATACAAGACCCCAGATGGCCACGGTAAGGCCTGGTGTTATGGAAGCCATGCCCTGCAAGCCTGAAGACACAAAAATAATACGACATGAGGTCTCCCTGAAAGAACAGGATATCAGAACCAGAATCCTGGAAAAAATTCTGGAAAAAAAACCAGGAACTGACATTTCTGAAGCATCGGTTGTTGTTGCCGGGGGTAGAGGAGTAAATGGAGAAAAAGGCTTTGCAATGCTCAGGGAACTATCAAATCTCCTGGGAGGAGAGTTAGCCTGTACCCGTTTGATCACGGAAAAGGGAATTTTACCCCATGATGTACAGGTAGGCCAGACTGGAAAGACCATACGCCCGGAAATCTACATTGCCTGCGGCATTTCAGGGGCTGTTCAGCACACAGCCGGCATGATGGGATCACGCTATATCATTGCCATCAATAATGACCCCATGGCTCCTATATTTAAACTTGCAAACTGGAGCATCGTGGGGGATGTCAATGAAATTGTACCGGAATTTATCAAGCAGCTTTCCTCTGGAGGTGCATCATGAGCAAATCTACTAAAACCCAATCCCCTAAGATAAGGTCCAACACTGAAGACATGGTCAGAAAAACCATGGCAGAATTTGTGGACAAGGAAGTCATTCCAATTGCCACGGAATATGACAACAAAGGAGAATTTCCCCAGCATCTTTTTAAAAAACTGGGGGACATGGGAATTTTCGGCATCCGATATCCCAAAAAAGCGGGAGGGTCAGGGGGGAACACAACCCTGTACTGCATTGCCATGCAGGAACTTGCAAGGGGGCTTCTCAGCCTTGCTGCCACCACTGCCATGCAATGTCTCATGGGAACCAATGGCCTTTACCTTTACGGCACAAAAGAGATGCATGAAGAATTTCTCTATCCTGCCCTGAAAGGGGAAAAGATGGGGGCTTTTCAACTGACAGAACCCAATGCAGGGTCTGATCTGAGTGCTGTTCGGACAAAGGCGGAAAAAACCAGTGACGGTTATGTGATAAACGGGATGAAGACCTGGTCCACCAGCGGTCCAAAAGGGGATTTTCATACGGTTTTATGCCAGACCGACCCATCCAAGGGAATCAGGGGGCTTGCATTTTTCCTTGTTCCTGCCTCCACTCCTGGATTTTCATTTTCCAAACCCTTTGATATGCTGGGCACAAGGACCTCATCCCTTTCGGAGATTTACTTTAAAGACTGTCATATACCAACTGAATACAGGCTGGGAGAAGAAGGCAGGGGTTTGAATGTACTCTTGACAATCCTTTCTGAAATCAGAATCATGACTGCATCTCTTGCCCTGGGACTTCACAGGGCTGCCATGGACGATGCCATTAAGTATTGCAAGGAAAGGGAACAATTTGGAAAACCCATCAGCAAGTACCAGCTGGTCCAGGCAAAAATCGCCAATATGGCAGTGAATCTTGAGGCGGGTCAGCTCATGACGGACAAGGTTACCCATTTGATTGACAATGGTAAAGAATGCCTCAACCTTGCTTCCATGGCAAAATACTTTACCGTTGAATCCACCTGCTCTGCCTGTGATGAAGCCATGCGAATTTTCGGGGGGTATGGATACTCCATGGAGTATTCAGTTCAAAGATATTATCGGGACAATCGCTTCCTGCTTTCCGGGGGGGGAACCCATGAAGTTCTACAGACCACAATTGCAAGGGATGTATTATCCAAGGGAACCAGATGAACCAAAGGAATCCATTAAAACTAAAAAATAGTTTTAAAGAAAGAAAATCCCTGGGCCAGGATGTATTTGAATATCTAAAAAGAGCCATCATTGACCAGACCATTGAACCGGGTTCCAGGCTTGTGGAAAGCAAGATTGCCGAAATGCTGGGTATCAGCAGAACTCCTTTGCGGGAAGCTTTGCACAAGCTTGAAAGGGAAGACTGGATTGAAAAAATTCCTTCCGGCGGATTCCAGGTGGTGACCCTGACAAAAGAGGATATTGAGCAGACCTTTGGCATCAGGAGTGTGCTGGAAGCCTATGCAGCAAGACTTGCAGCTGAAAACCACCATGACAGTGATCTGATTCCTTTGGAAAAAAAAATGAAGGAGTACCAGACCGGTCTGGAAAAATCAGGAACAAAAGAAAGCGATAAACTTCATAAAATTAATACGGATTTCCATGATCTTCTCTATGCCTTGAGCCAAAGTCCGAAACTCATCAAGATGATCAACCAGCTCCGGGCACAGATCTCCAGATTCCGCCAGATCATCCTGAAACAGGATGAATATGCTCACAAGAGCAATGACGATCATGTAAAGATGCTGGAAGCCATGAAAAATAGAGATGGAGAGGCAGTTGAACGTCTTGTCCGGGATCATATCATCAAGGGAAAGAACGCGGTATTAACCCAGCTGAAACAGGAAGAAGACCATCTGCAACAGGAAGAAAAAGAAGGTGCCTGAAATCAAGGACATACTGGCCGGAAACCAGCGGGCAGGAGCTCGGATGATCAGGCTCATTGAAGAGAATGATCCAAAAGCCTTTCACTTGCTTCAATCCCTGTATCCCCATTTCGGCAAAGCCTTTATTATTGGTATCACCGGATCACCCGGAGTTGGCAAATCCACAATCATAAACAAACTGATTAGGGAATTCAGAAAATCAGATTTCAGTGTGGCTGTCATTGCCGTTGACCCCACAAGTCCTTATTCCGGTGGGGCAATCCTGGGAGACAGGCTCCGCATGCAGGACCATGCAACCGATGAAAAGGTATTTATCAGGTCCATGGCATCCAGGGGTCGGGCAGGAGGTGTTTCCAGGGCAGCAAAAGATGCTGTGATAGTTCTGGATGCCATGGGGTATGACATCATCATCATTGAGACCGTTGGAGCAGGCCAGTCAGAGTTTGAGGTTTCAAATATTGCCCATTCAACGGGCATTGTGAGCATCCCTGGAACCTGCGACGGAATCCAGGCAGTCAAGGCCGGGATACTTGAAACCGGTGATATATTTATTGTCAACAAGAGTGATAAAGATGGAGCAGATGTGACAATGCATCAGCTTACCATGATCATAGACCTGGCCAATGGAAACAACTGGAAACCATGTGTTTTAAAAACCATTGCCCATGACGGAACTGGAATTGAAGAACTTGCGGCTGTTTTTTTGTCCCATTGGAAATTCATGGAAAAAAACAATCTCCTGGAGGCAAAAAAAAGAGAACATAAAATAAATTATTTTACATCCCTGCTAAAGGATCTTACACTGGAAAAACTTTTGCTGTTCATGGAAAACTCTTCTGAATACAGAGAAGTGTTAAATAAGGTCCTATCCCAGGAAATTGATCCTATCCATGCAGCTGAACAGGTGGTCAAAGAAATAATTTCACCCTTTGTTTATGAAGAACAGACCCATGAAAAAAAACCAAATGGCCTTCATGAACTTAGGGTAAAAAAATAAAAGGAAGATGACCTATGGAAAATAAAATTCGGGGAAAAAAAATTCGGGTGTTGATCGCAAAACCTGGCCTGGACGGCCATGACAAGGGAGCTAAAATTGTGGCCCTTGCCCTGAGAGACGCGGGTATGGAAGTGATCTATTCCGGGCTCCACCAGACCCTTGAGCAAATCATACACACCGCCACCCAGGAAGCCGTGGATATCATTGGATTAAGCATAATGTCCGGAGCACATCTGCCCATTTGTGAAAAACTCATTGTCATGATGGAAAAGGCCGGGCTTTCAGATATTAATCTGGTGGTGGGCGGGGTGATTCCTTTCCAGGATATTCCCGGACTCAAAGAAATGGGAGTTTCTGCTGTATTTCCCGGGGGCACCTCTTTTGAGGAAATTGTCCATGGCATGAAGGATTTGTTTAAAAAATAGGAATTGTTTCTTACTATAACAATTTCTTACTAAATAGAAGGGGCAAAACAATGGGTGTTGCAAAATATATCAAGGATGAACGCGGGGGAATCAAAGAGGTTACCTACCAGTCCGGCATAAAGGTAAAACCGGCCTATGGTCCCCAGGATCTTGAAGAACGCGGATTTACCTATGAAAAAGACCTTGGGGCTCCAGGTGAATTTCCCTTTACCCGCAGTCTTCATCCCCAAAGCTATCGCAGCCGTGCCTGGACAACCAGGCAGTACACGGGATTCGGCACCCCTGAAGAAACCAATGAACGGTTTAAACTCATGATTGCCAATGGTCAGAATGGCCTTAATGTGGCCTTTGACCTGCCCACCCAGATGGGATATGACTCTGATCATCCCCTGGCTGAAGGGGAAGTAGGACGGGTGGGTATGGCCATTGATTCTTTAAAGGATTTTGAAACCGCCTTTGCCGGCATTCCTCTGGACCGCATCGGATCCGGGCTCACCATCAATGGAGTTGCCACCATAATGATGGCCATGTACCAGGCAACAGCGGAAAAATTCGGATATTCCAAAGAACAGATTTCCACCACCCCCCAGAACGATATTTTAAAGGAAATGATCGGCCGGGGCGCCTGGATATTTCCCGTTGAACACGGAGTCAGGCTGGTCGGTGACAGTATTGAATATGCAGTCAAAGAACTGCCCAAATCAAATCCCGTAAGCATCTGCGGATACCATATCCGGGAATCCGGAGCCACACCTGCCCAGGAAATAGCCTATGCCTTTGAAATTGCCAGGGCCTATATCGACAATGTGGTAAAAAGGGGCATTGCTCCGGAAGATTTTGTGGGCCGATTTTCCTTTAATTTTAATGTTTACGGCAATATGTGGGAACAGATTGCCAAGTTCAGGGCAGCAAGAAAACTCTGGGCCAAAATGTTGAAAAATGAATACGGGGTAACTGACAAGAAAAAACTGTTTTTACGGGGACTGTTTGGCGGCGGAGGTTCAGGCCTGACAAAGGAACAGCCTGAAAACAATATCATGAGAGGGGCTTATTATGCCCTGGGAGCAGCTCTTTCCGGCGCCCAGACCACAGCCCTCTGCTCCTTTGACGAAGCCTATACCATCCCCACCCCACGTTCTGCCCTGCTGTCCTTAAGGACCCTTGAACTGCTCATGGATGAGGTGGGGCTGCGGGACACTGTTGACCCCCTTGCCGGGTCTTATTTTATAGAAACTCTGACCCTGGAGATGGAAGAAAAAATCCTTGAAGAGATGAAAGAGGTTAAAAAACTGGGGGGAATGGTTAACTGCATATCCAGCGGGCTGATCCAGAGGAAAGTATCCAGACAGGCCTATGAATTTGAAAAAGGTCTCCAGTCAGGGGAATATAAAAAGGTAGGACTGTCATCGCCGGAAACAGATAAGATCAGCAATGATGCAGCCAATAATAAATCAGGCAAAACCAATGTGGAGCTCCATGAATACAATGAAGAATGGGCCAGAAAATCCAAGGCCAATTTAAAGGAGCTCAGGACAGCCAGGGATAACAAAGAGGTGGAGCAAAGCCTTGCTGCCCTGGAAAAAGCAGCCAGAACCAGTGATAATGTCATGCCCCATCTTGTAAAATGCTGCCATGCCTATGCCACTGTGGGTGAAATGGCAGGGGTGTTCAGAAAGGTTTTTGGCGAATGGAATGAACCTGATTTTTATTAATGGATTTTTATTAATAAATTTTATTATTGAATAAGAAATAACTATTTGTGAATAAAGGTCTACTGGATTAAATATTTATTTTGACGGTTACCAGTTAAAGGAGATATCTATTGGAACAGGAAACTTATCGTCTGGGGTGTGATATTGGAGGAACATTTACTGATTTTGTTCTGGTAAATAATAGTACTGGTGAATTTCATACCAATAAATGCCTGACCACACCTTCAGATCCTTCAGATGCGGTGGAACAGGGCATCCTGCAGATGGCCGAGTCAAATCCCGGCTTCATGGACAGGGTGGAAGAGGTGATCCATGGGACCACACTGGTCATCAATGCCATTATTGAAAGAAAAGGGGCCAAAACCGGCCTTGTCACAACCAGAGGATTCAGGGATGTTCTGGAACTTGGCCGGGAAATCAGGTACGATGCCTATGATATTTTCAGTGAATACCCTGAACCCATTGTGCCCCGGGCCCTTCGCATGGAAATTGATGAAAGGATCACAGCAGATTCAAAGATTTTAAAAAATATTGATGAATCCCAGGTAATTGAGGTTCTTGAAAAATTCAAAAAAACCGGAATTGAATCTTTGGCTGTCTGCTTTATCAATTCCTATGAAAATCCTGTTAATGAAAAAAAAATCAAGGAGATTATTGAAAGAGAAGCCCCGGACCTTTTCCTTTCCACCTCCTTTGAAGTGCTACCCCAGATCCGGGAATATGAGAGGACCTGTACCACGGCAGTCAATGCCTATGTCAAACCCATCACCTACCGATATTTGCAAAAACTGACCACAAGACTTGAGTCCATGGGTTTTGATGGCAAACTTTTTATCATGCTCTCTTCCGGCGGGATAACCTCGGTTGATACGGCCAGGGAATTTCCCGTCAGGATCATTGAATCCGGGCCCACAGCAGCGGTCATTGCCTCCCAGCACTATGGAAAAATGTTTAATATCAAGGATATGTTCTGTTTTGACATGGGCGGTACCACTGCCAAATCCTGCCTCATCCAGAAAGGCCATGCAGGCCTTGTCTCCACCTTTGAAGTGGGCCGGGTCCAGCGGTTTAAAAAGGGCAGCGGCCTGCCCATCCAGGTTCCTGTTGTGGATCTCATGGAAATAGGGGCAGGCGGCGGCAGCATTGCCAAGATCAGCCGCCTGGGTCTTCTTGGAGTTGGTCCTGAAAGTGCAGGCGCAGACCCCGGGCCTGCCTGTTACGCCCTGGGAGGTAAAAATCCCACGGTCACGGATGCTGATCTGGTTCTGGGATATCTTGATCCTGATTTTTTCCTGGGCGGTACCATGGCCCTTGACATTGAGCTTTCCAAACAAGCCATTCAGGAAAAAATAGCTGACCCATTGGGAACCACCATGGTGGAGGCAGCCTTTGGTATCCATGATCTCATAAATGAAACCATGGCCGCAGCAGCCAAAACCCATATTGCAGAAAAAGGCGGCAACCCAAACATGGTAACCATGTCGGCTTTTGGCGGAGCCGGGCCTGTTCATGCCTACGGCCTTGCCAGAAAAATCGGGGCTCCAGGCATTCTGGTTCCTCCCCTGGCAGGGGTGGGGTCTGCTTTGGGGTTTTTTACGGCTCCTGTGGCCTTTGATCTTTCCAGAAGCCACAGGGTGGCCCTGGATGATGCTGACTTTGCAGAAGTTGAGCAGCTTTTTAACGAACTGGAACAGGAAAGCGCCAATATCCTGGAAGATGCTGCCAAGGGCCAGGAGATCATTTTTGAACGAACCCTTTTGATGCGGTTTAAGGGCCAGGGCGCTGAAACAGATCTTGTGATCCAGCCCAGATCCTTTGACTCTTTTTCAAAACAAGATATCAGGGATCTTTTTGACAAGGAATACAAACGGCTTTACGGAAGGACCTACCAGGAAACCCCGGTGGAACTTGTCACCTTTAAGGTCAGGGCAAGCCTGCCCAAAAGGCCCTTTTCCATACCCAGACTTAAAAATTCTACAGGAAATATTGAATCCTGTATTAAGGGGCAGCGCCAGGCGTTTTCCATTATTCAAAAAGATTATATTCCCTTTACAGTTTATGACCGCTCAAAACTCTTTCCCGATGCCAGAATTCCAGGCCCTGCCATTATTGAAGAACGGGAGTCCACCATAGTTATGGGTGAAGATGCCCATGCCAGGGTGGATGAATTCGGGTTTATATGGATTCTATTTAAGGGGGACAAATAATGAATAAAAATATGAGTAAATTCGACCCCATTACCCTTGAAATTCTCTGGCGCAGACTGGTTTCCATAGTGGACGAGGCAGATGCATCTGTTGCAAGGACTGCCTTTTCAAGCCTGTTGCGGGATGCCCATGATTATACATGCATGTTCACGGACAGCCGGGGCCAGGAACTGGTCCAGGGAACATTCTGTACACCTGGCCAGGCCGGTGCCATGGCCCTGGGGGTCAAAAAAGTCATCAATTCCATTCCCCTGGAGGATTACAGGGAAGGGGATGTATTTATTGTCAATGATCCCTGGCTTCTTGCAGGACACCTCAATGATGTCTGTGTTTTAAGCCCCATATTTTTTAAAGGTAACCCGGTGGCGTTCACGGCCTGCGTGTTCCATCACTCAGACATAGGAGGAAGGGTCTCCTCGGATAATCGAGAGGTCTATGAAGAGGGTATCTATATTCCTGTGACAAAACTTTATGATGCCGGCACTCTTAATGAGTCTCTTCTCAACATGATCCGGTGGAATGTAAGAACCCCGGAAGAGGTTACCGGTGACATCCGGTCCCAGGTGGCAGCCAACCATGTGTGTGCACAGAAAATCATTGAAATGATGGATGAAGAGAAACTTTTGACCCTGGATGATCTGGCAGATGAAATCATAGGAAGAACAGAAAGCTCCATACGTTCGGCCATTAAAGAAATACCCGATGGAATTTACGGTCATGAAGGCATTATAGAAGGGGCTGGAAAAAAACAGGACATAGAGATAAAACTGACTGTGACAGTGGCTGGATCAGACATCCACGTGGATTTTGACGGCACCTCAGATCAGGTTGACTGGGGAGTGAATGTTGTCTATAATTTCACCTATGCCTATGTGTTCATGGCCATCAAGTCAGCCTTTGACCCGGATATTCCCATTAATGAAGGAGCCATCCGGCCTATTAAAATGACTGCTCCCGAGGGGTCCATTATCAATTGCAGTTTCCCGGCAGCTGTTGCAGCAAGGATGCAGGTGGGGCATTTTATGACGGAAATGGTGTTTAACGCCCTGGCCAAAGCCACACCTGATAATATTATTGCCGGCTCCGGCGGCACCCCTGCCCAGACCAATATTCTCTACGGCAAAAGAGCCGATGGAAAACCCTGGCATACCATGATCATCAGGGGCGGCGGCATGGGAGCATCCTCCAGATTCGACGGCCACCACTGTGCCATATTCCCGGCCAACGGGGCCAACACCCCGGTGGAAATCCTTGAAAGCGACACCCCTTTAATTGTGGAAGAAAGAGGACTTGTCATGGATTCCGGAGGCCCTGGAAAACAAAGGGGTGGCATTGGACGGCAGATGGTTATCCGGTCTCCCAAAGGAGATGAAAACGGAGAGAATTCACCCGGAAGGACAACAATTGCTGTCCAGGCCGGAAGATTTATCTATCCGCCCCAGGGAATTTTCCAAGGCAAAGACGGAGCCTGTGCACAATTTTTAAAAAACAAGGACAATGCCGATCCCAGTGGACTGACCTTCTGCGACAGCGGAGACAAAATCTCATTCATAAGTGCCGGGGGCGGTGGATACGGAAACCCCTTTGACCGGGACCCCAGGGCAGTTGAGCAGGACGTTCAATATGGATATGTCAGCATTGAAAGGGCAAAACTGGATTATGGGGTTATTATCCTTCCTGAATCTCTGACCCTGGACATGGACGCAACAATGAAACTCCGTGAAAATAAATAAAAAAGAGACAATAGCTGTTGCCTGACAAATATTTAAGGGAGCCACCAATGAAAAAAAGTTTTATGCCTAATTTCACTGATCCAGGGCAATTGTTTGATCATCAATTGGAAGGATTGCAGTGGACAATTGCCCATGCATTTTATGGATCATCCTTTTACAGAAAACAATTTGAAGAGGCCGGGGTCTTTCCCGAGGATATAAAATCCCTTGACGATCTGTTCCGTATTCCCTTTACCACGGGAAAGGACTTAAAAGATGGATATCCCCTGCCCCTGTTGTCTGTGCCGGAACGGGAGGTTGTTCGTATCCATGCTTCTTCAGGCACCACAGGAAAACGAAAGGTCCTTGCCTATACCCAGAAAGATCTGGATGTATGGTTTGACATGTTTGCCAGGTGTTATGAAATGGCAGGTGTTACTGAAAATGACCGGGTACAGATTGCCGTTGGATACGGGGTCTGGACGGCTGGTATGGGATTCCAGCTGGGCTGCGAACGCCTGGGAGCAATGGCCATTCCAGTGGGTCCCGGCAATATTGATATGCAATGCCAGTTTCTGGTGGATATGCAGTCAACTGTATTTTGCTGCACTGCATCCATGGCCCTTCTCATGGCTGAGGAAATAAACAAACGGGGTCTTAAGGATAAAATCAATCTTAAAAAGATTATCATGGGCTCGGAACGCTGTTCCTCTGCCATGCGGGCAAAAATAAAAGAGCTCATCGGTCTTGAGGACATGTTTGACATCACAGGCATGACCGAGCTTTACGGACCCGGCGCCGGGCTTGACTGTTCCATGCATGAAGGTATTCACTATTGGGCAGACAAATATATCCTTGAAATTTTAAACCCTGATACCCTCATGCCCGTGGAGGAAGGTGAAATAGGAGAAATGGTTATCACCACCCTCTGCAAGGAGGCTGCCCCCCTGGTTCGCTACAGGACAAGGGACCTTACCCGGAAAATTAATAAACCCTGTTCCTGCGGAAATATTCTTTTCATGCATGACAGAATCATGGGCCGGTCCGATGATATGATTATCCTGCGGGGGGTCAATATCTATCCAGGACAGATTGATGAGGTGTTGTCTTCAATTCCCCAGGCTGGAAGCGAATACCAGCTTTATCTGGAAAGAAAGGATGACGGCAAGGACTATATGACCATACGAACTGAAGCAGCCCAGAAATCTGATCCTGGCAATTTCAAGGAAATAAAGGACGAAATAAAGAAAACCATACAATCAAAAATCATGGTCAGCTGTGAAGCTGAAATCTGCGTCTATGGCGATCTGCCAAGGTTTGCAGGTAAGGCCCAGCGTATCTTTGATAATAGAGGGTAATGAAAGGAAACCTTATGAAACCATTTAAGTATTTATCCCCCACCACCATTGAAGAGGCCATCTCATTTTTTGGTGAGCACAGCCAGACTTCAAAATACATGGCCGGGGGAACCGATGTAATCGTTAAAGTCAAAGAAGGATTGATGGAACCTGACTTTTTGATTTCCCTGAAAAACATTGAAGAGATGAGCTCATTGCATAAAAATGAGGCAACGGGTGAGCTTTTCATTGGGGCTCTGGTCACCCATGCTGTTCTTGAAAAATCCCTGATGATACAAAACCAGTATCCTATTATTTATGATGCTGTGTCCAATATTGGATCTTTACAGGTCAGAAACATGGGAACCATAGGCGGGAATCTGATCAATGCCGTGCCCTCTGCCGACGGAGCCATCCCCTTGATTGCCCTGGACGGGGTGGCCCTTCTCCACGGACCAGACGGGGAGCGGTCCTGTGAGGTTAAGGATCTGTTTATCGCACCCTATGAAACCATTTTAAAACCAGGTGAAATCCTTAAAAAGATCACCATCCCGCCCCAGGTACCTCTTACTGGAAGCGCCTATATGAAATTCGGGCGCAGGGCTGCCATGGAGCTTCCCCTGATAGGCATAGGTGTTCTGCTGACACTGGATGACGATCTTAAAACCTGTAAAAAGGCAAGGATATGTTTAGGAGTTGCCGCTCCCACACCCATACGGGCCCTTAAAGCTGAAAAATTTCTCACTGGAAAAGAGATCAACGAAGAAATTTTGATTGAGGCCGGCAATATAGCCGCAGAAGAATCAAAGGTCAGGGACAGTGTCCGGGGACAAGCCTGGCACAGGAAAGAAATGATCCGGGTCCATGTCAAACGTATGGGACTCAAATGCCTGGAAATAATCAAAAATGGAGCGTAAGCAATGACTACAAACATATCTTTTTTATTAAATGGTGATGAAATCACCTGTGACATCCAGGACCATTGGACCCTGCTTCACCTTTTACGGGAGGAGATGGGGCTTATCGGCACAAAAGAAGGTTGCGGAAATGGTGAATGCGGTGCCTGCACAGTAATAGTGGATAAGCTGGCTGTGAATTCCTGTTTATTCCTGGCCATTGAAGCAGACAAAAAAAACATTGAAACCATTGAAGGACTAGCATCTAGGGATGGAAGCCTTCATCCTCTACAGCAGTCTTTTGTTGATAATGGCGGGATCCAGTGCGGATTCTGTTCCCCTGGAATGATAATGTCCTCCAAGGCATTGCTGGATGAAAACCCTGATGCTGACCAAGAAGAGATAAAACATGCCCTTGCCGGAAATATCTGCAGGTGTACTGGTTATATACCGATTTTTGAATCTGTGGAGGCAGCAAAAAAACTGGTTGCAGAAAACAAGGGAGGACAAAATGACTAACTCCAATAAAGATCTGACCAGGGATTTCAGTGTAGTCGGAAAACCAATCCCAAAACTGGATGCCGCCCAGAAAGCCATGGGAAGGGCAGAATATATCCAGGATATTAAAATGCCGGGTATGCTTTATGGAAAAATTCTATACAGCAAATTTGCCCATGCAAACATCATTAAAATCGATACCTCTAAAGCCAAGGCTCTTCCTGGAGTTTATGCGGTTCTCACGGGAGAGGATGTTCCAAAAAAAATGAAAATGGGATTTTATAAAGACAACCCGCCCATTAAAAAAGGCAAGGTTTGCTCTTTCAGGGACGAGGTTGCAGCTGTGGCAGCCAAAACCCCTGAAATTGCCAAAAAAGCCCTGGATCTCATTGAAATTGAATATGAAGAGCTGGAAGGGGTTTTTGATCCTGAAAAAGCCATGGAAAAAGACAGCCCACTGGTACATGAATACCATAAGTCCAATGTACTTAAGCTGCCATGGAGTCTTCATTATGGGGATGTGGAAAAGGCCCGGAAAGATGCAGCCTTTGTGGTTGAAGGCCGGTTTTCCACCACATGGGTAACCCATTGCTGCATGGGGACCAGTGGCGCTCTTGCTATTTTTGATGCCAATGATAATTTAACCATTTACTCCAATACACAAATTCCTTCCCTGGCCCAGAAGGATTTTCTGGAAGCCCTTAAAACCATGGGTCTTTCAAACAAAAGGGTACGGGTGATCAAACCCATTATCGGAGGCGGATTTGGTAGTAAGCTGGACACCTATGCCTATGAGCACATTGCGATTCTTCTGGCTCACACATGCAGAAAACCTGTTAAAATTGTGTTTGACAGGCAGGAAGAATTCACGGCTACCTCCACCCGTCAGCCCACAATCATCGATATTGAACAAGGCTGTGACAAAGACGGAAAACTCTTGTTCAGAGATATTAAAATGATTCTGGATAATGGTGCCCATACCTCCTGGGGAGCTACAACGCCCTCTGTGATGATGATGCCCATAACCTCTCTTTACAGGGTTGAAAATGTCAGGTACGATGCAAAGTGTGTATATACAAACAATACCTATTCCCAGGCCATGAGGGGATATGGTAACCCCCAGGCCACCTTTGCCATTGAAAGCAATATTGATATGCTGGCTCAGAAAGCAGGCATCGACCCCATTGAGTTCCGCAGGATCAACCGCAACCATCCCGGAGATATAACACCCCAGGATTTCAAAATAACCTCCTGCGGCCTGGATCTCTGTCTTGACGCAGCTGAGAAACAATTGCGGAAAAACTATTCCAAAGAAAAAGGAGTCGGCATTGGCGTTGCCTCCCTGATCCATGTTGGAGGCGGAGCCCGTATCTATAAATCCGATGGATGTGGTGCTCTTTTGAAAATGGATGATTATGCCAAGGTGGATATATTCACCGGCGGCACAGACATGGGCCAGGGACTTGACAACATTACTGCCCAGATTGTGGCGGAAGAGCTTGGACTTCTGGTGGAAGACATCAATGTTGTGCATTCTGATACTGATGTCTGCCCATGGGATGTTGGAGCTCATGCCAGCCGTAGCACTTTTGTGGCAGGGAACGCAGCCCTTGGAGCAGCCAAAAAAGTAAAAAAGAAAATTTTGGAATTTGGTTCCAAAATACTGGATGCACCACCCGAAGATCTTGTTTTGAAAGACCGACTCATATTTGTACCCAATGATCCTGAAAAATCCATGCCCCTGGACAAACTATTACGAAAAGCCCATTTTTCACCCGGGGGAACCATGCTCATGGCAGATCATTTTTATGACCCTGCCAATGAAAACATGGGCAAAGACTTTAAAGGGAACATGTCCATGACCTACACATTTGGAGTCCACGGAGTAAAAGTAAAAGTGGATGAAGAAACCGGCAAGGTAGAGGTTCTTGAATATGTTGCTGCCCATGATGTGGGCCAGGCGATTAATCCCCTGCTCCTGGAAGGCCAGGTCTATGGTGGAGTGGTCATGGGTCTTGGCTATGCCCTTTCCGAAGAGGTGGTGCATAAAAACGGGAAAAACATGAATGCCAATTTCAGGGACTATAAACTTTTTACTGCCAAGGATGCTGTAAAAATCACAGCCCCTGTTCTTGAAACACCTGATAAAGATGGTCCCTTTGGTGCCAAGGGAATTGGAGAACCAGGCTGTGTTCCAACAGCCCCGGCCGTTGCCAATGCAATTTATGATGCAATTGGTGTCAGGATCAAGGATCTGCCTATTACCCCTGAGAAAGTTCTGGCAGCAATAAAGAAGCGAGACGAATAATAGCGAGAGCCGCGAGAAAAGGTAAACAACCAACCGGGGTCAAAACCAACCG
>JAOZST010000033.1:0-4467 GCA_029939535.1 Desulfobacteraceae bacterium | reverse complement strand
GCATATTAACAATTTTATAACGGAGGCAAAACCATGGTGAAAAGAACAATTAGCACAACAATTTTATTTCTATTTACAATTGTCACCTGCCTGGTATTATTTCACACACCGGCAGAGGCAGGCAAAATTAAACTCAATTATGCCAATTTCCCTCCAGCACCCACATTCCCATGTGTTCAAATGGAAAGATGGAAAGTAGAAGTTGAAAAACGCACTGACGGACAGGTCCAGATCAATACATTCCCCGGCGGAACTCTTCTGGGTGCCAAGGGCATGCTGGACGGTGTAATTGCAGGTCAGGCCGACATCGGTAATATCTGCATGGCATATCAGCCGGGCCGGTTCATTGTCACCAATGCCACCAGTCTTCCCCTGGGTATACCCAATGCCAAAGTTGGGAGTATGGCCCTGCTCAAGCTCTATGAAAAATACAAACCAAAAGCCTTTGAAGACGTAATCGTGCTTGCCATGTTTACCAATGCCCCGGGAAATGTCATGTCCAAGGTTCCAGTAAATACCCTTGACGATATGAAAGGCCTGGATTTAAGAGCTTCCGGCGGTGCAGCCCAGATTCTGAAGGCCTGGGGAGCCAATCCTGTTGGAATGCCCATGCCAGCAACAGTGGAAGCATTACAAAAAGGAACGGTCAAAGGA
Organism: Desulfobacteraceae bacterium; assembly: GCA_029939535.1. Lineage (GTDB taxonomy): Bacteria > Desulfobacterota > Desulfobacteria > Desulfobacterales > Desulfobacteraceae > NBML01. The sequence continues at coordinate 3,813 of JAOZST010000033.1, read as the reverse complement.
CTTTTCTCTTCCCTGGAAGTCATGAAAGACTTTAAATTTGCTGAAAACTGTAAATATGTGACCATGACCGAGACGGTTATCTATCCCTTCAGCGTTATCATGAACAAGGCAAAATTTAATTCCCTTCCCAAGGATGTACAAAAAGTTATGCTGGATCTGAAAGAAGAACAGTCTCTATGGACGGGCGATTACATGGATGAACAGATTAAAAAATCCATTGCATGGTCAAAAGAGTCTAACAATGTTGAGTTTATCTCCCTTTCAGCTGCTGAAAAAGCCAAGTGGGATGGAAAACTTGATTTTATCACGGATAAATGGATAAAAGGAGCCAAAGAAAAAGGTCTTCCTGCCGAAGAAATTATCAAGGATATTAAGTCTTATATTCAATAAACTGTACCAATCCCTGGCCGGTTCTAAGGACAGGCCAGGGATTTGGGGAGACTTCCCATGGATCTTTTAATAAAAATCAATAAATTATTAAACAAGATACTGACCCTGACAGGCGGCGCATTTCTAATTGGTATGATCCTTTTGACCTGTGCAAACATCTTTATCCGGCAGTTTTATATCCCCATCCGGGGAACCTTTGAACTCATGGGATATGCCGGAGCCGTTGTAACTGCCTTTGCCCTGGGATATACCCAGTTTACCAATGGGCATATTTCCGTGGATGTACTGGTCAATGCCTATCCAAAACCTCTGAAACGATTTATTTCCATTGTCAACCACGGGATTTGCTCAACTTTTTTCTTTATTACGGCCTGGCATGTTGTTCAAAAGGCATTAACTTTAAAAAATGCTGGTGAACTCTCGGAAACCCTGAGAATTATCTATTATCCCTTTACCCTGGCCGTGGCCTTTGGATGCTTTATCCTGGCACTGGCTCTGTTTACAGATTTTTTAAAGGTAGTTTTACCCCAAAAGGAGGGTAAAAAATGAGCCTTACCCTGGTAGGTATTATTGGCATTCTTTTCCTTCTCTTTATCCTGTTTGTTTTCGGCATTCCCGTTGGGTTTGCCATGGGCCTTGTAGGGTTTGCGGGATTTTCCTATGTGATTTCCCTGGATGCAGGGTTTAATATGCTGGCCACTGTAACCTGGGATACCTTTTCCAAATACGGGTTAACAGTGATCCCTTTGTTTATATTCATGGGCCAGATTGCCTTTTATTCAGGGGTAAATGAAAAACTTTATAATGCTGCCTTTAAATGGGTGGGCCACATAAGGGGCGGGATTGCCATGGCAACGGTCATGGCCTGCGCAGCCTTTGCCGCAATCTGCGGTTCCAATGCAGCCACTGCCGCAACCATGACCACGGTTGCCCTGCCCCAGATGAATAAGTATAAGTATGAACCCATGCTCAGCACCGGGGCCATTGCCTGCGGATCAACCCTGGGTGTGGTGATTCCCCCTTCTGTGGTATTGATTATCATAGGGCTTTCCACGGAGCAGTCCATTGCCAAACTCTTTTACGGCGGCCTGGGTGCGGGTATCCTGCTTGCCTTTTTACTAACAGTTACAGTGTATGTACTCTGCACCATCTATCCTTCCTGGGGACCTGTGGGAGAAAAAACCAGTTTCCGGGAAAAAATACGATCCCTTGCCGGAGCCGTTGAAATGCTCATCCTTTTCCTGGTGGTAATGGTGGGATTGTATTTTGGCCTATTCACTCCCACGGAAGCCGGAGCAATCGGATCATTCTTTGCCGTTATCATCGGCCTGTTCCAGAAAAATCTTTCCTGGAATGACTTTTACAATTCCATTTTTGACACCTTAAAGATTTCCTGCATGGTAATTGTCATCATTACCGGAGCCATGATATTCGGACGTTTCCTGGCCATCACCAGAATTCCCTTTGATATTGCAGACTGGGTGGTTACCCTTCCCTTTTCCAAATTGACCATCATGGCCATTATTTTTTTGATTTATATGATTGGCGGGGCTGTCATGGATGCCCTGGCCCTTTTGCTCATAACCATTCCCATCTTCTTTCCCGTTGCAATGGAACTGGGCTATGATCCCATCTGGTTCGGAGTCACCATTACCATTGTAACTACACTGGGAGCTGTAACTCCGCCTGTTGGCGCCACCACCTATGTTGTGGGGGGAATGGCAAAGGATGTTCCCCTTGAACGTGTGTTTCAGGGGGTTGCCTATTTTCTTCCAGCCTATATTCTCTGTGTGATTTTAATGATGATGTTTCCAAAAATGGTCCTGTTTTTACCGGGCCTATTGAATTAATAAACGGGGTCAGGCTTGCATTATTGCATTATTGTTCCAATAAGGCAAAAAAGCAAGCCAGAACCCAGATTAACCAGATTAAGGAGAAAAACCCCAAGATTTGATTATTTAGGACCCGACACTCTTGAAGAGACTCTTGACCTTTTAGCCCTGCACAGGGAGGATGCCAAAATCCTTGCAGGGGGAACAGATCTTCTGGTCAGGATGAAAAAAGGACTCTTACAGCCCAAATTTCTCATCAGCCTCAAGGCCCTGGATGAATTATCCTATATTAAACAGGAAGATGATCTTATAAAAATCGGGGCCAGAACCCCTCTGGCTGATATTATTGGTTCTGATCTCATTAGAGACAAGGCGTTTGCACTTTTCCAGGCATGCGAAAAGATAGGGGCCACCTCCATTCAGCATTTTACTGGAACCATTGGCGGAAATATTCTTCAGGACAACAGGTGCCATCACTATAATCAGTCGGATTTCCTGAGATCCGGACGTCAGGCCTGCCACAAGGACGGCGGAAAAATCTGTTATGCAAGGGAGGATGCAGACCGGTGCAACTCCACCTGTCAGTCTGACGGGGCCACAGCCCTCATGGCCCTGGGAGCAGGCATCACCCTGACCAAAAAGGATGGACAGAGAAAAGTTGACCTTGTGGATTTTTATACCAATGATGGTATCCTGCCCTTTGCCATTGAATCCCATGAACTTCTCACGGAAATCAATATTCCTGTGCAAAAGGCCCAAAGCGCCTATAAAAGACTTGCCTATCGGTCTGCCATTGATTATCCCATCGTGTGTGCAGGGGTCCTTTTAAAACCGTCTGAAGGCCGGAAAGATGAAATAGAGGAGGCCAGGATTGTTGTGGGTGCCATGGGAAGGTCCCCCCTTTATCTGGCCCAGGCATCATCTTCTTTAAAAGGAAAAGGATTGTCTGATACTGATGTTTTTAGAAAGGCAGCGGAACTTTCAATGAATAGTACAACAGCCTTTGCCGTTCACAATGTTGGTTCCACCCTTGAATACCGTTGTGCCATGGTATGGGAAATGGTTTTTAAGGCATTGGTTCAGGCAGCCCAGGCTGTACCTAGGCTGTAAAGAAATAATATAAAATGGAGTCTTTGCCCATGGAAAAAATACTCATCACCTTAGATATAAATGATAAACCCTGTGAGGTTAGGGTCTATCCCAATGATACCCTGCTGGAAGTGCTGCGGGATGAACTTGATCTGACTGGATCCAAGGAAAGTTGCGGTGAAGGAGTATGCGGGTCCTGCACCGTTCAAATGGATGGAAAACCAGTTCGATCCTGCCTTACCCTGGCCATGGAAGCCCAGGGTACCAAGATCAGAACAGTGGAAGGCCTTGCAGACGGAGAAGAGTTGTCAGATCTCCAGCAATCCTTTATTGATCATGGGGCTGTCCAATGCGGATTCTGTACTCCGGGTATGCTCATAACAGCAGATGCTTTGCTGAAGGAAAACCCCATACCCGACAAAAAAACCATCCGCAAAGCCTTGGCAGGAAATATCTGCCGATGTACGGGATATGCAAAAATTATTGAGGCTGTTGCCCATAC
>JAOZST010000157.1:0-8715 GCA_029939535.1 Desulfobacteraceae bacterium | reverse complement strand
AGATTATTCTTCCAAAAGTCCTGATCATGGCTACCATGGTCAGGGCTTTTTGCGTTTGTAAATTCCTGATAAACGGCTCTTCCGCCCCTAAATTAAATATTAATTTTGTGAAGTATAATTGTTTTTAATTAAACTTCGGGCTATGCCCGAGCGACCCAAAAGGGTTTGGCCGTTCCGGCGTGAATAAAATGAGATAAAGGTTCTTCCTCAATTCGCTACAACAGACAAACACCAAAATGGTGACAATATTTTCTTGAAGTTGTGTTTTTTGTCTGTTATGGTAATACCACCAGCCAAAAAAAGGAGAAAATATGATCGATGGATTAGAATTGGTGAAAACCAAGAGTTTAAAAGATATTTGCATCAAGCGATTTGAGGGCCTTATTTTATCAGGTGGGTTTTACGTGGGTGAACGGCTGCCGCCGGAAAGAGAACTTGCCAAAAGACTGGGCGTGAGCCGGCCGGTGGTGCATGAGGCCCTGGTGGACATTGCCGCAAAAGGTCTGGTGACAATGACACCCCGGAAAGGTACTGTGGTCAATGATTTTTTCCGCCAGGGGTCTGTCTCTCTACTGGTTTCTCTGCTGGAATATCACGATGGAAAACTTGATGCCAGTCTTCTTGACGGACTTCTTAATATGCGGATGCTGGTTGAAATTGAAAATGTGCGCCTTGCAGTAAGGAACTGCAGGGAAGCCCAGCTTGAGGAGCTTGATAAGTTGCTTTTCCATGAATCGGTGGTTGACCGTGCAGATATAGAAGTCATCACCCAACTGGATTTTGAGTTTCACCTGATACTTGCCATTGCCACTGATAATCTGCTTTATCCGCTTTTGTTAAACTCTTTTAAACCAGTGTACACGAACCTATCCGGTCAATTTTTTCAAGATCCTAATGTGGTATCTGTTGTATTTGATTTTCATAAAAAAATTATCACTGCCATTTTTGATCGGGCCGAACAGAGTGCTGTGGATTTGATGCATCAAATGCTGTCCCATGGCGAGGATCAATTGCGAAAGATCATTTCACGATAATGCCGGATAAAAAAGACTGTTGTTTCAGCGTTTAAAATTTAAGGAGGTCATAATGAGTGTTGCTGCAAAAGCTATACAACACCAGATCAAGGAAACCAAAGGACTGTCTAAACGCATTGGCAGGCTCCGGGATTATTATTTTAAAGGGGCGGATCGGGCATGGAATAATCAGACCACATCCTGGACCACCGGCACCCCGTGGGATGTTCAATTTAATGAAATGACCTTTTACATCGTACCGGAAACCTATATGCTGATGCAGTCCCTTCTCAGCTCCTACCGTCAGTCTGCAAGGCCTGTTACTTTACCCGATGATTTCTGGAAAAAATCCCTGGTGGAGCGCCGGGCATGGTTTATCCGGGAGGTCATGGTCAATTACCTGCCAAAGGAGCTGCTTCCTGGAGATTTGATTGTTGGTGGCCGGTTTAATATTGTTGCCTCCATGTGCATGACAGAAAAAGAGCAAAAGGATTTTAATCGGCTTACCCTGGGCAAAAATGGTGCTCGGGAGTCGGTATTCTGGTTTCACAACCATGGGTATGGAAATGCGGGAGCCACCAGCGGGCATTTGGTTCCGGGTCATGAACGGGCGTTGACCCTGGGCTGGAAGGGTATCCACGGGGATCTGGAGTCCAGGTACAACAGCTTATCCAAAGAAGAACAAAACAGGGCTGCCGGGGCCCAGCTTCGAGCCATGATGACTGCAGCAACCATGCCCCGGGATCTGGGGGCAAAATACGTTAAAATATGTCAGCGGCTTGCAGCAAAAGAAACCAATGCCCTTCGCAGGGCAGAACTAAATCAGATGGCCCAAAATTTGAAACGGGTGCCATGGGAGCCGCCCAAAACATTCTGGGAAGCGGTTCAGGCCCTGTGGATTAATCACATGCTGATTATGAGTGATGAAAATTATCCCGGCCCGGGCATCTCTTTTGGCAGGATCGATCAGTATCTGCAGCCCTACTGGGAATATTCCATAAACAACGGCATGGATCGGGAATTTGGCAAAGAGATCTTAAAATGCTTCTGGGTCCATTCAAACACTGCCTATGATGCCATGATTCGAAATGGGAACCAGGGAATCACTGCTGGATTTGGCCAACTCATTACCCTTTCCGGGCTGGGGAAAAACGGTGTGGACATGACCAATGACCTGACCTATGCCATGCTTGAAGTCATCGATGATATGACCCCCATTTTAGAACCCAAGCCCAATGTCAGGATGCATGGGAATACGCCGGAAGTATTGATGGATAAGATGGTGGATATGATTTCATCCAGCCAGGGCGCACCGTTTCTGATTAATTTTGATGAGCGGTCCATGGCCGGGATGCTTCGGGAGGCAAAAGAAGCAGACATTACCCATCTGATCAACAAAGACAATGTACATGAATACGCGCCCGTGGGATGCCTTGAAAATACCATGCAGGGCAATGACCGGTCCGGGACGGTTGATAATAATTTAAATCTGTTAAAAGCGGTTGAACTGGCTTTAACCGGCGGAAGGGATTTGATTCCATTTGTGAATTCCATGACTTTTAAAACAGAAAAAATATGTCAGGACGGCCCTGAAAGCGGGGATGCGAACTGCTTTACAACCTGGGGACAGTTCTGGGATGCCTATAAAATGCAGACGTCCTATATTATACAAAAATGTGTGGATCTGTATGAGAAATCCGAATATGTACGGGCAAAATATCTGCAAACGCCGTATCTGTCCTGCCTGGTCAAAGGATGTGCTGAAAAAGGACTGGATGTGACCCAGGGCGGGGCCCAGATCAATTTGGTCACCATGGAAGCCGTCACTTATGCCACCACTGTGGATTCGTTGCTGGCAATTAAATACCTGGTGTTTGATGAAAAAAAATGCACCATGGCCCAATTGACTGCTGCATTAAAAGATAACTGGGAGGGTCATGGAGTGCTCCAGGCTCTGGCCAAAAATCGGGCACCCAAATATGGCCGGGATGATGATGGGGCAGATGACATGGCTAAACAGGTCATGGACTTCTGGACCACTGAAACCTGGAAGCACAAAACCCTTTCCACGGGCCGGCAGTTTCGGCCGGGAATGCTGAGCTGGAACTACTGGGCGGGTGACGGGTATGTAATGGCAGCAAGTGCCGACGGACGGGCAAAAGGACAGTTTTTGTCCAATGCCATCTGTCCGTCCAATGGAGCTGATATTAACGGTCCCACGGCAAACGCCAATTCCGTGGGAAAAGTATTGGGCGGTATGGCGCTGGAAGGGGAGGGGGACTGGGAAGATTATTTAAACAGCCTGCCCAATGGTGCCAGCCATACGATTACATTTAATCCGTCCATCATTAAGGACCCCGAGCACAGAGATAAGTTCAAAGCATTTTTAAAAGGATACGCGCAAAATGGCGGTACCTGCCTTCAGGTGAATATGCTGGATTCGGACATGTTAAAGGATGCCCAGAAAAATCCCCGGGACTACCGGCACCTGCTGGTGCGAATTACAGGCTATAACGCTTACTTTACTTCCGTTGGAAGGGAATTGCAGAATGAGGTGATTGCTCGACTCAGTCATCAAAAATTTTAAGTCAAAATGATTGATGATAGTATACCAATACCATTTTTCAGGTCGGTAAAATAATAAATGCAAATACAAAATCATAAAAATCAGGCCACTATCCTTGAAATTGTCAGAATGTCCACTGAAGACGGGCCGGGTATCCGGACAACGGTATTTTTTAAAGGATGTACCCTTGCCTGTTCCTGGTGTCATAATCCGGAAAGCATTTCCATAAAACCCCAGGTCTGGTGGGTGGGCAGCCGTTGTATCGGGTGCAAAACATGTTTGGATGTGTGTAAGAAAAATGCACTGACTTTCACGGAAACAGGGATGCGGATTGATCGAAATTTATGCACTGGTTGCGGCGAGTGTGCGGCGGAATGTCCGGGCACTGCCATGGAACTTATGGGGAAGATCTGGAAGCTGGAGGATCTGGTGGAGGAAATCATTAAGGATCGGGCGTATTTTGAAATATCTGGTGGCGGAATCACCATATCCGGTGGAGAGCCGACCATGCAGGCTGAATTTGCAGGCACGCTTTTAAAATCCCTCCGGGAAAAGGGACTGCATACTGCGCTGGATACCTGTGGCCAGTGCAGTTGGACAGCCCTGGAGCAGGCACTTGCTTATTCGGCCATGGTGTTGTTTGATATGAAGTTGATAGATTCTGCAGCCCATAAGCAGTTTACCGGGCATGGTAATAGGCAAATTTTAGATAACCTTTTGCATGTAGCAGATTATCTCCGTTCCCATGTATACCCGAACAAGTTGTGGATTCGGACACCAATGATTCCTAATGCCACAGCGATTCCAGAAAATATTAATGGAATCGGACAGTTTATAGCAAAAAACCTGCCTGATGTGGTTGACCGATGGGAATTGTGTGCATTTAATAATCTGTGCCGGGACAAATATTTGCGAATGGATCAAAAATGGACTTTTCATGATGCAGAATTGCTAACAAAAGATGACATGGACGCGTTGACAAAGACAGCTAAATTATCGGGTGTGGACCCGGAAATCGTATTTCCCACGGGTTCAACCCGTGTGCAAACCAAAGAAATGAAACAGGAGGCCGATGGTGGCGTATAACATTAAAGAATTTGACAATCAAACCATTGAAGCATTTGCACCGGCTGAAAAAATCGGGCTGGTGACCTCTGTAAACCCCAAGGGTCTTCCCCATATTACGCTGATCACATCCATTGGTGCAGCTGGCCCGAAACAGGTTATTCTAGGAGAGTTCTGTAAGGGAAACAGTAAAATTCATATTCAGAAGAATCCGAAGATCGGGTTTCTGGTAATGAATATGAATCGGAAGGTGTGGCGGGGACATGCCAGGTGGACACATCTGCGCCAGGAAGGGCCGGAGTATGAGACATATAATGACCAGCCCATGTTTCGGTATAATGCCTATTTTGGTATCAACACCGTGCATTATCTTGACCTTATTGATGCCCGGGGGCCGGACACACTTCCGTTGCCAAAGGTTATTTTTTCTGCCCTGATGACAAAAATAGCCAAAGGCGGTGTTGCTGCCGGGAAAAGTGATCGGGTTTTGAATGTGTTTAGTGAAAATTTGTTTAACCGGTTAGACACATTAAAGTTTATCTCATATATCCGTGATGACGGGTATCCGGAACTGGTGCCGATCCTCCAGTGCCAGGCCTCGGACAGCAGTCGGCTGGCCTTTTCAACCATGGCCTATGGTGATGAACTAAACCAAATCCCGCCGGGAAAGTGCGTGGCAATTTTCGGACTGACCATGAAAATGGAGGATGTGATGGTCAGGGGCTCCTTTAATGGCACGAGCCGTTCCCGGGGGATTCAAACTGGAACAGTTGATATTGACTGGGTCTATAATTCCATGCCGCCGAACCACGGGCAGATTTATCCACCAGTACCGCTGGTGCCAGTTACGGAATGGAGTGATTTCCCATAAGGTTTTTATTTGTCTATGTCAGACATTGTTTTTATCCGACAATACTATTAATCCGTCCACGGCAATGGGCATCCCTTTTTGAATAATCAAAGGATTGATGTCAATTTCCTTGATATTGGGCCAGGTGCATCCTATATCACCAAGGGTTACAAGGATACGGGCCAGGGCATTTCTGTCCACAGGATCAAATCCGCGATACCCGCCTATAATACGTTGACATTTCAGTTGGTCAATCATGTTCAGGGCATCCTCCATGCTCAAAGGGGCCAGGCCAAAGGCAGTGTCATTCAGTGCCTCGGCAAATATACCGCCCAGGCCGCACATGATGCAGGGACCTAAATGGGGATCCCAGACCAACCCGGCTACCAATTCAATCTTTCCCTGTGCCTGTTTCTGTATAAGGATACTGCCCTGGTCCTGCATGGCATTTTGAAGGCCTTCCACTGCTGATGTAAGGTCTTCTTCGGAAACAATACCCAGTTTTACCAGGTTTGATTCTGTCTTGTGTGATACTCCGGGAAGTATTCCCTTGGCAACCAAAGGAAATCCTATTTCCTTTGCAGCCTGCCTGGCAGCATCCAGAGAAAAAACCTGTTTTTCTTCCACAATTGGAATGCCGTAGGCTGCAAGCACCTGTTTGGATAAATATTCGTCCAAAAGGCCTTTTCCCGATGTGAGGATGTCCAGGCGGGGATCAGTATTGATCCTGGGAATTTTTTGACTATAGCTTTCCTGCTCATTTACATTATTTTTCCGGGGCCGATTAAGAAGAATTCCCATACATTCCACCGCCCGAGTGATTTCGCGAAATACAGGGACACCGAGGTGTTGTGCAGATACTTGAAATTTATGCACCTGATCACGTTCACCGGATATCCAGCAGAATAAGGGTTTATCAGCTTTTCTGGCGGTTTGGGCCATCATTTCAAGGTCGGCTTTAAGGCTAAATCCGCCGGCAAAACAATGGACAAAAACAGCATCAACAGCAGGATCGGCACAGACCGCTTCCATTGCTGTGCTGTAGGCCTTTTCTGATCCGTTGAGAATGATTCCCGGCCACATATCCACAGGATTTGAAGGGGGCATCCATTCCGGGAAAACGGTTTGAAGTTTATCCAGGGTTATGGAATTGAGTTCCGACAATACCAGGCCGTGTTCATGCATGATATCAGTAGAAACAATTCCTGCGGCACCTGTGTAGGTTAAGACGGCAACACTCTTTTTGTTTTGGGTTGATATTTCAGGATACATGCCCAGGGTTTTGCAATAGTCACTCAGCTGGTAAAAATCGTTGGCTTCCACAATTCCGGCCTGGGCCATGGCATTGCTGACCATTACTCCGTTGGCAGAAAGACTGGCTGTATGGCTCAGGGCCGCAGCTGCTCCCTGGGCTGTTTTTCCTCCGTTCAGGATCACTATGGGTTTTGTGGTGCCCCGGGATAACACCATGAACCGTCGGCAGTCGGTAAGGGATTCAAGATATAAGCCAATGGCGGCTGTATCCGGGTCATCAATTAAATATTCCAAAAGATCGTTTTCATCCACATCCATCTTGTTCCCAATGGAACAGACCTTGGATATCCCCATGGCCCCGTGGGACATGAGATCGATGAGAAAAGCCCCTGAAAGCATTCCGCTCTGGGCAATCAAAGAAACGTTTCCAGGTGTAAGCCCTGTATCCCATATGCCGGGTGTCACCGTGGAAAAGACTAATCTATGGTTGGCATCCACCAGTCCCATGCAGTTGGGGCCCCACAATCTGATTCCGGCCTTGTGGGCCATCTGTTTTGCATCCTGTTGCAATGCTTCTCCCTGGGCTCCGGTCTCCGAGAATCCAGCCGACTGAATCATGACACCTGGAATTTTTCTCCTGGCGCAGGCATCAATAACCAGGGGCACCATTTGAGCTGAAACAAATACAATGGCAAGGTCTACCGGGTCCGGGACATGGGTAATCGAGGGATAGCACTCAAACCCTTCAACCTCCCGGTAACGGGGGTTGACTGGATAAACCTGGCCTTGATACCCTTTTTTAAGATTTGAAACAATAATATTGCCACCTTTTTCTTTGCTGGTTGTGGCACCCACTACAGCAATTCCCCTGGGTTCGAAAAAAAACTTCATTAACAATTCTCCTTTAAACAACTGAAAAGACTGCTTAGGGAAGCAGTCTTTTTCATCCACATTGATTTGTTTTATACCCTTTTTTCAAGATGGCTTGAATTACTTTTTGATTTTTGTCTTCTTTATTGTTTGGCGTATATACTCCGGTGTTGTCCCGCAACATCCGCCCATCACCTCTATTCCCAAAGATTTTATGCGAGACATATTATCGGAAAAGGTCTGTGCATCTTCACTGTAAATGGTTTTTCCTTCCCGGACTTCTGGAGAACCCGCATTTGGTGCCACCATTACCGGCGTAGAAACTGCTTTCCGAATTTCTTTTGCCAGGAGAACCATGCGGTCGCTGCCAATGGAGCAGTTGGCGCCAACAACCAAAGCATTGGCATCTGTAAGAGCTTTCATGCTATATTCCACAGAGTCACCCATAAGGGTTGCAAAGCCCTTTGGATATTCCTGGAAGGTCATGGAAGCAAAAACAGGCAAATCACTAACTGATTGAATCCCTTTTATGGCGGTTAAAATTTCTTTTAAATTAAAAAAAGTCTGCACTAAAAACAGATCCACATCACTTTCTGCCAGTGCCTGGGCCTGGGCTGCAAAGCAATCCCTGACTGCATCTTCGGATATAGGGCTTCCAGGCTGCAATAATTCACCCGTGGGCCCAATGTTACCGGCCACCAGACATTTGCCCTTTGCAATTGATTTTGCAAGACTAGCCGCATTTTTATTGATTTCGTCTGCTCTTTTTTCAAACCCGGCTTTTTTTAATTTTATTAAATTGCCGCCAAATGTATTTGTTATGAGGATATCAGCACCTGCATCAGCATATCCCTGATGAACCTTTATTATTTCTTCCGGTCTTTCAAGTACCCATGCTTCAGGGACTGTTCCGCTCTTGAGTCCGGCCTGGATAAGCATGGTTCCCATGGCACCATCGAACAGCAGGCCATGTTCCTGGATTCTTGTCAGTAAAGACATGTCTATTTCCCTCTGTAAATTTAAATTTCTTATGATTTATTTAATCAAAAATGCTACTATACTATGCTTTGTGAACTATGAAACTAAAAAATATTGCT